>JAUNQW010000002.1 GCA_030535975.1 Atopococcus tabaci | reverse complement strand
TTTTTAGATCTCAGTCTAGAGGCGGTTCAAAAGGAGTTAGAAAATGTCTTAACTGGTTTAGACTTTGGTTTCGCTAATGTTCTCACGTTTCTTGAAGGGGAAGCTGTGGCTGTTGAAAGGATAGATGGTCAAAAAGAGTACATGGGTCTTTACAATACCCACCGTAATTATGCGGCTTTTTTTCAGTGGGAAAACAGCCGAAAACTTATTTTAAATGGTGAAAAAATAGATTAAAAAAAGGGACGTATTGATTGTTTTCAATACGGCCCTATTCTTGTTAAATTAATTTTAGATTTCCATAAAGACAGGTAAAATCATTGGTTTTCTTTCAGTCTTTTTGTATAGGAAGTTTTTCAAGCTGTCAATCAGACTGGATTTCATTTTGTGCCGGTTAAGTGTTTCAAATTTTAAGGATCTTTGAATACTGTTAAAGGCGGCCTTTTGAGTTTCACGGATTAATTCTTCTGATTCACGCATATAGATGAAACCGCGGGATATGATATCCGGTCCGCTCACAATACGTCGTTTGTCAACATCTATCGTAACGACGACAACAAGCAACCCGTTATCAGATAAGATGCGACGGTCACGTAGAACGATATTACCAATATCTCCAATCCCTTTACCGTCCACATAAACTTCTTCTGCATCAAAGTGGCCGGCTTCTCGGGCGGTATCTGATGTTAACGCTAAGACGTCACCATTATCCATTACAAAACAGTTGTCTTCCGGTACACCAATGTCCTGCGCCATACTCGCGTGGATTTTCAACATACGGTGCTCCCCGTGGATAGGGACAAAATATTTAGGTTTAATTAAGGACAGCATTAATTTTTGTTCTTCTCGGCTTCCATGCCCTGATGTATGAATGTTATTTAATTTACCATGAATCACTGTTGCACCGGCCTCCCGGAGCTGGTTGATAACTCTTTTCACACTGGTTTTATTACCAGGGATAGGGGAAGAAGAGAAGATGACGGTATCATTGGGCTGGATTGACAGCTGCTGGTGAGTTCCGTTGGCAATACGACTTAAAGCTGCTAATCGTTCTCCTTGGGAGCCTGTGCATAAGATGATGGACTCGCTGGCTGGCAGATTGTTGAGCTCATTCGCTTTAACAAACAATCCTTCAGGAGCTGTAAGATAGCCTAATTCCTGGCCATTTTCTACAGCATTGACCATACTTCTACCAAAAACTGAAATTTTACGGCCGGTTTTAATGGCTGCATTAATCAGCATTTGAACACGAGAAATGTTAGAAGCAAAACTAGCAAATATAATGCGTCCTTCGATTTGTTGATTCACTAAACGAGCAATCGTATCTCCCACGACGCGCTCTGATTTAGTAAATTCTTCTACCTCAGCATTAGTAGAGTCTGAAAGTAAGGCTAGAACACCATTACTCCCAATCTTAGCCATTTTATGTAAGTTAGCCTGTTTCCCAACCGGTGTAAAATCAAACTTGAAGTCACCGGTATGGACAATATTCCCACTGGGTGTCTGTACGACCACACCAAATGCTTCAGGGATACTGTGGGTCACTCTAAAGAAAGAAACACTTGTCTTTCTAAATTTTATCACGTCATCTTCAGTAATGGTGTGCAATTCTGTGTCTTTTAACAGGTGGTGCTCACGTAAACTGCCTTCAATTAAAGACATCGCAAAAGCATCTGCATAAATAGGTATATTAAATTCTTTTAACAGGTAGGGAATCCCACCGATATGGTCTTGGTGACCGTGAGAAATAAATAAGCCTTTAATTTTGTCTTGATTTTCTTTGAGGTAAGTATAATCTGGAATAACATAATCTATTCCGAGCAAATCATCCTCCGGGAATCGAATCCCCGCATCGATTAAAATAATTTCATCTTGAAATTGGATGCCGTAGGTATTCTTACCTATTTCATCCAAACCGCCGACTGCAAATACCCCAGTCTCGTTGTTTTTGATATTTACTGACATATCATATCTCCTTTGTTTTTTATACGTTCGTCTTTATGTACTTAAGTACACACTGCTTCTATTTTAACATGACTTACTTTCAATAGACAAATAAGTCTTGTTATTCTTTACTTTTTCATAATTAAAAAACCTAAGCTATATAACTTAGGATTTCTTAATCTTCGAATTCTAATAATTCAGTGTCTGAATCGAGATAGAAGGGGTCCTCCTCATTGATGTGGTCATAGAACATAATACCATTGAGATGGTCGATTTCATGTTGGACGACAACAGCTGAGTAATCATTCAACTTAACTTTTTGTACTTGATTGTTCAAATCTGTGTACTCTATCGTAATTCTTTTCGAGCGGGCGACATAGCCTGGAACTTCTCTATCTACCGATAGACATCCTTCGCCAGTAGGTAAGGCTGCTTTTTTAACAGACTGACGCTTGATAATAGGATTAATAAGTACGTCAGAAAAAATAGGTGAATCATCTTCGTATTCATCTGGTATATGCACCGCAGCGATTCTTAGACCTTGATCGATTTGAGGTGCTGCCAGGCCTACTCCAGCTCTTAAATCATATTTTTCAGACAGCTCGGGATCCTGACTGTTGACCAAGAAAGTCATCATTTCTTGTCCCAGATCTTTAACATCCTGACTGATAGGAATCTCTACTTTTTTTGCTCGCTGTCGTAAAGCAGGATGCCCTTCCCGAATAATATCTTCCATAGTAATCATAGTCATACGAAACTCCTTTGAAATCTTAATTTCCTTCTATTCATTATACATGACATTCTATTAAGATGTAAAATTTATCTTTAGATTTTATGACGAAAGAAGGAATATGCCTGGAGAAGTTAAAAAGTTTGTGAAATAGAGGCTGTTTGATTAAAGGTATTCTATTATTTGAAAGGCTAATCAAAGGAGTAAGACCTTGAATTATATCCCATGGAGTAATATAATGAGCATAGTTTGTGTGTTTTATGATGCATCGAGCACTAACAATTAAGAGAAAGGTATTGGTGACTATACATGTCAGAAAATTTCACATATGAGTTAGACACTGTTGTTATTGGATCAGGTCCTGGGGGGTACGTTGCAGCTATTCGTGCGGCTCAAGAAGGACAGCAAGTAGCAATCGTTGAGAAAGAATATATTGGAGGAGTTTGTCTAAACGTAGGATGTATTCCTTCTAAAGCTTTAATATCAGCTTCTGAGCGATACGTTGAAGCACAGGATTCATCATTGTTTGGAATTTCCACAGAGAATGTCCAAATTGATTGGGACACCACTCAAGAATGGAAAGAGAATGAAGTTGTTAAACAAATGACAGATGGTGTTGAGTTCTTACTTAAACAAAATAATGTTGAAATCATCTGGGGTACAGCAACAGTAACGGGTGCCAATGGATTCGACTTAGAAAAAGAAGATGGCAGTAAAGAAAGCTACACATTCAAAAATGCAATCATTGCAACAGGATCAACTCCTATCGAAATTGGAGGTTTTGAATTTAAAGGCCGCGTATTAGATTCAACGGGAGGATTAAGTTTACCTGAAATACCTGAATCTTTAGTTGTTGTAGGTGGGGGATACATTGGATCAGAATTGGCCGGTGTATATGCTCGTCTAGGAACAAAAGTTACTATTTTAGAGGGAATGAAAGATATTCTCGGTGGATTTGACAAAGATATGGTCCGCTTAGTGAAAAAAGAATTTGAAGCTCACGGAACAGAAATTATTGGGAATGCTATGGCTAAAGAAGCTGTGGAGACAGACAATGGTGTAACCGTTAAGTACGAAGTAAAAGGCGAAGAAAAGTCTATCGATGCCGATTACGTCATGGTAACTGTCGGCCGATTCCCTAATACCAAAAACATTGGTTTAGAAGCAGCTGGTGTGGAATTGACTGACCATGGTTTAGTAAAAGTTGATGACCAGGGTCGCTCAAATGTTGAAAGTATCTACGCGATTGGTGATATCGTTGAAGGAGATGCCCTAGCTCATAAAGCTTCTTATGAAGGAAAAGTAGCTGCCGAAGCTATTTCTGGAAAAGATTCTAAGGTAGACTACCGGGCGATGCCGGCTGTTGCATTTACAGCTCCAGAACTGGCATCTGCTGGACATTCACGCTCAAGTGCAAAAGATGCAGGCATTAGTGTGAAACAAACTAAATTCCAATACCAAGCTAACGGGCGTGCCGTTGCTTTAGGTAAAGACGAAGGTTTTGTAAAAATCATCACTGAAAAAGATTCGAATAAAATTATTGGTGCTCATGTTGCAGGACATGGTGCTTCAGACCTCATTGCTGAATTGACTTTAGCAATTGAACAAGAGTTAACTACAGAAGATATTGCTGATACCATTCATGCTCACCCTACATTAGGTGAAATGGTACTTGATGCGGCAGAAGGTGCATTAGGCAAGCCGATTCACGGTTAATGAAATGGATTAAAACTAGGTGTTTTACCTAGTTTTTTTATTTTAAAATTAAATAGCAGCTTTTCCAGGAAAATTAACTCTATCCTTGTTATAATAAACTTTAGTATCTAATCATCTTGGATTATGAAAGGAGATTTTCAAATGTTTGAAAAATTAAAAGATTTACTTTTAGCAGGTGTCGGCGGAGCAGCTATCTCAGTAGAAAAAGCCGATGAAGTCGTCACTAATTTAGTTAAAAAAGGTAAGTTAACGGTTGATGAAGGTAAAGATTTTTCAGAAGAGCTTATCAAAAAAGCTAAAGGATCTACCGGCATAGGCAAGATAAATCAAGAAGAGTTACAAGCGACTTTGATTGAATTGAATTTTGCTCAACAACAGGATATTGATGTATTGGAAACTCAAATTCAAAGTTTACAAGCTGAGCTTAATGAATTGAAAGATGAATTAGCTAAAGAAAATTAATCAACTTTAACTATAAAGACAGAGGGATGGTATGGCTAAGTCAAATCGTGAACGATTGTCCGAAATCGTTACCACTTTAGGTAAATATGGTTTCGGACATATTTATAGAATATATGTAAGGACGGGAAATCAAGCAGAAGATGCCCGTCGTTTTCGCATGGCTTTTGAAGAGTTGGGGCCTAGTTTTATTAAAATTGGTCAGATTTTATCCACTCGCCATGACCTCTTACCGGATGCTTACATAAGTGAACTCCAAAAACTACAAGATCATGCCCGATCAGTTCCTTATGCGGCTGTCAAAGAGATTGTAGAAAGTGAACTAAATGCAAGTTTGGAGGAATTATTTGATTATTTTGACGAGGAGCCTTTAGCGAGTGCCTCGATTGCTCAAGTTCATCGTGCAAGACTGAAATCCGGTGAATCAGTGATTGTGAAAGTACAAAGACCGGAAATTGAAGAAGAGTTATTAAGAGATATCCATCTTTTTTCACAATTTCTTTCTGTAGCACCGGACACAATGAAAGATATGATAATGAATATTGATGCGGCCTTTGATGAGATTGAAACATCAACAGCCAGAGAATTAAATTTTAGAATGGAAGCGCGTGCGTTAAACACTTTCAGGCTGAAAACTAAAGACTCTAAGCTCGTTAATTCCCCTCGGCTGCATATGGACTACGTTACAACTCGAGTTTTGGTTCAAGAATACATTGAGGGAATACCCATCTTAAAAAGTGAAGAATTGATTAAGGAAGGCTATGTCTTGGAAGACATTGCAGAAAAACTAATTTTTTCTTTCATGAATCAAATATTCGATTATGGATTTTACCACGGTGATCCTCATCCCGGAAACCTCCTCATTAAAGATCAACAGATTTATTTTATTGATTTTGGAATAGTAGGTGAAGTTTCTGACTCGATGCGCGAATTATTAACAGAAATAACGAAAGCAGCTTTAACAGAAAACATTTCAAAATTGATGACTTTAGTCTTACAAGTGGCTAGAACAGAGCACCAAGTAGACCAAGTAGAATTTTACGATGATCTATCTTACTATTTCAAGCATTACTCTACACGGTCTCTAGGCTCCATCAAAATAGAAGTCGTTTTTGATCAGTTTATGGAAGTTATGCATAAACATAAACTTGCCTTGCCACATGAGTTGATTACGTTAGTACGCGCTTTAATTATTTTAGAAGGTGTAATCTTCGATTTATCACCAGAAATTGACGCCATGACGATCTTGAAAAGCTACTATCAGCAATCCGATGTGTTTAATTTACTTGCTCTTCCATCTAAGGAGAAATTAGCCTTAACGACATACGGCATGCTGGAAAAGCTGATTAAACTACCTGATGATACTTCCCAGCTCGTCGACCATCTCTTAAATGGCCGCTTTGTTATTAATGCAAAGCTGGTGGATCGAGAGAACCGCTGGAAAGATATTGAACTGATGGTCAATCGTATGATTTATGCCTTAATCTTAGCCTCTTTAATTTTAGCTTCAGCTATTATCGTCGCTTTAAGTACGGGCGGCCTTTCTATTATTGCGATTATTGTCTTTTTAGGCGCAGCTATTGTAGGTATCTGGCTGTTGATATCAATATTTAAATCGGGAATGTTTTAATTAAAGGAGTAAGATGGAATTAGAAAAACGACACACACTCATTAAAGAATGGTTAGCTGTTATTAAAGATTTTATTATAAAAGAATTGAATAAGGAACGTATCATTGAACGAAAAAGTCATTGGAATGACTTGGTAACCGATGTAGATATCCTGATTGAAAATTATTTAATCAAACAAATAGAAATTCATTTCCCTGGTGAGTTGATTTTAGGTGAAGAAACTGCAGACACAAGAATAGCAATGAATCAAATAAATATTGAAGAAGAAAGATTGTGGATCATTGATCCTTTAGATGGAACATTAAACTTTATTACCAGTCAAAAAGATTATGCAGTCCTGATTGCTTATTATGAGAAGGGGATAGGACAAGCAGGTTATATTATGGATATGAATAGCTATGATGTTTACCACGCTTTTCATAACCAGGGTGTTTATAAAAATGATCAGACTTTTCAGCTGAAAAATTCTGACGCCCAACTCTATGAGGGTTTCGTGGCCTTTAACTCGAAGGTGGTTTATCTTGAACGGTATGAAAAGATACGACAGATTGGAAAAAAATGTTTAGGCGTGCGTGGAACAGGTTCGGCAGGTCTGGAAGCCGTGAATCTCTTGAATCAGTATACCGTTGCTTACTTATCTTCTTCGCTCATGCCGTGGGATATAGGAGCTGCCACTATTTTATTGGAAGAAGCCGGCTTAAAGTCTTCTGATTTTGAAGGCAGGGACTTAAAGTTGACCGGGAGCAGCAGCGTGATTTATGCTTATCCATCAAGTTTTAACGAAATTCACCACCATCTTAAAAATGAAAAGAATGAACAATAGTCGTATAGGCGGCTATTTTTTTATGAAAAAGACTGTGAAACTTTACAAACTATAATATATCGAGTAGAATTAACAAGTTAAAAAACAAAGGACCAATATGGAGGCAAATATTCATAATGAAAACTAGAGAAGACATAAGAAATGTAGCAATCATTGCTCACGTTGATCACGGGAAAACAACTCTTGTAAACGAATTACTCAAGCAGTCAGACACCCTTGATTCTCACATCGAGCTGGATGATCGTGCCATGGACTCAGATGATTTAGAAAGAGAACGTGGTATTACGATATTATCTAAGATCACTTCTGTTGATTATAAAGATAATAAAATTAATATCGTGGACACCCCGGGACACGCAGACTTCGGTGGGGAAGTTGAACGTATCATGAAAATGGTTGATGGAGTTGTTCTAGTTGTAGATGCTTATGAAGGAACGATGCCTCAGACGCGCTTCGTTCTTCAAAAAGCCTTAGAGAGAAATATCAAGCCTTTAGTGGTAGTCAATAAAATAGATAAACCTAATGCGCGTCCGGAAGAAGTCGTCGATATGGTCCTGGACTTATTCATCGAACTGGGCGCTGATGAGGAGCAAATTGAGTTCCCGGTTGTCTACGCATCAGCTGTTAATGGAACCTCTTCTCTATCGGACAACCCAGCTGATCAGGAAGAGACGATGAACCCTGTCTTTGATACAATATTATCGACGATACCGGCTCCTGTCGATAATAGTGATGAAGGACTTCAATTTCAAATTTCTATGCTGGACTACAATGATTATGTCGGACGGATTGGTATCGGCCGAGTATTTAGAGGAACGATGAGTGTTGGTGACCAAGTGACCGTGAACAAAGCAGATGGAGACCAGCAAAATTTTCGAGTGACCAAGTTGATGGGTTATCATGGTTTAAATCGAGTGGAAATTGATAGAGCTAAACCTGGCGATATCATTGCCGTGTCAGGTATGGAAGATATTTATGTGGGAGATACAATTACACCACCTGACCAGATCGAACCGATGGAACCTTTACGTATTGATGAACCGACTCTTAAAATGACATTCTTAGTTAATGATTCACCATTTGCAGGACGTGAAGGAAAATACATTACCTCACGCCAAATTGCTGATCGCCTGAATCAACAACTACAAATAGATGTTTCGATGAAAATTGAAGACACAGGTTCACCAGATCGCTGGATTATTGCAGGTCGTGGAGAACTGCATCTGTCTATTCTAATTGAAAATATGCGACGAGAAGGCTATGAATTGCAAGTATCCAAGCCGGAAGTTATCACGAAAGAAGTTGATGGTAAAACATATGAACCTTATGAAGAGGTCATCATTGATACCCCAGAAGAATATATGGGTTCGATTATTGAATCATTGAGCTTACGCAAGGGTGAAATGAAAAGTATGGATAATACCGGAACAGGTCAGATCAGGCTGACTTTCTCTGTCCCGTCACGCGGCATGATTGGATTCTCTACTCAATTTATGTCAATGACTCACGGCTATGGAATATTGAACCATACTTTCTCTGAGTATGGTCCGGCTATAGACACAGAAATCGGTTCACGTAGTAATGGAGTGCTGGTCTCCATGTCAAATGGTAAAGCAACGACCTACAGTATCATGCAGATTGAAGAACGTGGACAAATTTTAATAGAGCCGGGTACTGAAATCTATGAAGGCATGATTGTTGGGATAAGCAGCCGGGATAAGGACTTGGCAGTTAATCTGACAAAGGAAAAACAAAAAACAAATGTGCGGTCGGCTAATAAAGATCAAACCAATGTGATTAAAACACCTAAAATATTGACGCTTGAAGAGTCTTTAGAGTTTATTTCTGATGATGAGTATGTGGAAGTGACTCCTGAATCAATCCGTCTGCGTAAGAAAACTTTGGATACTAAGCAAAGAGAAAGAGAACAGAAAAAAGCTAAAAAAGAAGATTAAGATTAATGAAGGAGAGGCAGGGACAATAGTTCCTGCCTCAATTTTTTTAATCATGCTATATTTTTATTAGGAATTTGTGTATCTTAAGGAACTTTTGATATACTGATTCTGTTGGTTAATATGTATGAAGTAGGTGAAATCATTAAGCTCATTAAAAAAATTAGAAAACTCGATTATTATATCTTAATACCCGTCATATTGCTGAGTGCCATCGGGATCGTCATGGTTTATTCATCCAGTTCTTATCTGGCTGCTGAAATGAATAATTTGCAATATCATTTCAGAAGGCAGATAGTCTATGTTGTTGTAGGATTCTTCTTGCTCTTCATTACTTATCTAATGAATCATCAAATCATTAAAAATCGGAAGTTTATACGGGCAGCATATCTGGTGACGATTGCTCTCTTGTTGCTCGTTTTGGTATTTGGAGATGAAATAAACGGTGCCAGAGCTTGGTTGAATTTAGGTTTTTTTCAGATTCAACCAGCTGAGATTGCTAAAATATCTATCATCATGCTGTTTGCAGGCTATTATGCTAGAAATATGGAGAAGTCTGCTAATGACTTTGTTAAAACGTTGATAAAACCTGGGATAGCTCTACTTCTGGTGTTGGGATTAATTTTTTGGCAGCCTGATGTAGGTTCTGTTTCTATAATTCTTTTGACCGCATTTGTGATGATTTTAGCGAGTGGGGTCTCTTGGAAAAAGAGTGTGTTTTTACTCTTTGCAGCATTACTCATGTTTATCAGTTTATTTTTGATTATCAAAACATTTGGTGAGGCACTGCCTTTTATTCAACCTTACCAACTGGAACGCTTCAGAGCTTTTTTTGATCCTTTCTCACTCAGTGAAACAGCTGGCCATCAATTGGTCAACTCGTATTATGCATTAAGCCGTGGAGGACTTACTGGGGTTGGTCTGGGTAACAGTGTTCAAAAGTCAGGTTATTTACCGGAACCTCATACTGACTTTATTATGGCTATTATTGCAGAAGAACTAGGGTTAATTATAGTGTTACTTATCATTAGTCTTTTTTTCTTCTTAATTATTCGAATTTACATCATAGCTATTCGAGCTAAAAATACTTATAATTCTTTATTATGTCTCGGTGTGGCCAGTCTGTTTTTTATTCAAGCCTCTGTTAACCTGGCAGGAGTGGTAGGTTTACTTCCTATAACCGGTGTGACTTTTCCATTTATTAGTTTCGGCGGATCAAGTATGCTGATGTCCTTGATAGCTATAGGTTTAGTCTTAAATGTGAGTCTTAATGAAAGGCAATTGAAGGAAAAGGAAAGAATATAATGGAAATAAAGAAAAGAGAAAAAATATATATCTGGCTCTACTCATTCAAGCAGTTTAATGCGTTAAAGAAATATGGCTTAATTCATTACTCTTCTCGAAAAATGAATTATGTCGTGATGTATGTGGATGAAGACCAGTTAGAAGATGTGATAGAACAAATCAGTCAACTTTCTTTTGTAAGAGAAGTTCAGCAGACACCTCAAAAAGAGATTGATCTGTCTTTTGAACATAGTTTGGATGATTGGATAGAAGAAATAAAGAAAGCAAAAAAAGAAAGCGATTATATTATTTAAATAAAGAGGTAGATAATTTATGCGTGTGATATCAGGAGAATTTAAAGGAAGGCATTTGGAGGCTTTGCCGGGAGAAGGCACTCGACCGACAAGTGATAAAGTAAAAGAATCTCTGTTCAATATTATTGGGCCTTATTTTGAAGCAGATACCGTAGTAGATTTGTTTTCCGGTTCGGGAAATCTAGGGATAGAAGCTGTCTCTCGTGGTGTAACTCATGGTTATCTTGTCGAGAATAATGAGCAGGCTGTGAGGGTTATTCAGGAGAATGTCGACAGCTTAGAACTGAATGATCGAATTACCGTTTTAAATCAATCTGCTCAGTCAGCTTTAGATTACTTTCAAGCTCATCAAATAAAAATTAATTTGTTATTTCTAGATCCTCCTTATGATATGGATGTGATAGAGGAGATTCTTACTGTTTCGTTGAATAAAGGAATTTTGAGTAAAAGAGCTATAGTTGTTTGCGAAACAACCAAATATAAAGAGTTTCCGGATGCCCTGGGTGATCTTGAGAAGATAAGAGATCAAAAATATGGTAAAACCCGTTTGACTATTTATCAAAATACTGAGGAGATAAGTGGAGAAGATGACTAAAGCTTTGTTTGCAGGAAGTTTTGATCCTTTCACTAATGGCCATCTGAATACAGTTGAGCGCTCCGCTCTTATTTTTGATGAAATTATAATTGCCGTTGCCATCAATCCGAGTAAAGAAAGATTATTTTCAGTTACTGAAAAAATCAAATTGATCGAAGGGGCTACAGAGCATTTGTCAAACATCAAAATTATTAGCTTTTCTGAATCCTTGACAGTGAATGTTGCTAAAGAACTTGGCGCAGAAGTCATGATTCGTGGTGTGCGCAGTGTACGAGACTACGAATATGAAACAGAGATAGCTAATATGAACAAGTATATAGAGCCTGAAATAGAAACTTTTTTATTAATAGCTAAACCCGAATTATCCTATGTATCCTCTTCATTAATCAAGGAAGTCGTCGAATTTGGTGGAGATGTTTCAAAATTTGTTCCAGAAAATGTTGAAAAAGCAATGAAGAAAAAATTAAATATCTAAAATAATCATTTACTTTGATAAAAGAAACCTGGGAGGGTTTCTTTTCATTTTAAAAAAGTACGGACTCCTTTTCGTATCTTACAAGAGAGGATCTTTAAGGAGGAAGAATAAATGTTGAAAGATATTCAAGAAAAGTTAAAAAACTCACCACTGTCCCTCTCCCATATCGTCTCTATCTTAAGTGTTTTATTAGTTCTTTTTCTCTTGTTTTTTCCAGGCCGCGATTCTGTGATTAGTGAAGAAAAAGAATTAGATGACGATATTTTAATGGAACTTTCAAAAGATTTTGAAGAAAAGGGAGTGCAGGAAGAAGAGATTCAAGAAGAAAGTCCCGCAGCAGTTGAAGTGGAGAATCCATCTGCTCCTGAACTTATTTTTATAGATATCAAAGGGGCTGTCATGTATCCTAATATTTATGAAATGACATCTGGGCAGCGTTTATACGATGTAGTTGAAAAAGCAGGAGGTTTTACCGAGCATGCGGATCAAAATCACGTCAATCTAGCTCAAATGCTTCAGGATGAAATGGTCATTTATATCCCTATGAAAGGCGAAGATATCCCCGAACATTTAGCTCTTAGCCCCGCGGTCAATCATCCGACAGAAGGTGGAGATTCTAACGACCAACAGGGTCAAAAAATAAATATAAACACTGTAGATGCCACTGGTCTCATGACCTTAAATGGCATCGGCGAGAAAAAAGCACAAATGATTATTGACCATCGGGAAGAAGAGGGGCCTTTTAAGGGAATTGAAGAAATTAAAAATGTTTCGGGTATTGGAGAAAAGACTTATGAAAACTTAAAAGATATGATCAGTGTGGATTGAATAAGATGAGAGGTTACTATGTTTTTTTAGCACTCAGCGCCTGCCTGGCCGTCATTGTAACTTATGCATCTTCAAAAACATTGCTTATCTTCTTTGTTTTTTTATGGTTGATTCGTCTGTTCTTCCTAAAAAATAAACAGCTTGTTTACCTATCCCTTTTAATAATGGCACTTTTCTCTTGGAGAGCCTTTAGTCTCGATCAAAATAACCAGAGTCAAATCGAGGAGGCCACCACCGAATTCTATTTGTCAGTTAAGAGGGATACGGTAAAAATAGATGGAGACCGGTTACAATTCGAAGCTCAATGGGAAGAGAAAAGCCAAAAAGAAAGTGTGATGGTCTTTTATCAGCTGGCAACTGAAGAAGAAAAAAATGATTGTTTAAAAGAAGGGATGAGTCCCTACGTCTATGTGACAGGTGAATTAAAGCAGCCTGGGAATCAAAGGAATTTTCATCAATTTGACTACAGAAACTATTTAAGAAGACAAAAGATTCACTGGTTACTGGAAGCAGACCAAGTTTATAGGACAAATCGAGATTATGAGAGAGTTGTAGACAAGTTGAGAGACTTGCGGTATCAAATACTTAATTTAGTCGATAGAAAATTTGCAGGTAATCTCGCCACATATATAAAAATGCTTTTATTTTCTGATCGTAGAGATTTAAGTGATGAGGTCCTTCTGGATTTTCAAAATATTGGTATCATTCATATCCTTTCTATATCTGGTATGCATATTTCATTTTATATCCACTTAGTCCGGACGCTCTTTTTACGGCTGGGTGTTACACGGGAAAGAATCCCTTTCCTTATGATGACTGTACTTACAGTTTATGGTTTTTTAGCTGGCTGGGGGACCAGTGTTTTTCGAGCGATTTTTCAATCTCACTTCAAATCGTTACGGTCTCTTATGAATCTGCCTTTGACTTCTCATGATATTTGGGCAGTGACCTGCCTGACAGCTTTATGGATCAATCCTTATTTGATTTTTTCGCTTGGCTTTCAGCTCAGTTATTCTCTGAGTTTATTACTTATTCTGCTGTCTGGTACTCCTCAGTTCAATAGGCTGAGCAATCTTAAACAAAGTTTATTGCTTACTGTCTTTATTAATATTGTATCCCTGCCTTTCATTATTTATCATAATTTTGAATTCCCCTGGTTGAGTTTTGTAGCTAACTTAGTAATCATTCCTATTTTTTCTCATCTTATTTTACCCGCATCCTTGATTGGCTTTTTTCTGGGCTGGCTCTTTCATTCGAGTATCTTATTCACTTTATACCAATCAATTTTTAATCAAATCATTCAATCAGTAGAAGCTTTCATTCATTTACTTAATGACTTTCCTTTTTTAACTTTTGTCACCGGCAGACTCTCGACTTTTTCTATGCTTATACTAATCTTTTCTATGTTCTTTATTTTTTGGATATTTGAAAATAAAAAAACATACCAAGAAAAGATTTTCTCTTATTTTCTTGTTGGACTTATGATGACGGCTGCTTTGACGAGTGAGCACTGGTTTCCTAAAACAAGACTTGTGGTAATAGATGTAGGACAAGGAGATAGTCTCCTGATTAAAGGTCCTTTTTGGCAGGAGAGTTTTTTAATTGATACAGGTGGAATTTTTTCTTATCCTGCAGAAAAATGGCAGTCAAGAGAGAATCCCTATCAGCTGACAGATCGAGTATTAATCCCAGTAATGAAAAGCTATGGTTTATCTCAAGTGGACCAACTAATACTTACTCATTCTGATCATGACCACAGCGGCGAATTAGCAAATTTAATCAACGATTTTGAGATAAAGAAAATTGTAATGAGTCCTATGACCTTGGAGAATGAAAACATTCAAAAACAGTTGCTGACGGGAAATAAAAAAAGACCTCAGCTTGAACTGCTTGATCCTGATCAGATTCCTTATTCTCTGACTTCTCAGCTGAAAGTTATTTGGCCCAGCGAATCAGAAATCGATAATGCAAACAACACCTCTTTGGTCATTTATGGTAAAGTGGGTAAGGAATGGTGGTTATTTACCGGTGATATTGAAGCTGAAATTGAAGAGAAATTGGTTGAGAAATATCCGCATCTGCCCGTCGATAACTTAAAAGTAAGTCATCACGGGAGCCAAACATCAACTTTAAGCGAATTTGTCGATCACATTGAGCCGTCTCGAGCGCTCATTTCAGCGGGCCAAAAGAATAGATACAACCATCCGCATCCAGAGGTAGTAGACCGCTTAAATGTAAGAGGGATTGAAGTGTTCCAAACAAATAAGCACGGTTCTATTGCTTTTACTTATTTTCTAAATAAAGAACATGCTATTATAGAAACAGTTCACAGTAAAGAGGAAATAGAATGACTATTGCAAAAGACATTGAAGAATTAAAAAAACAAAATATACCTTCATTAGTATTAGTACAGGGCAGTGAGAAATATTTAATAGAGCAGGTAGAAGAAGCCATAATAGAAGGAGTTTTTCAGGGAGAGATTGATGAGTTCTCTTTTGGAAGATTTGATATGGAAAATGTTTCCATTGATGCTGCGCTTGAAGAAGCACTCTCTATGCCATTTTTTTCAGACTACCGTGTAATCTTTATTGACAATCCTTATTTTTTAACCAGTCAAAAATCCAAATCAGATATCAATCATGATTTGGACTGGTTCTTGGAATATATAGAAGCACCTTCTGAATACACTAAATTCGTAATTGTTGCACCTTATGATTCCCTTGATAAAAGGAAAAAAATCAACAAAAGTCTGCTGAAAAATGCACATATTATTTCAACTGAGCCTTTGGAAGCAAAAGATAACGAAAAAATTCTACTGAATTATTTATCAGAAAAAGGCTATCATATGAGTCCAAAAGCTTTGGAACTTTTTTTAGAATTAACAGATAACGATCTCTCTAAAATAATGAATGAGCTGGATAAAATATTCATTTACAAGGGAAAAGATAAAAAAATAGAAGAAGAAGATGTTTCTGCTTTAGTCCCGCGGTCACTCAACCAGAATATTTTTGCTTTGAATGAAGCAGTCTTAAATCAAGATATTAAAAAATCGCTGGAAGTATACCATGACCTGCTGTTGCAAAAAGAGACACCAGTCAATTTATTAGCAACGATGATTTCACAGTTTAGATTATTTTTGCAAGTTAAGATTTTAAGAGCGAAAGGCTACCAGCAATATGATATCCAACGTACACTCAAAGTACATAAATATCGGGTCTATCTTGCTTTAAAAAAAGAGAAACAATTCTCACAAAAAGCACTGATGACAGCCTTGGAAAAACTGATTGAAACAGACTATTTAATTAAATCAGGGCAGGCTGATCCGAAAATGCAATTGGAATTATTTATCATCCGGTATTGTTCAAAGAATATGAGCGGAAATTAAAATAAAAAGATTGATTTTTCATTCCGCATTGATTATAATGATGGGTGTGCAACAAAGGTCGATTTAGACCGATATGTAAGGGGGTCATAAAATGCCAAATTTAAAATCAGCTATCAAGCGCGTTCGTCAATCCGATGAAGCAGGTACAAGAAATAAAGCACAAATTAATTCTGCAAGAACTGCAATTAGAAAATTCGAAAAAGCAATTGAAGAAAATGATTCAAATGCTGGAGAATTACATCAAGAAGCAGTCCGTTTAGTTGACAAAGCTAAATCAAGTGGATTAGTTCATGAAAACAAAGCGAACAGAATTAAGTCTCGCTTAACAAAATTAAACAATGCTTAAACACTAAAATAAAAGAAGCCTGCAAGGGCTTCTTTTTAATTTGATCATATTTTTTCAAATAAGCAGTTGAGTATGTTAAAATTATCTAGATTGGAATTAATCTAAACTGAGGAAGGAGCTGTGTTCTTTGGCTATTGAATTGCAAGAAAAATTTGAACTTGTATCTAATTATAAGCCCAGAGGTGACCAACCACTAGCGATCGAACAATTAGTCGAGGGTATTCAATCAGGAACTAAAGAACAGGTTTTATTAGGAGCAACGGGTACCGGGAAAACTTTTACGGTAGCTAATGTGATTGAGCAGGTGGAAAGACCGACCTTGGTCATGGCTCATAATAAAACTCTTGCCGGTCAATTATATAGTGAATTGAAAGAATTTTTCCCGGACAATGCTGTAGAGTATTTTGTCAGTTATTACGACTATTATCAACCAGAAGCTTATATGCCGCAGACAGATACCTTTATTGAAAAAGAAGCCAGTATTAATGACGAAATTGATAAGTTAAGACACTCTGCAACGAGCGCTCTTTTAGAAAGACGTGATGTGATAGTTGTTGCATCGGTTTCCTGTATTTATGGTCTGGTGAATCCAAAAGACTATAAACATCAAGTTCTCTCTTTGAGATCGGGTCAAGAAATTAGTCGTGATGAATTATTGCGTCAATTAGTAGATATGCAGTTTGAGCGAAATGACATCGATTTTCAAAGGGGAAGATTTCGTGTTCGAGGGGATGTAGTAGAGGTCTTCTTAGCTTCAAGAGAAAGTGAAGCAGTAAGAATTGAATTTTTCGGAGATGAAATTGACCGCATGCGGGAAGTTGATGTTCTAACCGGGGAAGTAAAAAGTGATCTTACCCACATTCCTATTTTCCCTGCAACCCACTTTGTTACTACCCAGGAGCAGACCCGTCAAGGTGTTGAAACTATTGAGCTTGAGTTAGAAGAGAGACTCAAGGAACTGGAAGAAGAAAATAAAATTTTAGAAGCTCAAAGACTGAAATCCAGAACAAATTATGATATTGAGATGCTGTTGGAGATGGGTTACTGCTCAGGAATTGAGAACTATTCCCGACACATGGACGGCCGAAAACCTGGTGAAGCGCCTTATACCTTGTTAGACTTTTTCCCAGAAGATTCCTTATTTGTTATTGATGAATCCCACATGACTATGCCGCAAATCCGAGGGATGTATGGAGGAGACAGCGCTCGTAAGGATAAGTTAATCGACCATGGTTTCAGATTACCATCTGCCAGAGATAACCGTCCTCTGCGCTTAGAGGAATTTGAGGAAAAAGTAAACCAGATTGTTTATATTTCAGCTACACCCGGCCCTTATGAAATGGAGAGGTCTTCTTATGTGGCTGAGCAGATTATCAGACCCACAGGACTTTTAGACCCCACTATAGATGTTCGGCCGACTGAAGGTCAAATTGATGACCTTATCGGTGAAATCAATGAAAGAGTAGACCGAAATGAGCGGGTCTTTATCACAACATTAACTAAAAAAATGTCTGAAGATTTGACGGATTATCTAAAAGATGTGGGTATCAAAGTTAAATATTTACACAGTGATATCAAGACCTTTGAAAGAAGTGAAATTATTCGTGACCTGCGCCTCGGTGAATTTGATGTTTTGATTGGTATTAACTTACTGAGAGAAGGATTAGATGTGCCTGAAGTGTCTTTAGTCGCTATCTTAGATGCTGATAAAGAAGGCTTTTTAAGAGGAGTGTCTGCTTTAGTACAGACTACAGGACGTGCAGCACGGAATGAGAAGGGTCATGTTATTATGTATGCTGACCGAATCACCAAGTCCATGGCAGCTGCTATTGAAGAAACAGAGCGTCGCCGTGAGAAGCAGATCGCCTATAATAAAAAACACAATATTACGCCTACGACCATTGTGAAAGATATTAAAGAATTAATACGTATTTCTACTGAAGTTGAGGATGAAAATACGCGCTTTGAGGACTTAAATAAAGTTACCCAAAAAGAACGTAAAGAAATAGTCGAAACTATGGAGTTGGAAATGAAAGTAGCTGCTAAAGAATTAGATTTCGAACGAGCTACTCAGCTGAGAGACATGGTCTTTGAAATTAAAGCGGCTTACAATATAAAGTAGACATCTCCCTGAAATAAGTTTTATATGCTACTTGATTTTTATAAAATATTTGTTATATTTAATCTTGTGCAAATGCACAGGACCGTAACTTGGAAATCGAATCACCAACGTTTTCTCAGTTATTGGAATCTAAAAATGAAAGAGGTGTCAAGTATGGCAATTTCAAAAGAGAAAAAAGCTCAAATTATTGAAGAATATGCAACTCATGAGGGTGACACAGGTTCGCCAGAAGTTCAGATTGCTTTATTAACAGCAGATATTAACGAACTTAACGAGCATGCACGTCTTCATCCAAAAGACCACCATTCATACCGTGGTCTATTCAAGAAAATTGGACATCGCCGTAACTTAATCGCGTACCTGCGTAAAAGTGATTTTTCACGTTACCGTAGTTTAATTGAACGCTTAGGTTTACGTCGTTAAGAAACAGAGAAGTGAGATTCTATGAGTCTCACTTTTATTTTTTAATTATATTATAAACAAAACCCTGGAGACTACTATGCAAAAGTGATTTTGTGTAAGGAAATGACTTTTGTTTAGTAGATCGATATACGGGGACAAAGGAGTAAAATGATGAGTGAAATGCAAACATTTACAATGGATTTCGCAGGACGCCAGCTGATTGTAGAGACTGGTAAATATGCTAAGCAGGCGAATGGTGCTGTGATGGTTCGTTATGGAGATACTGTTGTGTTAACTGCGGCGGTGGGAAGTAAAAAACCTTCAAAAATGGGTTTTTTTCCATTAACAGTTAATTATGAAGAGAAGATGTATGCTGTCGGGAAAGTCCCTGGATCTTTCCAAAAACGTGAAGGACGCCCATCGGATGAAGCCACTCTGTTTGCACGAATGATCGACCGACCGATCCGTCCGCTGTTCGCTGAAGGATATGTTAATGAAGTCCAAATAACAAATACGATTTTATCAGTTGACCACGACTGTGCACCTGAAATCGCAGCAATGTTCGGTTCATCTTTAGCCTTGGGCATTTCTGATATTCCTTTCAAAGGACCTATCGCTGGAGTGAATGTAGGTTATATCGATGGTGAGTACATCATTAACCCGACCTTGGAAGAAAGAGGAAACAGCCTCATTGAGCTGACAGTAGCGGGTACAGGCGATGCTATTAATATGGTAGAATCAGGCGCCCAGCAGATGTCTGAGGAAGTCATGCTAAAAGGACTTCAAGTTGGACATGATGAGATCAAAAAGTTGACGGACTTTCAAAAAGAAATCATCAGCCAAATTGGTAAAGAGAAATTTGAAGTTGAAATTCCTGAACTTAATCCTGAATTAAAAGAGGAAATTTATACTAACCACCTGGAAGAAATGTCTCAAGCGATTCAAGTTTACGATAAACTTGAACGTGGAGAAGCAATGATCAACGTAAAAGAAAGTATTCTTGAAGAATATGAAGAAAAGTTTTCTGAAGAGCTGGACGAAAGCCAACTGGCTGAACAAAGCAAAGAAATTGCTGAAATAGTTGATGAGATGGAGAAAGATGAAGTCCGCCGTCTCATCACGGATGAAAAGATCCGTCCAGATGGAAGAAGACCTGATGAGGTTCGTTTACTTACTTCTGAGGTGTCCTTGTTGCCAAGAGCACATGGTTCCGCCCTCTTTACGCGTGGACAAACTCAATCGCTGTCTGCAACCACTCTGGCCCCATTATCAGAGAATCAAATGATTGACGGACTGGGCACTGAAGATTCAAAACGTTTTATGCATCACTATAACTTCCCGAAATATTCAGTCGGATCAACTGGACCTGCTCGTTCAGCGGGACGCCGTGAAATCGGTCATGGTGCTTTAGGAGAAAGAGCCTTGTTGGAGGTTATTCCTAGCGAGCAGGATTTCCCTTATACTATTCGGGTGGTTTCGGAAGTGTTAGAGTCTAATGGTTCCTCTTCACAAGCATCGATTACTTCTGCTTCACTTTCTTTAATGGATGCGGGTGTCCCGATTCAAGCACCAGTAGGCGGTATCGCTATGGGACTTATTATGGGTGCAAACAACCAATATACTATTCTGACAGATATTCAGGGGATGGAAGACCACCTCGGCGATATGGACTTTAAGGTCGCAGGTACTCGAAAAGGTATTACAGCTTTACAAATGGATATAAAAATCGACGGTATCACACCTGAAATATTATCAGAAGCATTAATACAGGCTAAAAAAGCCCGCCTGGAAATTATTGATAACATTGAGGCAACCTTAGCTGAACCAAGACCAGAATTGAGTCGCTACGCTCCAAAAATCGAAACCATGCACATTAATCCGGATAAGATTAAAGTGGTTATTGGTAAAAGCGGAGATACTATCAATGAAATTATCGCTCAAACGGATGTCAAAATTGACATTGAGGATGATGGTCAGATTAATATTTATGGTGAAAATCCTGAAATGATGGCGAAGGCTCGTCAAATGATAGAGGATATCACAGCTGAGGTTGAAATCGGCAAAATCTATGAGGGTAAGATCATGCGAGTAGAGGATTATGGTGTATTTGCTGAAATCCTGAAAGATCAAACAGGTCTCGTTCACGTCTCACAATTATCTAATGACTTTATTAAAAATGTCCAGGAAAACTTTAAAGTTGGAGAATTTATTAATGTAAAAGTTAATAAAATTGACGACCGTGGTCGAATTGACTTATCTAGAAAAGACGCTTTAAATCAGCTGGAAGAAGAAGAGAAAGAAAAAGAATAGATCAGGCTTCACAAGGCAATGATTTCATCGCCTTGTGTTTTTATTTTAAAGGCTAAAAAGAATGAACATTTGTGAAGATGGTCATCTATGATATAATTAAAGCACTGATTATGTACGTTAAAATAAGAAAAATACTAGAGGTGTATATAAATAATGAGTGAAATTAGAATTCTTCCCTTAGGCGGGATGAGAGAAATAGGAAAAAACATGTATGTGGTAGAAGTCGACAAGGAAATGTATATTTTAGATTGTGGACTGTCTTACCCAGAAGAGAGTCAATTTGGAATTGACACTGTTATTCCTGATTTTTCATATGTAGAGTCTAACGCAGATCAATTGGCAGGTGTCTTTTTAACTGACGGCCACATGGACGTGATGGGAGCCCTGCCTTATTTTTTAGAGAAGTTTGATGTTCCTGTTTTCGGAACAGCTTTAACTATTGAGTTAGCTAAGCTGGCCATTAAAAATTCAGGTTTGAATGTTTCGACAGATGATTTCCATGTGATTGATGAAGATATGAAAATAGAATTTGAGAAGACATCGGTTGAATTTTTCAAAACAACGCATACGATTCCAGATTCTGTAGGTATTTGTATTAATACTCAAGCTGGAAGCATTGTTTATACAGGTGATTTTAGAATTGATCAAAGTACGCATGGTCAATACCGTACCAACTTATTAGATATTGCTGAAATAGGAAGCAAAAATGTTTTAGCTCTCCTCAGTGACTCTACGAATGCGGAATCTTATATTGAGAACGCTTCAGAAATAAGAGTGGCGGAAGAGGTTAGGAATGTTTTCTTAAACTCAGAAAGCCGGATTATTGTATCGGCGGTGTCTGATAATATTTTAAGAATCCAGCAAACTCTTAATGCTGCTCACCATGTTGGGCGAAAAGTTTTCTTGACAGGTAAAGAGATAGAAAAAATATTAGAAGCAGCTATTAAGCTTGGTAAACTTGAGCTGCCTGAAGAAGACTTAATTCAACCCATTGAAAACTTGGGGATGTATGATAAGAATCAAATTATCATTTTGGATGCTTCCGGACCAGGAGAATCCATTAAACAGATTGAGCGTATGGCTGAGGGCTTCCATCAACAAGTGACTATAGAAAAAGGCGATCTGGTGTATATTGTTACCAGTCCATCCGTTTCACTTGATGTTCAGATGGGTGTTATGAAAAATAAAATTTACCGTGCAGGAGGTACAGTTGAAACCATTTCTGATAATATTTTTGCTTCCGGGCATGGGACTCCTGATGAATTGAAGTTAATGCTAAATTTGATACAACCGACTTACTTTATTCCAGTGCAGGGTGACTATTCGATGTTATCCAAACATGCGCACCTCGCTCTGGAGGTAGGACTTCCCTCTGATCATGTGTTCATATTGAAAAACGGAGATGTTATTACTTACGATACTGAAAAGGAAGAAGCACATGTTTCCGGCCAAATCCAAACAGGAAATGTCCTCGTTGATGGATCAGGTGTGGGGGATATAGGTAACATTGTTCTCCGTGACCGACGCATATTGTCAGAAGATGGAGTTCTTGTCGCAGTTGTCACGATTGATAGACGTAAAAAACAGATTCTCTCAGGGCCGAAGATTATAACCAGAGGTTTTGTGTTTGTTAAAGAAAGTGGAGGCTTAATTGAGCAGTCTGAAACCATCGTCCGCCAGTCCGTTGAGAAAATCTTGGCTGAAAAGAAATTTGACTGGGGTACATTAAAACAAGAAATCCGCGATAATTTAAGTAAAGAATTATACAAACAGACCAATCGCCGACCGATTATCTTACCTGTGATTACAGCTGTCAAAAGTTAAAATAGAAAAATATAGGTAAATAAATGACAACTATTATATATATTATTGTAATAGCGCTAATAATCAACACTATCCTGGCAATAATAACGGTATTCAAAGAAAAAAGAGAAATTTCAGCAACTTGGGCCTGGTTATTAGTTCTTAATTTATTACCGGGCTTAGGTTTTATTCTTTATTCATTTTTAGGTCGTAAGATCTCTCAAGACCAAATTTTTGATTTGAAAACTCAAAAATTAATAGGCATCAGTCAAGTGGTTGAACATCAAAAAGAGCATCTGAAAAAAGACACCTTGACTTTTCCGCCTTCTATAGATCATGATGAAACTTATCAGCTGATCCGCCTGATCATTAATAAAGGAAATGCTCCTATTACCAGTCAGAATTCAGTCCAGATTTATAATGATGGTCATGATAAATTTGAGCAGTTAATTAAAGATATTTATACTGCCCAAGACCATGTCCATATCATGTATTATATTTTCAGGGACGACCGGCTGGGAAGCCGAATTATTCAAGCTTTAGAGGACCGAGCCTCTCAAGGAGTTGAAGTGTGTTTAATGTTTGACTCGTTGGGATCACGTGGGGTTCGTCAAAGTTCTTTTGAACAGTTGATTAGTCAGGGTGGTAAAGTTATACGTTCACTTGAAAGAGAGTATAAAATATTTAATACTAATATAAATTTTAGAAATCATAGAAAGATGGTTATTATAGATTCAAAAATTGGCTATATTGGCGGCTTTAATGTGGGAGATGATTATCTCGGCGAGTATGACCACATGGGTTATTGGAGAGATACTCATCTGCGTCTAGAAGGGGAGTCTGTTTTGGCCCTGCATGCTCGATTCATTATGGATTGGAATGCATCGACTAAAGATGAATCCATCAAACTTAAGCCCCGTGAAGAATATTTTGTAGAACACCCATGTGAAACAAATACGATGGTGCAGCTCCTTTCATCCGGACCAGATAATGAAGATCAAATGAATAAAAAGGCTTTTATGAAGATGATATCTCAAGCTTCTGAGTCTATTGTTATTCAAACACCCTACTTTATCCCGGATGAGGGTTTTATGGAGACACTAAAGATAGCTATCGCAAGTGGAATCGATGTTAAGATGATGATTCCTAATAAGCCGGATCATCCTTTTATTTATCAGGCCACCCTTTATTACGCTAGAGAATTAGTGGATGCAGGAGCCGAAATATATATCTACGATAATGGATTTATTCATTCGAAATTTATGGTTATAGATGGTGCTATCAGCACTGTCGGGACCTCTAACTTTGATATCCGGTCATTTAAGTTGAATTTTGAAATTAATGCCTATCTTTATAGTGATGAATTAAGTCAACAATTAGTCCAGGATTTCAATAACGATATTGACTTATCTTATCAATTGACTGAAGAGCGTATTGGTGAATTTACGAAATGGGAGCTGTTTAAGCAGGCATTCAGCCGACTCTTGTCACCAATCTTATAATAAATATAAAAACGCTGTTGAAATATTTTATTTCAACAGCGTTTTTATATTGGAATTATCAAATGATGACTTCAAGCTAAATATATCCATCTAATAAACGGATGTGACGGATTATCTCAGGATTTAAGAGATAGGTGAATCCACCTATCTTAGATATTATCACCAGCTGTTTTTTATCGTTTAGAAATTTGGCTTGTCCGGTAACTTCGACATATTTCGGATGTCTTCGTGTTGGATTAATTTGAATAATGATTTCCTTTTTAGTTTGATATGACCGAGTCAAGAAATGCTTTACTTGTTTGGCAGGCATTTGAGGCAGTAAACTAAATCTTTCTTGGACAATATATAAGTCACCTGGCTTAAGCGGGTCAGTTTCTTTTTCTAAAAGTGAATGATCTTGTAAGTTTGAAATTTTATTTTGATGCAATTTAATAACTTCCATGGAATCACCTCCGAACATGCGTTCGAATATAATATACCGAATGCCTGTTCGCTTGTCAAGAGAGGTCTTGTAAAAAAAGGATTATTTAAAGAAGTAAGAACACCTATACATTTTTCAAATCATTATGTTATACTATTATGTAGCATAATATATAGTAAACATGGAAATAGGAAGGGTTGCGTGTATGTCTAATCGTGGTGTATTAATCGTGTTGTCAGGTCCCTCAGGAGTGGGAAAAGGGACTGTCAGGCAAGCGATTTTTGAAAATTATGAAAACGATTTTGAGTTTTCAATTTCTATGACAACGCGTGGAAAGCGGCCAGGTGAAGTTGAGGGGAAAGATTATTTTTATAGTTCAAGGGAAGAGTTTGAAGAATTAATTGCTCAAGATGGCTTTTTAGAATATGCCGAATATGTGGATAACTTGTACGGTACACCCTTAAAATATGTTGAAGATACATTAGCTTCCGGTCGTGATGTGTTCTTAGAAATTGAAGTTCAAGGAGCTAAACAAGTACAGAAAAAAATGCCGGAAGGAATCTTTGTCTTTTTAGTTCCACCTAATTTTAAAGAGTTGGAAGACCGCCTGGTTCATCGAGGTTCTGAATCTCATGAACTTGTCCAGCAGCGTCTTTCAAAAGCTGTAGATGAGTTGCGGCAAATTCGTTATTATGACTATGTGGTCGTTAATGACAAAGTAAGTAATGCCTCCAGAAAAGTTAAAAACATCATTGAAAGTGAACACTTAAAAGTATCACGCAATATCAGTGATTTTGAAACTTTCATCAAAGAAATGGAATAAAATAAGGAGATGGAAGAATATGTTAATGCACCCATCGAGAGATGAATTATTGAAAAATATTGATTCAGCTTACTCTTTATGTGTAATCGCTGCTAAACGATCAAAACGTATTAGAGACGGTGAGAAACTGATGCTTGATGACTACCATTCAGTGCAGCCTGTCGGAAAAGCTTTAGAAGAAATTGCTCACGGTGATATATTAATTGATCCAAAGAGTCAGGTTGTTGAATAAAAATAAAAAAGTGTTTTAAGCTATCATACTTAAAACACTTTTTTTCTTACGATAAGGATGGAAATAAAGAGATGAATTTAGTAGCTCAGGTCATTGTGGATGTACCGACTATGCAGACCAATCGACCTTATGATTACAGTGTTCCTGGTCAATTACAACCGGTTATACAAGAAGGGATGCGCATCGTTGTTCCTTTTGGAAGAGGATCCAGAAGTGTACAAGGTTTTGTTGTTGGACTTAAAGCAAAAAGCGAGCATCCAGAAAAACTCAAAAGTATTTTGGAGATTATGGATTTAGAGCCAGTATTGAATAAGGAACTGATCGAACTCGGTCAGGCGATGAGTAATGAGACCTATTCTTTCCTGATCACCTGTTATCAATCCATGCTTCCAGCAGCTCTGCGGGCTTCTTATGAAAAATTTATTGTCCCCAGTCCCGAATTAAACAAGGAACTTGCTGTGTCTATCTTTGAAGGACGAGGTGAAATCTCTTGGAAAGAAGCTGAAGAGAGAGAGCTTTTTTCAGAGTTGAAAAAGCTTAAAAATAAAGGTCTCGTTAAAGTGAGATATGAAGTGTCAGATCATCGAACCTATCAAACCATTCGTATGGTTAAATCTTTACTTTCCTATGAAGAAGCTCAAAAAGAGAGTGAAAATCTGAGGACGACTGCCAAAAAACAAAAGCTGCTTCTTTTAACTTTACAAAAAATGAAAGAAGAAAGCTGGTCCAGTAAGCAGCTCAATCAGGAATATGGCTTAAATAATCGAGACATAAAAGTTGGTGAAGAAAAGGGATGGTTAGAGATTGAAGAGGTTCGTAAATACCGAAACCCCTATGAGGATATGGATTTAGAGACGACTACTGCCCTCGACTTATCAGAAGAGCAGCAGTCGGCTTATCGAGCCATTGTCTCTTCTATCGTGAAAAATGAAGATCAGACTTACCTTTTGAAGGGAATTACCGGCAGCGGAAAGACTGAAGTTTATATGCAGGTCATCGATGAAGCTTTGAAAGAAGGCAAGACAGCTGTGGTGCTTGTACCTGAAATATCTTTGACCCCCCAGATGGTTACTCAGTTTAAGGGAAGATTTGGCCAAAGAGTAGCAGTCATGCATTCGGGATTATCCGATGGTGAGCGGTATGATGAATGGCAGCGGTTAGTCTCCAAAGAGGCTGATGTTGTTGTAGGTGCCCGGTCCTCTATTTTTGCTCCGGTTGAAAATTTAGGGGTCATTATTATCGATGAAGAACACGAAGGAAGTTACAAGCAAAATGAAAACCCCCGCTATCATGCCAGGAATGTGGCCAAGTGGAGAGGAAATTATCATCAGTGCCCGGTTGTTTTAGGTTCTGCTACTCCTTCTTTAGAGTCCAGAGCACGAGCAAGCAAGGATGTTTATCAATTACTGGAGATGAATCAAAGGCCTACTGGACAGGACCTCCCTGGAGTAGAGGTAGTTAATTTGAGAGATGAAGCTAGACAAGGGAACTACTCTTCTTTTTCTAATATACTTTTAGAGAAAATAAGAGATCGTCTCGAAAAGAAGGAACAAATTGTCCTGATGCTGAATCGCAGGGGGTATTCTTCTTTTATTATGTGCAGAGACTGTGGGTTTGTTTTGCAGTGTCCAAACTGTGACATTGCCCAAACCTTACACATGGACTCTAAAAGTATGAAATGCCATTACTGCGGTCATGAGGAAAATATTCCTAACCACTGTCCCCAGTGCAGGAGTTCGAGTATTCGATATTATGGAACTGGTACACAAAAAGTAGAAGAAGAACTGAAAACAGTCATTGAAGATGCTAAAATTGTAAGGATGGATCGAGATACGACGCGCCGGAAGGGTGCCCATGAAAAACTACTTGATCGATTCGGCAGAGGAGAAGCAGATATTTTACTTGGAACCCAAATGATTGCCAAAGGACTTGATTTTCCTAATGTGACTCTAGTGGGTGTCCTAAATGCGGATACTTCTCTGAATCTTCCCGACTTTAGATCAAGTGAAAAGACCTTTCAATTATTAACTCAAGTCTCTGGCCGAGCCGGTAGAGGAGATAAGTCGGGAGAAGTTTTGGTTCAAACTTACAATCCTGAACATTATGCCATTCAACTGGCTCAACGACAAGATTATGACAGTTTTTATAAATATGAAATGCAGTTCAGGCATAAGGGGAATTATCCTCCTTATTATTTCACTTTGCGGATATCAGTGAGTCATGAAGTTGAAAGAGAAGCTTATTTGAAGGTTTATGAAATCAGTCAATTCTTAAAGCCTGCTTTGAATTCGACTTCGACTATGTTAGGACCCACTCCTTCGGCTATTGCCCGCACACAAAATAAGTATCATTATCAAATTATTATTAAATATAAAAACAAAAGTCAATTGCATGACAAAGTGCATGAGTTGATGCAGAAAAATCAAAAAGAAAGCTTGAAGGGTCTTCAAATTACAATTGATTCTGAACCAAATACATTTATGTAAGGAGTAAACGAATGAAAAAAATTATATTTATGGGAACGCCGGATTTTGCTGTAGAAAGTTTGCAAGCTTTAATCGATTCCGAGAAATATAAAGTGACAGCCGTCGTGACGCAGCCCGATAAGCCTGTCGGAAGAAAGGCAAGACTGACCCCTCCAGCTGTAAAAGTAAGAGCTGAGGAGGAAGGTTTACCCATCTATCAACCTGAAAATATTCAAGAAGCAGAAGTTGTTAAACGTTTATTGGATTATCAGCCGGATTTAATCATTACAGCGGCTTATGGTCAGATTTTACCTCTGGAATTATTGGAGGGACCTGAATTCGGCGCAATTAATATCCATGCCTCTTTATTACCCAAATACCGCGGAGCAGCACCTATTCATTATGCCGTGCTCAATGGCGATCCGGTGACAGGTGTTACGATCATGTACATGGAAGAAGGCTTAGATACGGGGGATATTCTGGCTAAATCTGAAATCAAAATCTTGGAAGAGGATGATACAGGCAGCCTCTTTGCCAAATTAGCGCAGGTGGGGAAAGATTTAATGCTTGAAACTTTACCTCTCTTATTTGACAAACAGTTGGTTGCTGAACCTCAAGATGAAAGTCAAGCGACCTATGCTCCGAGTATCTCTAAAAAGCAGGAAAAAATTGATTGGAAACAGCCTGCTCACTGTATCGCTCAAAAAATAAAAGCTCTTCGCCCTGAACCAGGTGCTTATACTTTAGTAGAGGGCCAGCGATTTAAAATTTGGGATGCAGAAGCAGTCGAAGAAAAGACTGATTTATCAGCAGGGACTGTGTGTCAGGTGGAGAAAAAACAATTTTATGTGGCTTGTGGTGAAGGGACTGTGCTTAAGATTAAAGAAGTTCAGCCTGCAGGTAAAAAAAGAATGCCGGCTGTCAATTATTTAAATGGAGCAGGCCAATTTATAGAGAAGGGATGGACCTTTGATGTCGAAAGCTCTAAATAAAAGCAGTCGCTATTTAGCTATGGAAAGTCTTGAAAAAATCGAAAAGAATCAAGCTTATTCCAACATTGAGCTTAACCGTATCATTGAAGCCAGTACATTGTCCAGAGAAGATGCCGGCTTATTGACCCAATTAGTCTATGGGGTGACCCAGCATAAATTAACCCTTGATTTCTATTTAGCAGCCTATATTAAGTCAGGGAAAAAAATAGAAAGTTGGGTTCGCCAAATCTTGAGACTTTCAATCTATCAAGCTCTATATCTGGACCGTATTCCTGACCATGCGATTGTGGATGAAGCAGTCAAAATCGCTAAGGAAAAAGGACATAAGGGAACAGGTAACTTCGTAAATGCTGTTTTAAGAAATTTTCAAAGAGATCATCAAAAGGATAATTTGAGAAAATTCGAAGAAATAAAGAATCCTTTGATTTATCTTGAGACGAAATATAGTTTACCGAAGGCTATTGTAGAAGAGCTTGTACAGGATATTGGAAAAGAAAAAACGGAAAAGGTAGCAGATGCCTTCTTAAAGCAGCCCCATGCCAGTGTCCGTGTCAATGAAAAATATATTTCGAGACAGGATGCCTTAGGAAAATTAAAAGCTGAAGGTTTTGATGTGCAAAAAAGTCAAGTCTCTTCTTTTGGTATCCGGGCTGAAAAGGGTCCATTTGCTCAAAGTGAACTCTTTCAAAAGGGTTGGATTACGATTCAGGACGAGACGAGTATGTTAGTTTCTGAAGCTTTACAGGTAGAAGCTCATCATCAAGTACTGGATGCTTGTGCTGCTCCGGGGGGTAAAACCACTCATATAGCTAACTATCTTTCGGAAGAAGAAGGCGGGCATGTGCTGGCAGCAGACATTCATGACCACAAGCTAAAATTGATTGAAGAAAATGCCGGAAGACAAGGATTCAACTCTCTCATTACGCCGATAAAGATGGATGCGAAAGAAGCGGCCGACAGGTTGAAACATGAGACTTTTGACCGGGTTTTAGTCGATGCTCCATGCTCAGGAATAGGTTTGTTGAAGAGGAAGCCGGATATCAAATACAGCAAGACTAAAGAAGATTTTATACGGCTGCATCAAATTCAAATAGAAATATTAAAAGGGGTAGCCCCACTATTAAAAACAGGTGGTATACTTGTATACAGCACATGTACTATTATTCGCAAAGAGAATGAGGATACGATTCAAAAATTCTTAGAAGAGCACCCTGAATTTAAGGTGAAGCACATCGAGCTTAAAGATTCAGTCATTCAAGCAGAGTCTTCAGGATATGTTAAAATTTATCCTCATGAATATGAAACAGACGGATTTTTTATCAGTGCACTAGAAAAGAAATAGATATTATGAGGATGAAATGAGGCGATTTCTTTGGAGATAAGTATAGAAACATCCATCGGGAATGTGAGAAAAGAAAACCAAGACTATTCTGACTTTTTTGTTAATTCAGACGGGCATTATCTGCTGGTTCTTTGTGATGGGATGGGCGGTCATCAGGGAGGAGATATAGCCAGTGAGATGGCTGTTAATCAACTGGGAAATACCTGGAAAAATGATAGTCTGGCAACTGCGCCAGAAGCTGCTCAATGGCTGGAAACACATTTACAAATTGAAAATGAAAGAATCTATAATGCTTCTGTCGATTTTGATGACCTTGAAGGGATGGGGACAACTATTGTTGCAGCCATCTTTATAGATGGTCAATGTGTCATTGCCAGTGTGGGTGACAGCAGGGCTTATCTGTTCCAAGACGGGATACTCAAACAGGTGACAGAGGATGATACTTTTGTTAATGAACTAGTGAAAAAGGGTGAAATTTCCAAATCAGAAGCTCTCACACATCCGAAGAGAAACATTCTAGTCCAATCCCTGGGTGTGGATGAATCATTGGATATTCATATCAGCAAGCATGCCTTCTTCTTCAAGGATTTATTAATCTTAGCCAGTGATGGGCTGTATGAAGGAGTAAGTGTGGAAGATATGCTGGAGGTTCTTCAAGATGATTATTTAACTTTAGAAGACAAAACAAAAAAACTGACAACTCTTGCTTTAAGAAATTATGGTAAAGATAATACAACTGTATGTATAGCTAAACTTAAAGAGAGTGAGGTGATTGATTGATGCAGCAGGGTCAATACATAGACGGAAGATATAAAATCATAAAAAATATTGGTTCAGGCGGTATGGCTAATGTATTTTTAGCTACAGATCTCATTCTGGAGCGTGACGTAGCAATTAAAGTGATGCGCTATGACTTTTCTAATGACAGTGACAATATCCGACGCTTTAACCGTGAAGCCATGGCTACAACGGAATTGAATCATCAAAATATTGTTCCGGTTTTTGATGTAGGAGAAGATGAAGATTATTATATCGTCATGGAATATGTCGATGGATTAAACTTGAAAGAATATATTCAGGAAAAATATCCTATCCCTTATCATAAAGTGATAGATATTATGTCACAAGTCTTATCAGGGGTGGAGTATGCTCACTCTAAAGGAATCATTCACCGAGATTTAAAGCCGCACAATATTTTATTAAATCAAAAAGAACAAGTTATGATTACCGACTTTGGAATTGCGGTGGCATTGACTGAGAATTCCATCACCCAAACCAACTCTTTATTAGGCTCTGTTCAATATATTTCTCCTGAACAAGCTAAAGGGAGCATTTCATCTGTGAAATCAGACATTTACTCACTGGGTATCATTTTATTTGAGATGTTATCTAAAGAAGTTCCCTTTGATGGAGAGTCTGCAGTCTCGATAGCTTTACAACATTTTCAAAAAGAAATTCCTTCCTTAAGAACCTTTGATCCGGATCTTCCCCAAGCTTTAGAAAATATCGTCATCAAGGCTACCGCGAAAGATCCTAGACACCGGTATAGTACCGCAGCAGAAATGAGAAAGGACTTGATGACTTCTTTGCGCCCGGAAAGAAGTCAGGAAGAGAAATATGTGATTCCTATCGAAAAAGAGAATCTAGAAGAAACTATCCAGATGAAACCTATTACAGCAGCTGTTGCTGACCCATCTCTTCCCAAGACTTATTCGACAGAAAAACCAGGACAGGAACAGGCAGTAGAGCGGGTAGAAGAGACTCCTCAACCACCTGTCAATCCTGTCCCTTACGAGCCGGAAAAAAGAAAGAAAGGCAAGCCCTGGTGGGTCATTTTCGCCCTCCTGATTATCGGTTTTTCTTTGATTATTTTCTATGTCACTTCTCAACCGGCGACCATACGTATTCCAGATGTAAAAGGGATGACTGAACAACAAGCCGTTAGAACCTTGGAGGGCTTAAATTTAAATATTGGAGAAATACAGGAGGAGCCGAGCGAAGACTATGATCGCGGTGAAGTGACTCGAACCTCACCCCAAGTGAATTCTTCTGTGAAAGAAAGAGCAGAGATATATTTATTTATTTCGAGCGGCCAAGAACTTTACCCTGTGCCTGATCTTGTTGGTCAAGATATAGAAAAAGCCCGTCAAGAGCTTAATGATATCGGCTTTACAGTAGAAGAAGAAGGAGAGGCAAGCTCGGAATATGAAGAAGGCAGAATCATCTCTCAAAATATACAGCCGGGTGAAGAGGTATTGCCAAGCGAGACGACCATTCTGCTGACAGTATCTACAGGGGAACCTGCTTTTGATCTAAGAGACTTAAGTAATTATTCTCGTCAAGGAGTTTTGGACTATGCTGCTGAAAGAGGTTTACTTGTAGATATAATGGAGAGTTATCATCCCTCTATTCCTGCCGGCATTGTTATTTCACAACGTCCTGCTGCAGGTACCAAGTTAAGGGCGGGCGATAATTTATCAGTTGTCATATCTTTGGGACCTGAGCAGGTAGAAAGTGAATCATCTGAAGAGCCTGAAGAATCTGAAATAGAAGAAGAGCTGATCTCGTCAACAGTCAGTGTAACCATCCCTTACGTTGCTAATATGAGAGAGGAATCAGAGGAGGACTCTGATGAACCTGAATCTAATTCTTCAGAATCTCCAAATGCAGTGGAAATTTATATCGAAGATGTCAACCATGACCTAAGCACCGCTTTTCGCAGCTTTACCATTACTCAAGATACAACGGTAGAATTCAACCTCCAGTTAAGACCAGGTGAGGTTGGAACTTATCGTATTGTAAGAGATGGAGAAGTTCTGGAAGAAAACACGGTTACAGGATAATCAATAGAAAGAAGGCAATTAATTTATGGTAAAAAGAGGGCAGATTAGAAAAGCACTCAGCGGATTTTATTATGTCTATTCAGACGATAAAACTTATCAAACGCGAGCTCGAGGTGTATTTAGAAATCAAGATATCACTCCTCTCACAGGAGATTATGTCGAATTTCAAGCAGAAAATCTTGAGGAGGGCTATATTTTAAAAATTGAAGAAAGAAAAAATGAATTAATCCGCCCTCCCATTGCTAATATCGATATCGGTGTCTGTGTCTGCTCTGCTGTAGAACCGGACTTTTCTAGTCAACTGCTCGACCGTTTCCTTGTCAGCTTAGAAGCCAATCATATGGCAGCAATCATTGTTTTGACCAAGGTGGATTTGGTTGAGAAGGACAAGTTATTAGAAATACAAGAGCAGCTTGATTATTATGAATCCATTGGTTATCCCTATCTCATTTCATCAGAAAATCAGCCCTGGTCCGAAGAAGACCAAAACTTTTTTGAAAGAAACATAGCCGACCGCACAGCTGTTTTTATTGGACAATCAGGCGCAGGAAAATCTACTTTATTAAATAAATTAAAGCCAGACTTAGATTTGAAAACAGCTGAAATATCTTTATCTTTAGGTCGAGGTAAACATACCACCCGTCATGTTGAATTATTACCTTTATTTAATGGGCTCATAGCTGATACACCGGGATTTTCTTCTTTAGACTTTGAAACTATTGAGAGTGAAGAGCTGTCTGATTATTATCCAGACTTTTTAGAACAGTCCAAAAACTGTAAATTCACAGGTTGTATCCACCGCTCAGAGCCGGGCTGTGGTGTTAAAATGGCAGTAAAAGAAGGCCGTATTCCGCAGGCCCGGTATGATAATTACTTAGTTATTTTAGACCAAATTGAAAAAAGAAAACCAAAATATTAAGGAGACGATATAAAAATGATTATTGCACCATCAATTTTAAGCGCAGACCTCTATAATTTAGAAAACGATTTAAAGAAAATTGGAAATGCAGACTGGATTCATATTGACTCAATGGATGGTGTGTTTGTTAACAACCTCACCTTTGGGTCAAATATTGTTCATGCCATTCGCCCGCACACAGATCAGCTGTTAGACTGCCATCTTATGGTTGACCGGCCTGAAAAATATATCGATGCTTATGCTGAGGCAGGAGCTGATATCATTACGATTCATTACGAAGCGACCCCTCATCCTCATAGAGTATTGCAGCAGATCAGAGAAAAAGGTATTCGAGCAGGCATTTCCATCAACCCCGGGACCTCGGTAGAAGCGATAAAAGCTTTGCTGCCTTTCGTAGATTTAGTCTTAGTCATGACAGTGAATCCAGGCTTTGGAGGTCAGTCTTTTATCCCGGAAATGCTGGACAAAGTGAGCCTGTTATCGGATTTAAGAAGGATTAACAGCTATTCTTTTTATATACAAGTTGACGGCGGTGTAACGAATGAGACTGCAGTAGATTGTGTAGAGGCAGGTGCCGACTGTCTCGTATCCGGATCATATGTTTTTAATCAAGAGGATCCTCAAGAAGCTATTTCTCACATGCAAAATTTGTAAGAGTCTCTGACCATGAATGATTATTATATTCTTTCGGGATTGAAAGTCAGTTCCTTTGTTGAAGAGCAGATAAGCTTGTATAAAAATGCAAGATGGATAGGAGTAGACCGGGGAGCTCACTTATTAATCCAGCAGGGTATTCAGCCTTATCTAGCCATTGGAGACTTTGACTCGGTGAGCTTAGAGGAAAAACAGACAGTGGAGAAGTATTCACGGAAGATGATAGAATTACCGGCAGATAAAAATTATACGGATACAGAAGAAGCTGTCCTTGCAGTTTTAAGAGAAAATAGAAAAGCTAATGTCTATCTTTTGAATGAATCCAAAAGTAGATTAGATCATTTTATAAGTATTTTATGGCTGCCTGTTAAAGAAGAGTTCAGGGCATATGCTGAGCAAATTTATTTCTTTGACTCTCATAATAAGGTGTCTTATTATCTTCCGGGTGATCATCGGATTAAAAAAGAAGAAAATAAATCGGTCATTTCTTTTGGGAACTTGCTGCCGATCAAAGAACTTACTTTAACAGGTTTTGAATATCCTCTGACCCAGGAGGATATTTCAGCACCCACGATGTATACTTCCAATAAATTTCTAAATGAAGAAGGCAGTTTCTCTTTTGATCAAGGCTTACTGATGGTTATTCAATCAGCAGATAATTAAAAAAAGTAAACAAAAAGGAGTCGGATATAAAAACCCCGACTCCTTTATTAAATCTAATTAAACTCTTTTTACTTTACCTGATTTAAGTGCGCGGGCAGAGACCCATACTTTTTTAGGTTTTCCATCAACTAGGATACGTACTTTTTGTAAATTCGGTTTGTAAGTACGTTTTGAACTATTTAATGAAAATGAACGATTATTACCCGATCGAGTTTTTCTTCCAGTTATGTAACATTCTTTACTCATTACTATTCCTCCCTCATACAAGATTAATACCTAATAAGAATAACATAGGACAAAAAAGTCCGCAAGTATAAAAATATTACAATTCAGCAGGAAAATAGTTTATAATACAGTCAGCGGACTATTATTTTCAGCCTGCAAGGATTAATGTTTAAAACCGCTGCGGTTATGATAAAGTTTAATTAATGAATCTAATATACCGAATTTTGAAAGGAGACAAATAAATGTCTATTTATGTTCAAAACGAGCACGGGACCATTGAGATATCTAGCAAAGCAATTGCAACGATTGTAGGTGCTGCAGTTACTGAAAACTTTGGTGTGGTAGGTATGGCCAGCAGACAACAAGTCCGTGATGGTATTAATGAAATATTAAATAAAGAAAATTACACAAAAGGAATTGTTGTGCGACCGGAAGAAAATAATTCTTTTGCTGTCGATGTATATATTATCGTTAGTTATGGTGTGAAAATATCAGAGGTATCTTATAACGTACAAGAACGTGTAACTTACCGGTTATCTCATTCACTAGGCTTAGTTCCTAATTCCGTGAATGTGTATGTTCAAAGTGTATGGGTCTCTGAAAACAGTTAATTAATGGTAGCATAGGAGGATAGTTAAGAGTGGGAAATTCAATAATTAATGCAAATGATTTTAAAAAAATGATACGGGCGGGTCATCAAATATTAGATGCCCAATCAGATTATGTTAATGAGTTAAATGTTTTCCCTGTTCCAGATGGGGACACGGGTACCAACATGAATTTAACTTTCACAAGTGGATTAGATGCGGTGAAAGATCTGTCTTATGATTCGGTGAGTGATGCAGCTAAAGACCTGTCTAAAGGGTTATTGATGGGAGCTAGAGGAAACTCAGGAGTTATTTTATCTCAGTTGTTTAGAGGTTTTTCACAGGCTATTAAGAATAAAGAAGTTATTAATGGAAAAGATTTAGCCGCCGCTTTCACAAATAGTGCTAAATTAGCTTACGATGCAATCATGAAGCCGCAAGAAGGTACTATTCTAACTGTGGCAAGAGAAGCTGCAGAAGCTGGAGAACTTGCTGCAAAAACTACTGACGATGCTTCTTTTGTTATGAATGCTGTCTATGAAGCGGGTCAAGTCTCCTTGGAAAATACACCTGAATTATTGCCGGTCTTAAAAGAAGTAGGAGTAGTAGACAGTGGCGGTCAGGGTCTGCTCTATATTTACCAGGGCTTTTCTTCAATTTTAAATGGAGAAGAAATCGATTTAGCTAATATCGATGGCCAGAAGGTTGACACTATAGATGTTAAAGAGCTTGCTCACCAACAAGACCAGATGTCATCAACTGCAATGAGCACACAAGATATTGAATTCGGTTTTTGTACAGAAATCATGATTCGTATTGGTGATGGAGAGGCTGTAGAAACATTTGATTACGATATTTTCCGAGATTATTTAGCTGAATTTGGAGATTCACTTTTAGTTGTTGCAGATGAAGAAGTTGCTAAAGTCCATATTCATACTGAGCAGCCAGGAGAAATTATGAATTATGGCCAGAGATTCGGAACTTTAATGAAAATTAAAGTAGACAATATGCGTGAGCAGCATCGCGAACTAAAAGAGAAACAAAACCAGTCGGCAGAGTCGGCGTTTAAAAAGAAAAAAGACTATGCTGTTATTGCGGTGGCTTCAGGATCAGGGATGAAAGATTTATTTAAAAACTTTGGGGTGGACTATGTCATTGAAGGTGGACAAACAATGAATCCATCGACGAATGATTTCCTACAGGCTGTAGAAAAAGTAAATGCTGAGAAAGTTATTTTACTGCCGAATAACTCCAATATTTTTATGGCCGCTCAACAAGCCGCAGATAATGCACCGACTGAAGCACTTGTAGTGCCTACAAAAAACATATCTCAAGGTCTGACCAGTATGCTCGCTTTTAATCCAGCTGCTTCATTGGAAGAGAACCAAGAGTTGATGAGTGAAGAAATGACCTATGTTCTTAACGGTGAAGTTACCTACGCTGTGCGTGATACTAAAATCAAGGATATGAACATTAAGAAAAATGATTACATGGGTCTGATAGATGGAGATGTCATTTTATCAGAGAAAAACTTAGCAAAAGCTGCAGAAAAAACAGTGGAAGAGATGATTTCTGAAGATAGTGAATTAGTTACTATTATTTTTGGAGACTCCGTGACAGAAAATGACGCTGAAACTTTAGCGGATATCATTCAAAAGAAACACAAGGATATTGAAGTAGAAGTTTATAACGGCCAGCAGCCTGTATACTCTTATACTTTTTCTGTCGAATAGCAAGGATTAAAGGCCGGGTGATAGTATGACGGAAACGGTAACGATTTTTAGTGACATTATCCACTTACCGAATGTCGGAGAGAAAAGAGCAGCTGCTTTAAATGACTTAGGTATTTTTACTATATATGACCTGCTTCAACATTATCCTTTTCGATATGAGGATCTTAGTGTAGACAATATTGCAGAAATAGAAGATAAACAATCGGTCGTTTTACAAGGTGAAGTGATCAGTGAACCTGTTGTAAGCTATTTTGCTTATAGAAAAAGTCGATTAAACTTCACTATACTGGTTAATGGTATACCTGTGCCTGTGACTTTCTTTAATCAGCCCTATTATAAAAAACAGATCAAAAGAAACGACCATATCATTATCTATGGTCGTTTTGATGGATTAAAGAAAAGTTTGGTAGCCCAGCGTCTACTCTCGAGCGGCGGTGACTTGCACGAAGATGGTTTGGAGCCAGTATATCCTGCTAATGCAGGTATTAAGCAGGGGGGGCTACGGAAGCTGATTAAAGCTGCTTATGACAAATACCATCTAGAAATACCGGAACATGTCCCGCTGGAATTAAAAAAGAAGTACCGTTTAATTGATCACCAGGAGGCTGTTAAAAATATTCATTTTCCACAAGATGAAAGAATGTCCCAGGAAGCTGTTCGAGCAATTAAATTTGAAGAGTTTTTTACTTTTCAACTAAGACTTCAGGAAACGAAAATGAAAAAAGATCAAATAGATGAGGCCTATATTATCAACTACGATGTCACTGCTATTCAACGCTTCACGGACTCTTTATCTTTTGAGCCGACCGGAGCACAAAAGCGTGTGGTTAATGAGGTCTGCGTTGATTTTAAGTCCCCATTTAGAATGCGGCGCATGCTGCAGGGAGATGTAGGGAGTGGTAAAACGATGGTGGCCGCCGCAGCTGTCGTGGCAGCACACTCTGCCGGCAAGCAGACAGCTTTCATGGTACCTACTGAAATATTAGCGGAACAGCATGCTTCTTCTCTTGAAGAGATGTTTGCTCAGTTCGACCTGTCATTAGCCCTAATGACAGGCTCGACGACTGACAAGCGGAAAAAGGAAATTCTTCACGAGTTAAGTGTCGGAACGATAGATCTAGTGGTAGGAACCCACGCTTTAATTCAGGAGACAGTTAACTTTAATGAATTGGGCTTTGTTATTGTTGATGAGCAGCATCGTTTTGGGGTTAATCAGAGAGAGACCTTAGAAAAAAAAGGTAACTTTACTAACATCTTATATATGACAGCTACACCTATTCCCCGATCGATGGCTCTGACTTCTTATGGAGATATGTCGATGTCCATCATTGATGAATTGCCTAAGGGCAGAAAAGCTATTGATACACGGTGGATTCAGTCTTCGGACGACCAAAAAATAGATGTTTTAGTGGAAAAAGCCCTTTCGCAGGACAGTCAAGTTTATGTCATCAATGCTCTTATTGATGAAAGTGAAACGGTGGACTTACAAACGGCCTTGGAGACCTACGAGAAATATCGTTCTCAGTATGAACCCCAGGTTAAAGTGGGCTTACTCCATGGTAAAATGACTGCAGACGAAAAAGAACATATCATGCGGGCTTTTAAATCGAATGAGATTCAAATCCTAATATCTACAACAGTGATTGAAGTGGGTGTGGACGTTCCTAATGCCAACTTAATGGTTATTTATGATGCAGAACGCTTTGGTTTAGCTCAGCTTCACCAATTACGCGGTCGGGTCGGGCGGGGAGATCAAGAGGCTGTCTGCCTCCTTGTCGGCCAGCCTAAAACTGAAATAGGAAAAAAAAGATTATCTTTAATGACAGAAAGTCAGGATGGCTTTTATTTAAGTGAAAAAGATTTGGAATTGCGTGGTCCCGGGGATATTTTTGGGCAAAGACAGTCTGGGTTGCCAAAATTTAAGATGGCAGATATCATTGCTGATTATCCTATCTTAGAAGTCGCAAGAAAAGAAGCACTGATATACATAAAGAATAAGATGAAGAATACGAAAACTAAGGAGATTAGCCATGAGAATCGCAATTGATGCAATGGGTGGAGATCATGCACCTAAAGAGATTGTTATTGGGACAGAATACGCTGCCCGTAATAATTCGGATATTAACTATGTCCTGTATGGAGAAGAAAGTGAGGTCAGAAAATATTTAACAGATGATCTTTCTAATATAGAAATCATTCATACTAATGAAAAAATAGAAGCGGACGATGATCCCGTTCGAGCAGTGCGCAGAAAAAAAGAAGCATCAATGGTTCTGGCAGCCAGTGATGTGAAGGAAGGTAAAGCAGACGCACTTTTTTCTTGTGGGAATACCGGAGCTTTGGTAGCTGCCGGTCTTTTAGTAGTTGGGCGCTTTCCAAATGTCGATCGGCCAGCTCTAATGTCGACTCTGCCTGCTTTTTCAGGCAGCCGGCAAGAATTTGAGTTCTTAGATTTAGGTGCTAATTCAGACGCTAAGCCTGTCAATATTTTACAACATGCTATTTTAGGCACGCATTATGCTAAAGATATTCGTCAGATTGAAAATCCGACGGTCGGCTTGTTAAATATAGGAACAGAAGAGAATAAAGGAAATGATCTCAACAAGAAAGCTTATAATTTATTAAGGGATGAGCCTTCAATTAATTTTTATGGAAATGTAGAAGCCAGGGATTTATTAAATGGTTTAGTAGACATCATTGTAACTGATGGATTTACAGGTAATGCTGTTCTGAAAACAATGGAAGGAACGACTTCAACCATGAAGAAGGTTATTGCAGATGCTATTCTTTCGGGAGGATTAAAAACTAAGCTGGGTGGTTTTTTAGTTAAAGATGCTATTTCACAATTAGGTGACAGCTTAGATTATGATAAGGTGGGAGGAGCTATTTTGATAGGGGTCAAAGCACCCGTTCTTAAATCTCACGGCTCATCTAAAAGAGAGGTTGTTGAATATACTCTCGAAAAAACTAAGAATATATTGTTATCCGGTGTCATAGATCATATGGCTGAGGCTTTTAGTGAGTAAAATAATTAAATAGAGTATAAAATAAGAAAGATAAGATTAAGATAAATAATTGAGGAGGATTAATCATGACAGATAGTGCAGTATATGAAGAAGTTAAACGTTTAATAGTAGAACGTATGGGTGTGGATGCGAGTAAAATTACTCCGGACACTACTTTTAAAGATGATCTGGGTGCGGACTCTTTAGATATGGTAGAGTTGGTAATGGAGATGGAAGATCATTTTGGAGTTGAAGTATCGGATGATGATGCTGAAAATATGTTGACAGTTGGTAAAGTAGCTTCTTTTATTGAAAAGAACAAATAAAATTGATGATAAATAAAAAAGAAGCCGTTTAAATTAACTTTTAGACGGTTTCTTTTATTCGCTTTTTTTATCTTCTTCAGCTTTGACGAGACCTGGGACGAGTAGAATAAGGGCTAAAAAGACGAAAGCTGTTTGGAACCAGTAAATAGCCAGGTCAGTGAGGCCATGAACAATAAATATTGTCAGCAGAGACCATACCAAGGCTGCTTTTGTCTTTAATTGCGGGTACTTATGCATTTGAATCAACCATTTTAAATAGCGGTAAGCAGCATTTAACAGAATCAAGTTTCCAAAGATACCGTAATTTAACAAAGTATCAATATAGATGCTATGGGCATGATAAGTAAATTTTCCGTTATACAAATCGTAAATCTGCATATAGGTATAGGGGCCTTGACCGAAAATCCAATTATCTTGGATTCCTTTAAGTCCCGTCTTCCATATATCTAAGCGGTCATCTAGTGCCCAAGATAAGGAATCAATACGTGGATAATACCCGGATATGGCAAACCATATCAATGATATCCCCAAGATGCTGGTTAAAAGAAGAGTGATTTTTTTATAGGATAAAATATAAAGGAAAACTAAGACAGCTGCAACGATCACAATAGGACTTGTCCTATTCCCTGTGTAAAGTACAGCTAAAATATTGCCTGCAATCAAGCCGGCATAGATGATTTTTTTCCAACTTGTCTTAGAGGTAAATAATTTATATAGGCCCATGGCGATAAAGAATTCCAGCATCAGAGCAAAGTAGTTGGGATTAAAAAAGGTAGCTTCGACGCGATTGTTGTGATTTTTGTCTATACTTGAGGTAATAAAAGAATAATCCCATTCAGCCACAATTTCTAAATGCTCAAAGATGACATAAATAAAAATAAAGACCGAAGCTATCATACAGATATTAACTAGTTTATCAAAGAGGTCCGGCGGTGCGTTTTTTTCATAGTAAGCAAAGTACAAAATAAAAACAAAGTAAAGAAGAGATACAGCCATTCCATAGATATTTTGATGGATCAGAGAATTCCCCAGGGAATATATTGAAAATAAGCTGAACCACCGGGTCATGGGATTGTGATAGAGGTAGCGAAATCTTATTTTCCCACGTAGGCTGAGGTAAAAAAATAATACAATAAAATAGCTGACCCCTATATAAAAAGGAAAGAAATTTAATGCGAATAGTATATAAAATAAATACTTATCTTTTTTCGGAAATACATTTTGAGTCGATAAAATAGGAGGTCCTCCTTTAAATAATGTAATAAGGTTTGGCTATTTATTATAAAACATAAATATTAAAATAACATAAAACTATCTATTTTTATAGATTTTACTTAGTTAGTCAAAAAATGTATAATGATTGAGACTATTTTTAGGAGGTAAAAAGCGTGCAGGCACTAACTGAGTACTTGAATAGTGAATATGGTATTCGCTTTAACAACAATGCATTATTAATTGAAGCATTTACACATTCATCCTATGTGAATGAACACCGGCATCTGGATTTAACAGATAACGAACGCCTTGAATTCCTGGGGGATGCGGTCTTGGAAATATCTGTTTCAGACTATTTATTTCATGAATATGGCCATCATCCTGAAGGCCTGCTGACTCGATTAAGGTCAGAAATAGTAAGAGAAACCAGCCTTTACCATTTTTCTTTAGACTGCGGCTTTGACCAGTATGTGCGTTTAGGAAAAGGTGAGGAACAAAATGCAGGCAGGAAAAGACCTTCTCTGCTCGCTGACTTATTTGAAGCTTTTTTAGGCTCTCTCTATTTAGACCAAGATCTTAAGGCGGTTGAAAACTTTTTAAGTAAAGTAGTATTTCCTAAGATAAAAGGTGGTGTTTTTTCACATGGTATGGACTTTAAAACGAAGCTTCAGGAATATCTTCAACAAAGTGGAGAAGTAAGCATCTCTTATGAGCTGGTGGATACTTTTGGTCCTGCCCATGACCGTTTTTTTGTTGTTGAAGTATATGCTGGCGGCCAAATTCTTGGTCAAGGCAAAGGAAGAACAAAGAAGCAGGCTGAACAAATGGCAGCTAAAAGTGCTCTAGATGATTTACTAAATAACAAATCGTAGGAAGGTGCTCGTTCATGAAATTAGTTTCAATAGAATTACAGGGATTCAAATCTTTTGCTAAAAAAACAAAAATCCATTTTACGGATGGGATAACAGCAATTGTTGGTCCAAATGGAAGTGGAAAAAGTAATATTATTGAAGCTATTCGCTGGGTGATGGGAGAAACATCTGCTAAAAGCATGAGAAGTGAAAAAATGACTGATGTTATCTTCTCAGGAACGGATCAACGTAAAGCTGTAAATATAGCTCAGGTCACTTTAACTTTAGATAATTCTGACCGGTTCCTGCCAGAAGACTCTGATCAATTAGATATCAGCCGTCGCTTAAAAAAAGACGGACAGAGTGATTATTATATTAATAATCGACAAGTGCGTTTAAAAGAAATTCATAATCTTTTTATAGATTCAGGTATAGGTAAGGAATCTTTTTCTATTATTGGTCAAGGTCAAGTTGATCAAATACTTAATAGTAAACCAGAAGACCGCCGAGCTATCATCGAAGAAGCGGCTGGTGTTTTAAAATATAAAAACAGAAAAAAAGAAGCAGAAATCAAGTTAGAAAAGACAAAAGATAACTTGGACCGAGTGCAGGATATTTTATATGAAATTGAAAAGCAGCTTGTTTCTTTAGAAAGAGATGCTGAAAAAGCTCAAGAATACCTGGCTGTCAGTGAAAGTCTGAAAGAAAAAGACATTCAGCTGACCACCTGGCAGATTGCACATTTATCAGACCATTTCCAGAAAAACCAGAGAGTACTGACGGGAATCTGTGCTGATAAAATACAGACCGAGCTCGATATCGAAAAGTGTACGGCAGACCTTAAAATAGCTAAAAAACAAAAACAGTTTTTAGAAGAGAAGTTAGATGGGCTTCAAAGGAATTTGCTAGCTGTCGTTAGAGATTTTGAGCAGGCAGAAGCTAAAATTCAATTATATGATGAGAAAGACCGCCATTTTTCAGAAGATAAGTTTCGAATTCAAGAGGCAGTCAATCAAACCGTGATACTTATTAATAAACAAAAAAAGAAGATTGAAAAACTGGATAGTCAGTTGAGAACTCAGGAAATCCAGCTTGGCTTAGAAGAAAGTAAAATTCAAGAGATTAAAAATCGACTCAAATCATTGTCTGGAAATAAAGAGGAAAGTCTGGATTCTTTAAAGTCTGAGTATTTTGAATTATTGCGCCGGCAGACGAGTTACAAGAATGAAGAATCTTATCTCGATAAACAGACTCAGCAGCTTACTGCTCGTCTATTTCGTATAGAGAAGAGTCAAGCAGACTATCACAATCAAGTGAATCAGTTGTCCTGCCAACAAGAAACAGTTCAAAAACAATTAGATGAAACAGTAGACTCGATTAAAGACTTGGAGGATAATCTGCAGGACTTAGAGAAAATGAAAAAATCTGCAGAAAAAAATATGGTCCAGGCCCAAAATAAGTGGCTCAAGATACGTCAGAACTATCAGGATAAACACAATCAATACAAAACTCTTGAGTCTCTACAGGAAAATTATTCAGCTTACTATCAAGGTGTCCAATCCATCATGAAAGCTAAAAAAGAGCTGGAGGGGATTGTCGGTACTGTCGCTGAATTAATAACAGTTCCCCCCGCCTATGAACAGGCTCTTGAGACTGTCCTGGCGTCCTCCAGCCAATTTATAGTCGTTAAAGACCACCGAGCAGCTCAAAAGGCTATTGACTATCTCAAAGAGAACAGAGCTGGACGGGCTACTTTCCTGCCTCAAAACCGCATCCAAGCAAGGAGTATACCTGCCCAAACCTTGCAAGTGATTGAAAAAATGCAGGGCTTTGTAGGAACAGCCAGTCAAATCATTCAATTTAATTCTGAATTTTCTAATATTATGGAAAATTTACTGGCTCATGTTATCGTAGTGGATCATATTAAACATGCCTCAGCTATCTCTAAAAGAAGCAGCCAACGTTATCGAATAGTAACTTTAGAAGGAGACCTTGTCAATGTGGGTGGATCTATGACAGGGGGAGCCGGCCGCAGGGGAGATAAAGGTAAATTACTGGGACAGAAAAATCAAATCGACCAGCTCAAAAAATATTTACCTCAACTTGAAAAAGAAGGGCAGGTTCAAGCGAAACTTCTAGAAGAGCTGAAAGATGAATTGAAGAAGAAGGAAGAAAGCATAGGCAGCCTTCAGCGAGATCTTCAGGAAAAAATACAAGCCCGCCACCAAAAATTTTATGAGCTGGAGCAAATAGAAGAGCAGCTGGTCCAAGCTGAAAAGCAGGAAAAAGGGCAAAAATTTGAATGGAATCAATTGCAGCAAGAAGAAAATGAAATTGAAGAAGACAGGAAAAAAGTCATCAAAAACTTGGTCCGGGTCCAAGAAGATCTTAAGACAAAGCAAAAGCAGATGGACCAGCTTGAGTATGACTGGGCCCATCGCAAAACCCAAGTGACTGACTATCAAGATGAGCTGGAGCAGGTGCAGAGCAAGAAACAGATTCTCCAAGTTCAGATGGCTAGTTTGGAAAAAGAGCTAGCTTTAATGCGTGATCAATATGCAGAGTCGCAAAAGAACCTTACCCGCGATCAAGCCAAACTAGAGGAGATAGACACTAAGAAAGAAAAAATAAATAAAGAAGATTTAGAGAATGACCTGAAAGATTTAGCCCTTCAAATCAAAGATTACGAAATAAGACAAAAAGAGAATCAAAAAAAACGTGAAGAAGTTAATAAAAAGGTTGAACACTTGGAGATAGAAGTTCATGATTTGCGAGAAAATTATAGTCAGCATCAAACATCTCAAAGCGAGTACGAAATTAAAATCTCTAAGCTTGAGGCTCAGCTACAAGACAAGTTGAGCTATTTAAGTGAAGAGTATGGAAAAAGCTTTGAAGATACTTCCAAAAATACTTCAGAGGCTGATGAGAATGTAATGGAAGCTTTGAGTCAAGAGGTTCATCAATTAAAGCGGCAGATCAAAAGAATAGGTCCAATAAACCTTGCTGCTATTGAAGAATTTGCAGAGGCGACTCAGCGTCATCAATTTTTACAAGAACAAAGTGATGATTTATATTCGGCAAAGGATGACTTATTTAGTACAATGGAAGAGATGGATAAGGAAGTGGAGATAAGATTCGAAACTACTTTTCTTGCTGTTCAGAAAAAATTCACTGAAATTTTCCCTAAAATATTTGGCGGAGGCCAGGCAGAACTTTCACTTACTGACCCTGAAAATTTATTGTATACAGGAATTAATATAGAAGCTCAGCCGCCTGGAAAATATCTGCGTTCTTTAAATTTACTGTCTGGTGGAGAGAGAACATTAACAGCTATCTCTCTTTTGTTTTCTATTATACAAGCTAATCCCATTCCATTTGTTATATTAGATGAAGTAGAGGCGTCACTGGATGATGCCAATGTCCTCCGTTTCAGTCGGTATTTACAAAAGTTTGATGAAAAAGACATCCAGTTTATAATCATTACTCACCGTAAAGGGAGTATGGAAGCTGCAGATACCTTGTATGGAGTGGTCATGCAAGAAAGTGGAGTATCAAGTGTCCTTTCTGTTCAGCTGACAGAAGCAGAAGATCTGGTTGAATCATAATTAAGATAGGATGAGATTGAATGAGTTTATTTCAACGAATAAAAAATGTATTTACAGGTCAAAGTAAACAAGAGGAAGAAAAAGTCAGCAGGGAAGAAGCTGAACTTTCTGAAGAGCAGCCGGTTGACGAAGTAAAGCCGGCTGAGAAAGAAAAAATAATAGAAATAGAAGAAGACGCGAGTCAAGAAGAAGATCAAACTGAACGTTTTGTAAGCACTGCCGTTGAAGAAAAAGAAGATATTCAAGAAGAAATAGAAGAAGTGAAACGATTTGACAGGGGTTTAGATAAATCTTCTAAATCTTTGAAGCGTCGCATCAATGAATTACTGGCCAATTTTAGATATATTGACGAAGAATTTTTTGAAGATATAGAAAATATGCTGATTGAATCAGATGTCGGATTTGAAGCCACACTTGAAATTTCAGATATTTTACGCGAAGAAGCTAAAATTGAAAACGTTCGAACGATGGAGGATGCTGAAGAACTCATCGTTAAAACCTTGGTGGATATTTATGAAAACAGTATTCCACCTTATGAAGGGGTCCATTTGAATGAAGAGGGTCTTTCTGTACTTTTATTTGTGGGAGTTAATGGTGTCGGGAAAACGACAACTATTGCAAAACTGGCCCATCAATACATCGAAGAAGGTAAAAAAGTGGTTCTGGCAGCTGGAGATACTTTCCGGGCCGGAGCGATCGAACAATTGCATGTTTGGGGAGATAGAGTAGGAGCAGATGTGGTATCTTCTGAAATAGGAGGAGATCCGGCAGCGGTTGTATTTGATGGTATTAAGCAAGCTAAAGAAACAGGCGCAGATATTTTGATGGTAGATACAGCAGGCCGTCTGCAGAACAAGAAAAACTTGATGCTGGAGTTGGAGAAAATGCACCGTGTAATCCAAAAAGAACTCCCTGAAGCACCACAAGAAGTTTTACTTGTTTTAGATGCTACAACAGGTCAAAATGCACTTATTCAGGCAAAAGAATTTAAGCAGACTACTGATGTTACAGGGATTGTACTCACTAAAATGGACGGAACAGCCAAGGGTGGAATCATCATTGCGATTGGTAAAGAACTCGGTCTGCCGGTTAAGTTTGTAGGTTTTGGTGAAAAGATGGAAGACCTGCGTCCATTTGATGCTGATAATTTTGCTTACGGTTTGTTCAGTGATCTAATAGAAGAAACCGTCTAGGTGATTATATGGCACTAGAAAAAACAAACCGTATCAATACATTGCTTTCTTTTTATGAATCTTTATTGTCTGATAAACAAAGAAAATATATGAATCTATATTACAGAGAAGATCTAAGCTTGACAGAAATTGCTGATTCTTTTGATGTGAGCCGTCAAGCTGTTTATGATGCGGTTAATCGGTCTGAAAAGACACTGGAGACTTATGAAAAAGATTTACATCTCGTGAAAGATTTTTCGATCAATCTAGAAGTTATTGAAAAAGCGATAGATTATGTGGATGAAAACTATCCAGAAGATAAAAAATTAAAATTTATTTTAAATCAGTTTAAGATTAGAGAATAGAGGGATTAATCATGGCTTTTGAAGGTTTGACAGGTCGCTTGCAGGACGCCTTTTCCGTCTTGCGAAAAAAAGGTAAGATTACAGAAGCAGATATTGATGAGGTTATGCGGGAGGTCCGCCTCGCTTTACTTGAAGCGGACGTGAATTTTAAGATTGTAAAAGAATTTGTAAAAAATGTTCGAGATAAAGCTAAAGGTGAAGAGGTTATCGGCTCTTTGACCGGCGGACAGCAAGTGGTTAAGATCGTAAATGATGAGTTGACTGAATTAATGGGAGGCGAGTTACAGGAATTAAACTTTTCTGAAACGAATGAACCTACCATTTTTATGATGACTGGTCTGCAGGGATCAGGTAAAACAACAACTGCTGGAAAACTAGCCAACTATTTACGCAAACACAAAAAGAAAAAGCCTTTACTGGTAGCTGGAGATATTTATCGGCCGGCAGCTATCGACCAGCTCAAAACAGTCGGTTCGCAATTAGATATTCCTGTTTTTGAAATGGGCGATCAGGTGAGCCCGGTTGAAATTGCTGAAAAAGGACTCGAAACAGCTAAAGAAAACAATCATGACTTGGTAATCATTGATACAGCCGGCCGTCTGCATGTGGATGAAGAGCTGATGGATGAATTAGCAGCTATTAAAACCAGTGTCCGACCAGATGAAATTTTCTTAGTTGTTGATTCGATGACGGGTCAGGATGCAGTGAATGTTGCTTCATCTTTTGATGAACTTCTGGATATCACCAGTGTTATCTTAACTAAATTAGATGGAGATACTCGTGGAGGGGCGGCACTTTCGATTTCTTCTGCTACCCATAAGCCGATTAAGTTTGTAGGGACAGGCGAGAAGTTGTCTGATTTAGAGCCTTTCCACCCGGATCGTATGGCGAACCGGATCTTAGGTATGGGTGATATTTTAACCCTGATCGAACGGGCAGAAGAAGAAGTTTCTGAAGAAGAAGCTCTGGCTCTGGCTGAGAAGATGCGGGAGCAGACTTACGATTTTAATGATTTCCTTGATCAGATGAAACAGGTTCAAAAATTAGGACCTATGCAGGACATTATCAAAATGATTCCAGGTCTTAACAGTATTCCAGGACTTGATGACCTTGATTTAGATGATGGGCAGATGGATTGGACAAAAGCTATTATTTATTCTATGACCGAGGAAGAACGGACCAACCCTAATATTATTTCTCAAAGTCGACGCAGAAGAATTGCTGCTGGTTCAGGCCGCAGCTTGAATGAAGTCAATGGAATGATTAAACAATTTAATGAGTCCAAAAAAATGATGGGTTCCATGACGGGCGGTAAGGGCAGTGGGAAGATGGATAGTATGATGGAGAAAATGTCTAATATGCCTGGCGGTAAAGGTAAAGGCAAGAAAATGCCGGGCCTGGGAGATTTAGGCGGGCTGGGAGACTTGTTTGGCGGAGACCAAGTCCCGACAAAGAATCAGGGCAACAAAAGAAAAAGAAAAAAGAAGAAAAAAATAATAAGAAGAAAAAAATAATTTGTAAAGAAAAAAACTTTACAAGAGGAAAAACTTTTGCTATACTCTAAAAGTCGAATAAATGTGGAGGTGAAAATATGGCAGTTAAAATTCGTTTACAACGTAAAGGATCGAAAAAGAGACCTTTCTACCGTGTAGTTGTTCAAGACTCTCGCTCAGCTGTTAAATCTGAGAAAGTTATCCAAAATGTGGGAACATACAATCCAACGACTGAACCGGCAGAAGTAAACTTAAAAGAAGAAGAAATTATGGAATGGTTACACAATGGTGCTAAACCATCTGATACAGTTCGTGCTTTACTATCACAAGCCGGACTTATGGAAAGATTCCATAATGAAAAAAACACTAAATAACTTAATAATCAACTAGTAAAAAGGACGTATAAATACTATGGAAAAAATGGAAACTTTTATTCATACCTTGGTATCACCGCTTGTTAGTCGTCCAGAGGATATCTCTATCCAAATGGAAGAAACTGATGAGTTCTACGATTACCATTTATCAGTACATCCTGAAGATGTGGGACGTGTTATTGGAAAAAAAGGACGTATTGCTAAAGCCATGCGCACTATTTTATACAGCATCCAAATCGATGCTCCTAAGCGTGTTCGTTTAACTATTGATGATTAAGATTAGGGAGAGGCTGCTTTTATGCGGCCTCTTATTTTATTCATTTCCATGAAAGAAAAGAGGTAGAGATGACAGACTATGTAAAAGTTGGTGAAATTGTCAATACGCATGGCATAAAGGGAGAAGTCCGCATCAGTAATATGACAGATTTCCCTGACCAGCGGTTTGCAGTGGGTAATACCCTGTATTTAGAAGAGGAAGAGGACTGCTATCTGCCCTTAATTGTTACGAGCCACAGAATCCATAAAAAATTTGATTTACTTACTTTTGAATCTTATACCAATATTAATGAAGTATTGGACTGGGTCGGTCATGACTTATTCATAGCTGAAGATCAGCAGTCCAGTTTGGAAGAAAAGAACTTTTATATTCATGAAATTATTGATTTGGATGTAGTAGATGAAAATCATAACAGTATTGGACAGATTAAAGAGGTCCAAACGATGGCTTCTAATGATATTTGGGTAGTAAAAAGAAAAAATAAGAAAGATTTACTGCTTCCCATCATTAAAAATGTTATTAAAAATGTGGACTTGGAAGCGAGCCAAGTTATTGTCTCTATTCCTGAGGGGTTAGAAACAGATGAAAATTGATTTTATTACTTTATTTCCAGAGATGTTTGATGGCTTTTTAAGTACATCGATTATCAAGCGGGCAGTAGAAAATAAACATGTCGACTTTTCTTGTATCGATTTTCGAAAGTATGGTATCGGCAGGCATCGTATCGTTGATGATACGCCTTATGGTGGTGGAGCGGGAATGCTTTTGAAGCCGGAACCTATTTACCAAGCGATTGAAAATCTAGACCCGCTGCCGGGAGTCACTCCGCGGATCATCATTGTTGATCCGATTGGTAAAGTATTTAACCAAAAGCTTGCCCAAGAATTAGCAGAGGAAGACCATCTAGTCTTTATCTGTGGTCATTACGAAGGTTTTGATGAGAGAGTCCGTCACCTGGCGACCGACCACATATCCATTGGGGACTATGTCTTAACAGGGGGAGAACTCCCTTCGATGGTGATGAGTGATGCTATTGTTCGCCTGCTGCCTGAAGTGCTGGGTAATGAAGGATCGGCACAATTTGACTCTTTCTCTGATGATTTACTGGAACATCCCCATTACACACGTCCTGCTGAATTCAATGGGATGGAAGTGCCGGACGTTTTAAGGAGCGGCAATCATGCTTTGATCGAAGAATGGCGGGACAAGGAGTCTCTGCGGCGGACTTACTGCCATCGCCCGGATTTATTAGAAGGGTTAGAACTTAGCAGTCAACAGAAGAAGTGGTTGAAAGAATTTAAAGAAAATCAATAAATAGCTTTACAAAAAGAGAAAAATTTGTTAGTTTAATAAGGTGAGTTTTAAAACTCATATAAACACTATTCCGCTAAAGTAGAGCTTTAAGAGTAGATGTCGGGAGGAGAAATAAAAAATGATTAATCCATTAATTGATTCAGTTACTAATGAACAACTTCGTGATGATCTTCCAGATTTCCAAGCTGGGGATAATGTCCGTGTACATGCTAAAATTGTTGAGGGTGACCGCGAACGTATCCAGATTTTTGAAGGTGTGGTTATCAAGCGCCAAGGTTCTGGAATCGGTGAGTCTTATACTGTCCGTAAAATTTCTAACGGTGTTGGAGTAGAACGTACTTTCCCATTACATTCACCACGTGTTGAAGAGATTGAAGTGACACGTCGAGGACGTGTAAGAAAATCACGCTTATACTACTTACGTGACCGTCAAGGACGTGCGGCTCGTATTCGTGAAAAAGACAATCGTACTAAATAAAAATAATTTAATCACATTATTCAAAAAAGTCCGGAATCAATGTCTAGTGAATGCTAGCTGTTGCCCGGGCTTTTTTTGTGCGGAAAATAGCCCTTCTAAGGGATTACGGCCTGTCTGTATTTATAAATCTGTATAAATCGACCTAAATAGAATATAATGAGAGGAACAGCTCTTATATTAGGTAAAATTCAGGGAGGGAATGGCTATATGAAATATATCCCATTAAATATCAGCAGCTCTTATAGTCTGCTCCAAAGTACTTTGACAGTAGAAGACATTAAAAGATATGCAGTAGAAAATGAATTGCCAGCGGTCGCTTTGAGTGATCATGAGGTAATGTATGCCTGTATAGATTTTTATCAAGTAATCAAGCAGTCTAAAATTAATCCCATCATCGGTGCATCATTGACTTGTCAGCTGACTACTGATGGAAGCATGACGATTGACTGCTTTTGTTATGCTGAAAATTATCAAGGCTATCGACAGCTGCTGGCCTTGATCAATAAAAACAAATTGACTGAAGAAGATTTGCTGCTCCAGGCAGTATTAGAAGAGAGCAGCCATTTAATACTGGTTTTTGCTCTGCAGAGCACTCAAGTAGACTCGCATCCCTGCCAAGACTTCAGCCCGATTTTAGACATTTTTCAAGCCGTTCAGCAGTCTGTTTATCTAGGTATTGATGTACAATTGCTCTCGCTCCATCCAGAAATTAAAGAAGCAAGTCATTCACTCCTTGCTTTCGATCATTTTTCTTATGAGAAAATGGAGGATCTTGAGGCTCGACTTGTCCTGAAGGCCATTGGAGAGAAAAGTCAGCTGGACTATACAAATCAAAAGAAGTTCGAAAGAATTCCGCATGAATTTGCTTTAGAAGAAATGGAAAAGATTAAAGAAGAATATCTTCAAGCGGGTCTCTTAGAAGCCGTTGAGGAAACTGAAAAATTAGCAGCTTCGTGTGAGTTAAATCTGCCTCTTCACGAAAAACGCTTACCTAAATTTAAAGTCGGTAACAACCAAAGCAGTCATGAGCTGCTTGTGGAGAAAAGTTATGAAGGCTTGAAGAAGAGGAATTTAACCAGCGATAAGTATATGGACCGCCTTGAAAAAGAACTCAATGTCATTGAAGAAATGGGTTTTTCAGACTATTTTCTTATTGTCTGGGATATTATGCTTTTTGCTAGAAACAAAAAAATTCAAACAGGGCCAGGACGTGGATCTGCTGCGGGATCTCTCGTAGCTTATGCACTAGAAATCATTGAAGTGGATCCTATCGCCTATGATTTGATTTTCGAACGCTTCCTCAACAGTGAACGCTATTCACCACCGGATATCGATTTGGATTTTCCAGACAACAAGCGGCAGGTCATTCTTGACTACATTCAAAAACGTTATGGATTAGGTCATGTCGCTCAAATAGTAACTTTTGGAAGCTTGGGGGCTAAACAAGCTGTACGTGATACTGGTCGGGTCTTTGGACTTTCCCAAGAAGAATTGTCTTCCTGGTCACAAAGCATCCCCTCCAAGCCTGGGATTACTCTGGCCGAGGCCCAGGAAGAGTCTAAAGAATTTGTTCAAAAAATCAGTATGAATTCATTTAATCAATTCATTTATTTAATAGCCGGAAAAATAGAAGGCCTGCCTAGAAATATATCTACACATGCTTCTGGTATCGTAATCAGCGACCAGGAATTAGCAGAAGTTGTACCCCTTCAAGAAGGTACGAACCACATGCTGCAAACTCAATATACGATGCACGATTTAGAAGCAGTAGGCTTATTAAAATTTGACATTTTAGGCTTGAAAAATCTAACGATTTTAAATGATGCTATCTATTTTGCTCAAAGAAATCATCCTGACTTTAAGATCAGTCAAATTCCTTTTGATGATAAAGAAACCTTTGAAGTTTTCCGAAAAGCAGACACCAACGGTATTTTTCAGTTTGAATCGGAAGGAATGAAGAGGGTACTCAGTCGCTTACAGCCAAGTGAATTTGAAGATATTGTGGCGGTTATCGCTCTCTACCGCCCGGGACCGATGAATGAAATAAACTCTTACATTCAAAGAAAAAAAGGTGATGAAAAAGTTGAGTACTTACATCCTGATTTAAGAAATATCCTAGACCAGACCTATGGAATAATAATCTATCAAGAACAGATCATGCGTATTGTCCAGCAGTTTGCGGGCTATTCTTTAGGAGAGGCAGATTTATTCAGGCGGGCGATCAGTAAAAAGGACAGGAAAATTATAGATGAGCAGCGGGAACGCTTTACGACGGGAGCCATGGCCAATGGTTATAATCAAGAAGAAGTTCAACATATTTATCTTTTAATTGAGCGTTTTGCAGACTATGGTTTCAATCGCTCCCATGCAGTTGCTTACTCCAAGATTGCTTATCAATTGGCTTATTTGAAGGCTCATTTTCCACTTGCTTTTTATGTGGCTATTTTACGATCGGCTTCGAGCCAGAAAGAAGAGCTTTACCTCAAGGAATTATTAAAAGAAAACATAAAAATACTCGGTCCTGCCATTAATCAATCCTACCGTAATTATTATATGGATTCGGAGGGAATCCGTCTGGGCTTTAATCAAGTCAAGCGGTTAAAGCGAGGCTTTGCTGAAGAAATCATTACTAAGAGATATGAAAAAGGTTTGTATCGAGATTTCATAGACTTTTGTAAAAAAACAGACCCTGTTTTTTTATCACCAGAAGCTTTAGAAATTCTAATTCATGTGGGAGCCTTTGATGAGTTCGCTCAAAGTAGAGGAACTCTGCTTCAATCGATAGAAACCATTTTAACAAATATCGAAAGCGGCCAATTTACCGTTACTCTGGGTGAAATTTTCAGTCCACATTATATTGAAAGTAAAGATTTAACGGTGCTTGAAAAAATGGAGCAGGAATATGAATATACCGATTTTATTTTTACAGACCATCCCAGCGGGTTTTATCGAGAAATCCGTATGTATAACGACATCCGCTATATAGGTGAAGGCTACCCAGGACTTACAGCCAGTCTTTTAGTCACTATCCACGACATCAAAGGAATCCAGACTAAGAATGGAGAACCGATGGCCTTTGTGACATCATCAGACCCCAGCGGTTTTACGAATTTGACACTCTTTCCTAGAGTTTACCGGCAATATATAAAAAAAATAGAAATAGGGAAGACTTACCAAGTTCTTGGTAAGATTGAAAAGAGAAAGGGAGCTTGGAGTATGCAAGTCACACAGATGCAAGATGCAGAAAAAATACATCATGAAATGACTGCCTGCCGCCTCTTTTTAAGAGTCAAGGCTTCACAAGAAGACCTTCCTTTTAGAATTGAACAGATCATCAAACGCTTTTCCGGTCATACACCTGTATATATTCATTTTGAAGACAGGCAAGAAACAGTTAAATTAAAACGCCATCTGTGGATGGAGGTAAACGATCAAAACTTAAGTTTATTGAAGGACTTATTAGGGGAAGAAAATGTTGCTGTTACCGAATAGAAGCGACAAGCGTTCCTGAAAATGTTAAAATCAAAGGGTATAGAAAGGAGCACCATTATGCGTAAAACTAAAATCGTCTGTACCATTGGACCGGTCAGTGACGATATTGAGACTCTATGTCAACTCATCGATGCCGGGATGAATGTTGCTCGTTTAAATTTTTCTCATGGTGATCATGAATCTCACTTAAAGACAATTCAAAACATTCGAAAAGCAGAGGAAATTAAAGGCCAATGGGTAGGTATTATGCTCGATACGAAGGGGCCTGAGATACGCACGCATCAGATGCAAGATGGTGAATTTACTGTCAAAACAGGTGATAAAATTGCTATCAGCATGGAAGAAGTTGTGGGAGGGAAGGGAGTTATTTCTGTTACTTATCCCAATTTAATTCATGAACTCCAAGAGGGTACTCGTATTCTAATAGATGATGGATTGATAGAGTTAGAAGTTCAGGATTTAGATGAAGAAAAAGGACTTATTCATACAATTTCTCTAAGTCAGGGAATTATCTACGATAAAAAAGGTGTGAATATTCCTCAAATGAATATTGAACTTCCTCATTTAACAGAAAAAGACTATGAGGATATCCATTTCGGTTTATTTAACGGGATTAATTTTATTGCACCTAGTTTCGTTCGAAATGCAGAAGGGGTCCTGGAGATTCGTGAAATACTTAAGCATACCAATCATGAACATGTAGCTATCATCCCTAAAATTGAAAATCAGGAAGGTGTCAATAACATCGAGGAGATTCTTAGTGTTTCTGATGGTCTGATGGTAGCTCGAGGGGACCTGGGTGTAGAAATACCTCCAGAAAGAGTGCCCATTATTCAAAAAGAATTAATTCTCAAAAGTAATCAGTCAGGTAAGCCGGTCATTACGGCAACGCAGATGTTGGATTCAATGCAATGGAATCCAAGACCAACGCGAGCGGAAGCCAATGATGTAGCCAATGCGATTTATGATGGTACGGATGCGGTGATGTTGTCAGGCGAAACAGCTTCGGGAAAATACCCGGTCGAAGCGGTTGAGACGATGCACCGCATAGCCAGGAGTACAGAAGATGCCATCACGTATTCGACCAATCATTCTTTTAATAGACAAGATATGACAGAGGCTATCGGACAAGCTGTCGCACATACAGCTAAAAACTTAGATATCACGACCATTGTAGCCAATACAGAATCTGGATATACCGCCCGTATGATCTCTAAATATAGACCGAAAGCTCAAATAGTGGCGATTACTTTCAGTAAAGAAAGCGCTCGAAATCTATCTTTATTATGGGGAACCCAGGCGATTGTAGCAGATCTGCCGGAATCTACGGATGACATGTTCCAAGCGGCAGAAAGACTGGTCCAAGAGTACGGTTATGCTGATCCCGGCGATATGTTTATTACAACAGCAGGAGTTCCAATAGGAGTATCTGGAACAACTAACTTAATGCGTATTCAGACTATTAATGAGCAGTTACTTCAAGGTCAGGGCATTGGTAATCAAACCATTACCGGAATAGCCCGAATAGTAAGCAGTGCTGAGGAAGCACAAGAGAAGGCCATGGAAGGTTGTATTCTCGTTCTCAAATCGACTAACCGTGAATATTTACCGGCGATGCAGAAATGTTCTGGCATTATAGCTGAAAGAGGCGGATTAACCGGGCACACCGCTATTATGGCTTTGGAGTTAGGCAAACCTTTAATAATAGGAGCCACTGATGCTACTAAAGTTCTCGAAGATAATCAATTGATCACCTTAGATTCCCGTCGAGGAATCGTGTATGCTGGAAAAGCAAAAACTATTTAGAAGAGAGTGTAAAAAAATGCTAGAAGAATTAGGACAAGTTATAACAGGAATTGTTACAGAAAAAAACGACAAAAAAATATATGTCCAAAAATCAGGTGTTACTTATGAAGTTAATGAAGCGGTAGATGCTGAAATTGGAGATACGATCAAAGGTTTTGTGTATATTAATAGAAATGATAAATATAAGATGACGATTAATCCACCAGAAATCCAAGTCGGTAAGTACGGTTGGGGAGAAGTAGTCAGGTCTCGCCGTGACTTGGGAGTTTTTGTTGACATTGGTTTGGAAGATAAAGATATGGTAGTTTCTTTAGATGATCTTCCTTTAGAAACTCATATCTGGCCGGATAAGGGCTGTAAATTATACATTGAGCTCGCAATAGATAATCAAAATCGCATGTGGGGTAAAATTGCAGACGAAAGTCTTATTATTGCTCAAAGCAAACGAGCGACAGAAGAAAATCACAATGATGACATTACAGGGGTAGTTTATTCTACCAAGGTAGCAGGTTCTTACGTCTTAACCGACCAGAAATTTCTAGGTTTTATTCACCCCAATGAACGTCCAAGAGAACCTAGATTAGGTGAAGAGATCACCGGCCGAATTATAGTCGTCCATCCTGAGGGCAGCGTCAACATCTCACTTTTCCCACGTGCCCACGAAGTTCTTGAGCAGGATGCTGCTTTAATTTATCAAGTATTAAAAAGATCTTCAGGCCAAAAAATTCCATATACGGATAAAAGTAAACCGGAAGATATTCAAAATTTCTTTGGTATCAGCAAGGGACAGTTCAAGCGTTCTGTAGGTCGTTTAATGAAGATGGGAATCGTTAAACAAGAAGAGGGATATACTCATTTGATAAAAGAAATAGAAGAATAAGATTCACTATGAAAGAACAGGTAGAAAGTTATTTCGCTTATTTAGAAAATGAAAAAAGACTTTCATACAATACTATTATTTCTTATGAGAGAGATCTCACTCACTTTCATCACTATTTAGATAAAAATCATATGAATTCTATCCAAAAAGTGGATCGCTATGATCTTTTAACTTTTTTAGAGAGTTTAAGAGACAGTGGCAAAGCAGATAATACCCTGATCCGGATGATATCCAGTTTGCGGAGTTATTTTAAATATTTGAGTCAGGAAGAAATCATTCAAACTGATCCTATGCAATATATTGATCCTCCCAGAAAGCAGAAAAGTCTCCCTAAAATTATAAGTCTGGAAGAGATGGAGGATTTGTTAGCTATGCCTGATGTTTCGACACCCTTAGGCATACGTGATCGAGCCGTGTTGGAAGTCATGTATGCGACTGGAATGCGCATCAGTGAAATGATTAATTTGTCTCTGGAGGATCTGTACTTAGGCATGGATTTTATCCAAGTCCTTGGAAAAGGGAGTCGAGAGCGGATGATTCCTTTGGGATCTATAGCTAAAGAGTGGTTAAGGAACTATTTAGATAATGCAAGACCTCTTTTAATTGACAAAAACACTCAAGAAGTTCCTCATGTTTTCTTAAACTACAGGGGGCAGTCCTTATCGAGACAAGGTGTCTGGAAAAATATTAAGAAGATGGCTCAAGAAGCAGGAATTACTGACAATATATCACCTCATACGTTAAGGCATTCTTTTGCGAGTCATATTATAGAAAGTGGAGCAGATGTCAGAGTCGTTCAGGAATTACTGGGGCATTCAGATATCTCTAGTACTCAAATCTATACCAAGCTTTCCAAAGAACGCCTGACTGAGGAATATAATAAGTACCATCCCAGATCATAATAGCAAGAGATTCGAAGCTGTGATATAATATGTGCTCGATAAAAAATGCTAAAAATGGAGGCTAATATGCTGACCCAAACGAAAACTGACAGCAGTAATAAAATAGCGATGGGCTTACTTTCATATTCGGCCGCTTGTCAATCAACTCAAGATATTTTAGACACTCTTCAATGGTACGACCAGGATGATCATCGCAGACTCTATTTATATAGAGAAAATATGACGAGTGATTATATTGGTTTATTAGGTATTGAAGAAACTGAAGACGAATTAATTTTGATTCGTGTAGCTACTTTGAATCCATCCTATCGAGATGAAGGCTATTTACTTAAAATGCTGGATGATCTTCAAGACCTTTATCGGGAGCAAATTATAACGAGCACCTTAGCAACCAAAGATTTTGTCTTAGAGTGGCGCCAAAGCCGTGTAGCTGATGGATAAGATGAGTATGTCAGACCCTTTGGAAATAAAATTAGAACACTTTGAAGGTCCTCTCGACCTTCTTTTGCATTTAATCAAAAAATTAGAAGTAGATATTTATGATATTCCCATTGCCGAAGTAACTACTCAATATATATCCTCTATTAAAGAGATGAAAAATCAGCAATTATCTCTGGCCGGAGAGTTTTTAGTTATGGCTTCAACTTTAATGGCTATAAAAAGTGAATGGCTGATTCCAAGAATAGAGCCTGAGCCTTTAGAAGACGAGGAAGTTTATGACCCGAGACAGCCGCTTACCGATATGCTGGTGGAATATCAGCTTTACAAAGATATTGCTGCGCAACTGGAATTTAAATATGAGAAAAGACAGTTGGTTTATACAAAAGAACCGAGTGATCTGAGTCATTATAATGAAAAAATTCCTCTAGATTCTCATAGTCTAGATCCTGTTCAATTGCATCAGGCTTTGCTGCGTGCTTATCGCCGCTACCAATTGATGCATCCACGGGACTCAGTGATTGATGCAGAAGAAATAACTTTAGAGGATAAAATGGCTGATATTGAATTTAGGTTGAAAGCTGCTGAAAAACAGTCCCTCTATTTTTCAGAATGCATAGACTCTTTCGATCACTCTCATATAGTCGTAAGTTTCTTATCTTTACTTGAATTAATCAAGCAGCAAGTCATCCAAGCTTTTCAAGATCATCCAAGAGAAGATATTTTATTGAAGTATACAGGCGGTGACAGTCATCATGAATAAAAATCTCAGCATTGGAGACGTAGAAGCTCTCTTATTTGTAGCAGGGGACGAAGGATTATCCTTAAAGGATTTATCTCATTTGTTGGAAAGAGATGAAGCAAGTCTTACTCTAAGTATAAAAAGCTTGCAGGAGCAGCTGAATAAAAGAAGTTCAGCCCTGGATGTAATCTTTACAGCGGGAACCTATAAATTAGCGAGTCGTAAAGAATATAGTTCTCTCATAGAGAAGTATGCCCAGTCTTCCTACAGCAACAGATTGAGTCAGGCAGCCTTAGAAATACTGGCCATCATCGCCTATAAACAGCCGGTGACACGCTTAGATATCGAAGATATTCGAGGAGTGTCTTCTTCTGGACCCCTTCAGAAGCTTTTACTACATGATTTGATTAAAGAAGACGGGCGCCTCGATGCCCCGGGAAGACCTATTTTATACAAGACGACATCAAGCTTTTTGGATGTCTTTGGACTTCAGTCCTTAAATGATTTATCTGATATCTTTTCGATTGAAGAGCAAGAAAGCAAGCATATCTTATATGATTCATTTCAGAGAATAAGAGAGGAGGATTAGAAGAAGTTTATGGAAAGATTGCAAAAAGTAATGGCACATGCGGGGGTAGCATCCCGGAGAAAATCCGAAGAAATCATTTCTCAAGGAAGAGTAAAGGTAAATGGCCACAGGGTAACGAGCTTGGGAACAAAAGTTTCTCCAGCAGATCAAATTGAAGTTGATGGTAAGGTTATTAATGAAGAAGAGAAGGTGTACTATCTTTTCCACAAACCTGGTCAAGTCATCAGTACGGTAGAGGATGAATTAGGCCGGATTCATGTCGGAGACTATTTTATCGAAGTGCCCCAGCGGGTATATCCTGTCGGGCGATTGGATTATGATACAACCGGCCTGCTCCTGATGACTAATGACGGTGAACTGACCCATCAATTAATGCACCCCAGTTTTGAAGTTGTTAAAACCTATGAAGCTAAAGTTTTAGGCCATGTGGCTCAAAGCTCTATCGAGAAGCTGGAAAATGGACTGGAGCTGGAAGATGGACCGACTGCTCCAGCTCAAGCTGAGCTCTTGAAAATATGGAAGCAGCCTGCCAGGAGTCTCGTATCTTTATCAATCCATGAAGGAAGAAATCATCAAGTCAAAAGAATGTTGGAAGCAGTAGGGCATTCGGTGATTGATTTGCATCGAACACGTTATGGTCCTATCGCATTAGGAAACTTAGAAGTAGGACATTTCCGAGAATTGACGAGTGACGAGATTATAGCTTTAAGAAATATATAAAAAACTATCAGTTGCTGTACAAAAGACAACTGATAGTTTTTTATTTGTAACTATATTATATTTATATCATACAGATGTTATGTAATTGAAGCTTCATAGATACTGTCAATCGCTTCAGCTAAAGCTTGGTTAAACTCTTCGTCTGTTTGTTCGACGTTCAAGTCTTGCAGTAGCGCACGTGAGAATGAAGCAATTAAACCAGGATTTTTAGCCAGTTTTTCGTTGGCTTCCTCAGTTGAATAACCACCTGATAGAGCCACTACACGGACAACCTGCGGGTGGTTAATTAGTTCTTCATAAGCATTTTCTTCAGTCGGTATCGTTAACTTCAACATGATCGACTGATCTTCATCAAGTTTGTCTAAATGTTTTAATGTTTCTTCTACCACTAAAGCATCAATTTTTTCTTTTTCTTCAGCATGAATATTAACCTCTGGTTCTAATATAGGCATTAATCCTGCTTCAAGGATTTGTTTACCGATTTCAAACTGCTGGTCAATATTTTCACGGATGCCTTCTTCATTGTAAGATAAAATATTAGAACGCATTTTAGTTCCGAAAATATTACGTTCATTAGCCGTTTCTAACAATTGGTCTAAATCAGTAATCTCTTTCATCAACTGAGCGCCGTTCTTTTCATCTTCCAGTCCTTTATCGACTTTTAAGAAAGGCAAGATTCCTTTGTCCAATAAGTAATCAGCAGAATACTTGCCGTCAATTTTGCTGTTCATTGTGCGTTCAAATAAAATAGCACCAATTACTTTATCCGAGGTAAAGGATGGAGAAGCAATAATACGACTTCTCATTTGGTGAACTAAATCAAACATTTCCTCTTCAGAGTCGTAATCCGATTCTTCAATACCGTAATTACGCAAAGCTTTAGGTGTAGATCCTCCACTTTGATCCAATGCTGCAATAAAACCCGGGCTATTCTTCATTTTCTCTAACTGATCATTCTTCATTCTTCACTAACACTCCTTTTTTTGTTTACGCTTTCATTATCATACAATTACGCTTTTTAATCAACTGAAATGATAGATTCAAGAACAATTAAGTGGTAAATTTTGCTTATTAAAAAGAAGTGTGGTAGGTTGTAAGTATAATAAAATAAATCATCTTCAGGGCAGGGTGTAATTCCCGACCGGTAGTAAAGTCTACGACCCAGCGGTGCTGGTTGATTTGGTGCGATTCCAAAACCGATTGTATAGTCAAGTATAAAGAAGAGTAGAAGTATTTAAGTAATAATCAAATAAATCAAGTTTTATTTGACCTACTCAAAAAGCCCTTGCTTTTTGAGCTTTTTCATTTTAAATACTTCCTCCCTGGTGTTGGATGACATAGGAGGATAAAGAATATGTATCAAAGACAAAGTCGAACTCAAAAATTAGTTGGTGTATCTGTTTTAGCCGCAGCATCTTTAATTATTTCATTCTTTTCATTCCCAATCATTCCTGCCGCTCCATTTTTAAAAATGGATTTTGGCGATATCCCTATTTTGTTAGGAATGTTTGCTTACGGACCGGGATGGGGAATAATTATTGCCTTTCTTCGTTCCTTCATGCATTATCTATTTACGGCAGGTGAGGGCGGTATTCCCATTGGCGATTTCGCTGCTTTTATTGCTTCTGTCGCTTTGACACTCCCAATTTTCTTTATATTGAAAAATTGGGGCAGTAAAAAATTAACCCAAATCAGCGCGGGTCTGAGTGGAGCTGTATCTCTCACAATTGTGCTTTCAGCTTTGAATTACTTTGTGTTGATACCAGTTTATCAGGCTGTTATGAATTTTGATGTAGGTCCTATGAGAGATTATTTAGTTGGGGCTGTCATTCCTTTCAACATGGCAAAAGGGCTCATCGTAGCGCTTGTCTTCTTTGCTGTTTGGAAAGTCATGAAACCTTGGATAGAAAGACAATATTCGTCTCGCAATGCAGGATAAAAACTAACATTTTAATAGTGACCCTTAATATAAGAGTGTGTTTATAACATAGACACACTTTTATTTTTTAAAAAATAGGCTAAGGGTTAAAAGGATACCTCTTTTGGGATAAGATAGAGATAATAAAAATTGTGGAGGAGAGGGATATGCAAACATCAACGATTTATTTTATTTTAAACCTGTTTGACAAAAAAACAGGACTGAAAGCTGCACAGACCTTCCATATCCTCCAAGGGAAAAGAACAGGCTCTACTCTATTTCAGGCTCTGCGCAATCAAACCCTGACTTATTATGGTTTGTTCCCTCAAATGGAAAGAACTGCTTTTGATGCTGTGATTCAAAAAAGCACCCAAACAGGCGCTTTAATAGAAAAGGAGGAAGGGTGGTTTTACTTGACGGAGTCAGGCCGTTCCTGGATCAGACGCTACTTTGATTCTACGGGTTGTCCCGATCAAATTGACCAATCTTTATATGGTTTTTTTGATTTGGATTTTTGGGAAAAAATTCAACTGCTGACGCAAGTCCTCTCTGAAAAATCCTATCTCAATACTGTTTATGTTCCAATGACCCAGTCTCTTCCCCAACAATATTGGGTAAAAAAATGGCTGTATCGCTATGAAGATGAAAGCCTCCTTGACCGTTTTTATCAGGAATGGCTGTATCTGTTTCAACAGATGGGGGATGAGAAGGCGGATGTCTTAAGCCGGCAGTTAACAGGGCATTCGCAAATAGGACAAACAAGAGGGCAGCTGTTAGGTAAAAAATCTCAGGACAAAGTGTTTTTGATTGATCAGATACATGGCTTGCTCCAGCTTATAGATGCTCACTCGAGTGACTGCCCGCTTTTTTATTCTGTACGACAAGATGCAAGTGAAGAAAATCACGGGCAGCTGTCTAAAACAGCCTACGAAACAAAACAACTCCTGGAAGAGAATTTAAGTCCGGAGGAAATTGCTGTGAGACGGCAGGTTAAATTAGGAACAATCAGTGATCATTTGGTTGAAATCGCTATTTTGCAGGGCAGCCAAGAAACTTTGCATCTGTATAATCAAGAAGAAAAAAATCAAGCAGCAGCTTATTTATCAAAAAATTCAAAAAAGCAATATAAAGATTTTTTGTCAGTCTATGGGCTGAAAGAGGAAGATTTTCCTTTTTATAAGTACAGATTAATTGAAATTGAGGAGATTCAAAATAGATATGACTCATCTAGAAAAGCAACTTAAACATTATTTTAATTATGATCATTTTCGTCTGGGTCAAAAAGAAGCGATTAAAGCTGCCATCAGCGGAGAAAGCAGTCTCGTCATGCTGCCGACAGGTACAGGAAAATCATTGTGTTATCAGCTCAGCGGCTATATTAACCAAAGCTTGACCTTGATCGTTTCTCCCTTGATTTCTTTAATGATGGATCAAGTTTTTTTATTAAAGCAGCAAGGAGAAAAGAAAGTAGCAGCTCTTACCAGCTTTCAAAATCGTCAAGAAAAGAACTATATCCTCAATAACTTAAAAGAATATAAATTTATTTATCTTTCACCAGAAATGCTCTTTCAAGACTATGTGCTGGATAAATTAAGACAAGAAAACATTGGTTTGTTTGTAGTAGATGAGGCCCACTGCATTTCCCAATGGGGTATGGATTTTAGACCGGAGTATTTGATGCTGGGTGATATTAGAAGACGGCTGGATTATCCTACAACCATGGCATTGACCGCAACGGCTAATCAGTCGGTCAGAAAGGACATCCAAAATTCTTTATTTCCTGAAAGTGATGATCAAGTTAAAGAAATTTTTTACACAGTGGATCGGCCTAATATTAAATACAGCGTCCGTCAGTTGGCTCGAGGCAATAAGAAAGAGTGTGTCTTAGAGCTGGTGGATTCATTGAAAGGTCCGGGTATTATTTATTTTTCGAGCAAGAAGAAAGCAGATGAAGTTGCGGAGTATATACAAAACACTACCGAACTCCACGTCCAATCTTATCATTCAGATTTGGATGCTGATGACAGATATAAAATCCAGTTGCAATTTGATAAAAATAGACTTGATATTGTTTGTGCCACGTCAGCCTTTGGTATGGGAATTAATAAATCAGATATCCGATATATCATCCACTACCATCTCCCGGCTTCTCCTGAGATGTATTTACAAGAAACAGGCCGGGCTGGACGAGATGGAGAGGACAGTCTTGCTGTACTCTTATATGAAAAGGGCGATGAGTCTATTCATCATTATTTTCACCAGGATGAATATATCGACAAAGCTAATATCTATCGGATTTATCAAGCAGGAAAGCAGCCCCTCAAAGATGCGCCCCCCAATCATTGGATGGTCTATTTTTTAAAGCAGAGAGGTCACAGTGTTGAAGAAATCAACCTTAAAGTTCAGGAGAGACAAATTAATAAAACCAGGCAGTTAGGGATGATGCTGCGCTATATTGCGACTAATGGATGCCGCAGAGCTTTCTTACTCGCTTACTTTGAAGAAAAAGTAAAAAAAGAGCTTCCTTTATGTTGCGATTATTGCGAACCAAATTTAATAGAAAAGTTTATTTCCTTCAAAAATACAGGAAATGAAAAAGCAGATGAAGTTCCTGATTCTTGGAAAAAAATTTTAAGCGCTTTATTTAATAAATAAAGTGTTAATGTCAAGGATAACTATGATATAATATGTATCGTATTTACTATGAAAGGGGGAATGTGTGATGGATAAAAAAGAACACAATAATAAAGATGCGGGTGCCTCCGACAACTTGGAAAATAAACATACAAATTTAGATGATTATGATGAATTTGACGAAACGGACCCTTCCAATGAATCAGAAGAATCAGATTTAATAGATAGTGAAGAGTCACAAGAATCCGAAGATATCAATCATTATGATGATTTGGAAGAGGAGTATGTCGATGAAGATGAAGAATATCCTCTAGAAGAAGATCAGGCCTTATGGTCTAAGCAATTCAGCAAAGAGCCCTATCTCGATGATGACGGGGTGCCTTCTCGGGTTCAAAAAAGAAAAGCAGACAATAAACTTCCTAATAATTTGGTCACCGTTTTCATCGTTATCATTTTTATCATTATCATTACTACTGTCGCTTATGTCTGGTATTTAAATAATCGCTCTTATGACCGATTTGAAAATGACCCAAACAGTGTTGAAGTAATTAGTAATGAAGAAAGTATAGAAGAAAGTATTCGGTTAGCTGAAGAAGAATCAAGCTCTATGGAAGAAGAGGAGTCGAGATCTGCAGAAGAATCCGAATCTATTGCAGAGGAAGAATCTCGTCAACTTGCAGAACAGTCAGAAGCTGAATCATTAGCGGCAGCTGAGTCCGTTCGACAGGGGCAGGCTGAGTCTGCGGCACAGAGCCGGGCAGCTGCTGAGTCTGCTGCTGAAGCATCAAGACAAGCAGAACAAGAGACCCAGCAATCTGAGGCTGAAACGCAGGAAGAAACTCAGACAGAAACTGCAGGAAGAGGATCCTATACTGTTCAAGCTCAAGATTCTTTATATCGAATCGCTGTAAATCATGGAATATCTTTGGAAGAGTTGACAGAAATGAATGGTATAACTCCAGATACAGCCATTCATCCAGGGACAACTTTAATCGTTCCGGAATAAAATGAGTTCTATTGAAAGTTGGTAAATGATGAAAAAAATTGTGACTGTAGCTATTGATGGACCTGCATCATCTGGTAAAAGTACTGTTTCCCGATGTCTAGCCAGAGACTTGAATTATATTCATATAGATACAGGGGCCATGTACAGGGGTCTTACTCTGGCTGCCATCGAAAATCAGGTTCCTTTTGATGATGAAAAAGAACTTTTTGATTTATTATCAAAACTTAATGTTTCATTTGAGCACCATGAAGGTCGTCAGCATGTTTATATCAATCAAAGAGATGTAACAAAAGATATCCGCACGCGAGAAGTTACCAATCATGCTTCAGAAGTCGCTGCTCATTCCAGCATTCGAAAGGAATTAGTCAATAGACAACGCCTGCTTGCTGAAAATAACAACGTTATTATGGATGGGCGGGATATTGGTACAGTTGTCCTGCCTCAGGCCGATTTTAAGTTTTTTTTAGATGCTAACGTAGAAGAAAGAGCACATAGACGTCATAAAGAAAATCTTGAAAGAGGAATAGAAAGTTCTTTTGAAGAAATCAAAAAGGAATTGGAAGAAAGAGACTTTAAGGATAAAAACAGAGAAGTTGCTCCTTTGAAAGCAGCTGAAGATGCAATCATAATAGACACGACAGAAATGGATATTCATCAGGTCATATTAAAAATTAAAGAATATTTAAGTGAAGAAAGCTAAGACTTAAACTATTTTTATTATTTTTGAAGTATTGGGTGGATTTAATTCAATATTTCAAGTATAATAAAATATGTATATCAAATGTACACTTTAGGAGGACACATAATGTCAGAGAACAATGAAAAAGATTTGAATGTAAACGAAGAAGTAGAACCAAGAGAAACACTTGATAGAGAAGAAACTGATTCTGTTATCGAGAATACTGATGAAACACCTTCAATGTCCGAAGCAATGGACTTCGTAGATGAAGTTAATGTTGGAGACACTGTAATTGCTGAGGTTTTAACAATTGACGATGATGGTCAGGTGATCGTCGGCTTACAAAGTGGTGAAGAAGGCGTCATCCACCCACGTGAATTATCATCTCAACCATTTGAAGATGTCAATGAAATTGTTAAAGTTGGGGATGAAATTGAAGTTGTTGTAATCAAAGAGGTTCAAGATAAAGAACAAGGCAGCTATCAATTATCCAAAAAACGAGTAGATGCACAAAAAGTTTGGAAAGAACTAGAAGAGAAATTCAACAACGGAGAAACAATCGAAGCACCTGTGACTCGAGTGGTTAAGGGTGGTTTAGTAGTTGATTGTGGCGTTCGCGGATTTATCCCAGCATCACTTGTTGACGTAAATTACATCGAAGATTTCTCTGCGTATGTTGGCCAAACATTAGAATTAGTTATCACAGAAATCGAACCAAGTGAAAATCGCTTAATCTTATCTCATAAAGCCATCCAAGAAAAAGAATTAGAAAATCAAAAAGCTGAAACCCTTGAAAACTTAGAAGAAGGACAAGTTGTTACTGGAAAAGTAGCACGTATTGTTGACTTTGGTGCTTTCATTGACTTAGGCGGAGTAGACGGACTGGTTCATATTTCTGAAATTGCTCATGAGCATGTGGACAACCCATCTGACTACTTAACTGCTGGAGAAGAAATTGAAGTTAAAGTTCTTTCAGTAGATCCTGAAAAAGAACGTATTTCATTATCTCGTAAAGAAGTTCTAGCTGGACCATGGGACGGTATTGAAGAGAAAATTACTAAAGACGATGTTGTTGATGGAAAAGTTAAACGTTTAGTTGACTTTGGAGCATTCGTTGAAGTCTTACCTGGAGTTGAAGGTTTACTTCACATTTCTCAAATTGCTCACCGTCACATCAATACGCCTCATGAAGTATTAGAAGCAGGCCAGGAAATTCAAGTGAAAGTACTTGAAGTATCAGAAGCTGAAGAACGTCTATCGTTAAGTTTGAAAGCTTTAGAAGAGCCTACACCAGAAGATAAAGCAAACCAAAATAATAATAAACCTAAAAACAATCAGCGCGGCGGCGGAAACAGATCAAGATCACAAAATCGCCAAACTCAAGAGACTGAAATTGAATCAAGCTTCAATATCGGTGATATTTTAGGGGACCAATTATCAGGATTAAACTTAGACGACTCTGAATAATTCTTTAGAATCCAATAGTATACGGCTTGCGAGAAAACTCTCAAGCCGTATTTTTATGTCATAGAAAATAATATGGAGGTGATGATATGACATTACCTGTTATGGCTTTGGTTGGCCACCCGAATGTTGGAAAATCAACCTTATTTAATCGAATTGCTGAAGAAAGACTTGCTATTGTGGATGATATGCCGGGAGTGACGAGAGATCGTTTGTACGCCCAGGCAGACTGGCTTTCCCGGGAGTTTAATATCATTGATACGGGTGGTTTAACTTTGGAAGATGAGCCGATTGAAGAACAAATATATGCACAGGCTCAAATCGCAATTGATGAAGCAGATGTTATTGTTTTTGTTGGGGATGTAACAACAGGGGTCACAAGTTTAGATGAGCAGATTGCGAGAATTCTTTTTCAGTCTAAGAAACCTATCGTACTGGCAGTCAACAAGGTGGATTCACAAGCTCGAAAATCTGAAATATTTGAATTTTATTCTCTTGGTTTAGGTGAGCCCTTAGCAGTATCTGGTGAACATGGTAAAGGGATAGGAGACGTCTTAGACGCCGTTGTCGCAAATTTCCCTGCTTATGAAGAAGCCGCAGATGAAAACAAAATTTCTTTTTCTTTAATTGGCCGGCCCAATGTAGGGAAATCATCTTTGGTTAATGCGGTTCTAGGAGAAGAGCGAGTTATCGTTTCCAATATACCCGGAACCACTAGAGATGCTATTGATACTGATTTTGTTGATGAAGAATCCGGTTTGGAATATACGATTATAGACACGGCTGGAATTCGTAAAAAAGGTAAAATTTATGAAAGTACTGAAAAGTACAGTGTTTTGAGAGCCTTGAGAGCGATTGATCGTTCAGACGTTATTCTAATTGTTATCGATGCTGAAGAAGGTATCATTGAACAAGATAAAAGAGTAGCTGGGCTTGCTCATGAAGCAGGAAAAGGGATTGTGTTTATCGTTAACAAATGGGATACTCAGACCTCTAAAGATCATAAAGCACGTATGAAATTTGAAAGTGATGTAAGACAAAACTTTACTTTCTTAGCTTATGTTCCTATTCTCTTTACATCTGCTAAGACAAAAAAAGGGTTAAAAGATATTCTGCCGATGGTAGAGTATGTTCATGATAATAACCGTAGAGAAATATCCTCTTCAGTATTAAATCAAGTGATTCAAGAAGCGATTGTAATCAATCCGCCGCCTGCTGATAAGGGTAAAAAACTACGCATTAATTATGGAACACAAGTTTCTGTAGGTCCGCCCACCTTTTTAATCTTTGTAAACGATGAAGAACTGGTCCATTTTTCTTATAAAAGGTACTTAGTCAATAAATTCAGAGAATCTTTTGATTTTACAGGTACAAGTTTACATTTAATTTTTAGAAATAAAAATAAATAAAACATACTCAAAAAAAATAGATGTTATTCTATAAATTTGTTGATATAACAACGTTTATATGGTATCTTTTATGAAGGAATGAAATTATATTTTATTCTTATTCAAATAAAATTTGAATATTAAATGATGTTCTCTAGGAGGTGACCAACATATGGCAAATAAAGCAGATTTAATCAGCCAGGTAGCAGATGCTACTAACACTACTAAGAAAGACGCAACACCTGTAGTTGAAGCGGTTTTCGAAGCTATTCAAGAAAATTTAGCGAATGGTGAGAAGGTTCAAATTATTGGTTTTGGTACTTTTGAAGTACGTGATCGCGCTGCTCGTAAAGGACGTAATCCACAAACTGGTGAAGAAATTCAAATTCCAGCAACTAAAGTTCCAGCTTTCAAACCAGGTAAAGGGTTAAAAGACGCAGTTAAAAACTAAAAAGTTTTCACAGGGGTCGCTTACAGCGACTCTTTTTTATTCTCTTTTATGGTTCGAATAATTTATTAGTCTCTAAGTTATGATAAAATATAGTTAGATGGAGGGATGATGAATGTCCTTATCGGAAGAAATGATCGAATCAATCCATGCTCATGATTTAGAAGCTGCTGATGCATATTTCGATTTAGCATTACAAGAAGATTCTTTAGAAGATCTTTATTATCTGGCAGATGCTCTATATGAACTTGGTTTCACTAATTATTTAAAAGACTTGGCAGAATATCTGCTGAATGTCTATGGAGAAAATGACGAATTAAAACTTGTGTTAGCTGAAATTCACTTTGAGAATAATGAAGAGGATTTAGCTTTTGATTATTTATTAGAAATTGATTCAGAAAGCGAAGCTTATCCCCAGTCCTTACTCTTACAAGCTGATATTTATCAAGCCAATCAATTAGTCGAAGTGGCTGAAAATAAATTACTTGAAGCTTTTGATCTGCTGGGAGCACACCCTGTTCTTGAATTTGCCCTGGCTGAATTTTATTTTTCTCAAGGCCGATTTTTAGAGTCGATTCACTACTACGATAAGCTCCTGGAAAAAGATATAGAGCTCTTTTCAGGAACCAATATTTATTTTCGACTTGCCATGGCTCAAAGTAGTATAGGAGAATTTGAACCCGCGATTTCTCTCTATCAAATGAGTTTAGAAGTAGAAGATCATTTAGATATTCATTTTCAATTAGCAATCACTTATTTTCAAAATGAAGACTTGGAGTCTGCTCTTAAGCACTTTAATAAAGTTAAAGAGAAAGATCCGAGTTATTCATCTGTTTATCCTTATTTAGCTAATATTTATTTAACTTGGAAAGATTTAGAAGAAGCTAAAGAGATGATAGACCAAGGGCTTCACTACGATCAAGTTAATGCAGAACTATTTTCTTTAGCTGCCTTAATCTACTTGCAATTGGGAGAAAGTGATCAAGCCAATGACTATTTTGAGAGAGCTCTAGAACTGGAGCCTCTTCATGTAAGCTTGAGGATTCAATATATTGATTTATTGATGGACCAGCAGAACTTTGACCAAGTAATCCATCTAATAGAAGAAGCGGCCTCTTTACAAGTCATTGATCCTCTGATGACCTGGGCGGAAGCTCGAGCTTATGAAGAGTTAGAAGACTACGATAAGGCGAGGGAAGCCTATGAAGAGGTTTACCCTGCTTTGAAGGAGTCTCTTGAATTTAATAAAGATTACTTAAATTTTCTGCGTGATGAAGGACAATGGGATTTGATTCAAAGCATTTTATCTCATATGCTGAAGATGTACCCTGACGATTCGGACCTTCACTTATTTAAAGAACGATTATCAGACTAAGAGATAAAGGAGAATCTGTATGAAAAAAGAAGTATCAATTCAAAGTAAAAAAGATTTTATAGCCTGGTTTTTAAGTAATCACAGCTTAAAACATAGAGCTGCTAATTGGATCCTCAATTATTTAAAAAACCATGAAATCATTTTAAATAAAATTCACTTTGTAGAAAATGCGGATAAATCTCCAAGAGGTGTTATCATGACAGCTAAAGGTATCGATTATCCTGATTTTCAGTTTTTTAAGGATGGTAAAATTTTTAATAACCCAGAACAAGCCTTCCATGATATCCGCTTAAATTGGCACTATGATTGGTATATTGAGATTGCCTTCCCCAATGCTTGGCAAAGTGAGCTTTATTTAACAGTTTTAGAAGATAATCCTTATTATACTTGGAATGATGCTGTATCTGAAAAAACAGAGGAAAGAGTAAATGAAGCTCTTGATGACTTATCTTATGGTGTCTATAGGAATCAATTATTGGATAAGATTGATGACGCTTTAGTAGCGGGAAATGAAGAAGATTTTAATGAATACTCCTCTCAACTGAATCAGTTAGATAAAACAATGAAATAAAAGCAGGTGTACATAATGTCAAAAACAATGGATGAAATGCAAAAAGAAGTAGATGATTTTATTTCTCAATTTAAAGTCGGTTATTTCAGTCCCTTAGCTTTAATGGCTCGTATGACTGAAGAAACAGGAGAGTTAGCAAGAGAAATTAACCATTATTATGGAGAAAAGCAAAAAAAAGAAACAGAGGATGAAAAATCTTTAACTGAAGAGATGGGCGATGTTTTATATGTTTTAATTACGATGGCCAATTCCTTAGATATTGATTTAGAAGAAGCTTTTGATAGGGTCATGAAAAAGTTTAACAGCAGAGATAAAAATCGCTTTGAAAGAATAGATGAAGATTAAAAATAGTAAAAATAGTAGGGATAATATTGAATGAAGAAGTTAGAATTAAACTAGATAAAAATTTCCAAGATGCTCTGCCTGTTTTAGATATCTTTGAGAAAAATGGTTTTGAGGCATATTTTGTTGGCGGAAGTGTCAGAGATGCTTTGCTGCATAAGCCAATCAATGACATAGATATAGCTACCAGCGCCTTCCCGGAGGAAGTCAAAAGTATTTTCAAAAAAACGATTGATGTGGGTATTCAACATGGCACAGTTGTTGTTCTTTTTCAAAATGAACCCTACGAAGTAACCACTTTTAGAACAGAATCGGGTTATCAAGATTATAGAAGACCTGATCAAGTGACTTTTGTTCGTTCATTAGAAGAAGATTTGAAAAGACGCGACTTTACTATTAATGCTTTTGCTATGGATCAAAAAGGAATCATCAAAGACTTTTTTCAAGGATTACAGGACCTCGAGAAAAAGATTATTCGAGCAGTCGGTGACCCTTATGAACGTTTCCATGAAGATGCTTTAAGAATTATGAGGGCTATCCGTTTTCAAAGTCAGCTAAACTTTGATATAGAAGAGCAGACTTTCCAAGCAGTCGTGGAAAGTGCTTCTTTATTATCTAAAATAGCTGTCGAACGTATTCACATTGAATTTATCAAAATGATGCTGGGGTCTGCTATGTCTAAAGCTCTTTCAAACTTTATAGAGGCTGAACTTTACCGCTATTGTCCCGGGCTCGCTCAGAGCGAGGATAAACTAAGAAAATTAGCAGGCTTTCCTTTACCCATCAAAAGTGAAGTTCAAGCGTGGACTTTACTGGGTTACTATCTGGAATTGACCGGTGCTGAGCTGGTTCAGCTCATGAAAAAATGGAAATCATCTAATGAAATAAGCAGACAAAGTAAAAAAACATTACAGGCCTTATATGATAGAATAGACCAGAATGAATGGAAAGCGTGGAATCTCTATCGGTCGGGTCAGCAGGCTGTTATAGATACAGAATACCTCGTTTCAGGACTTCAAGTTAGTTATGACTTGAAGCTTGCCAGACAATTGTATTCAAATCTGCCTATCAAAAGTAAAGATGATATTTTAATCAACGGTCATGATTTAATTAAAATGAGCAAGCGGCAGCCCGGCAGATGGATAGGCGAACTTTTAGAAGACATTGAAGAAAAAATACTTCTTTCAGAATTAGAAAATAACTTTGATGTTTTAAAGGAATACAGCTGTCATTATATCGATCAAATAGACAAATAGTAAAAAGGAGTTTAACGTGAAGCAGTCAGTCAGATTTGCCGTCGTCGACCTAGAAACGACGGGTTCAAGTTATAAGCAGGGAGATCGCATTATTCAGTTTGGATGCAGTTTTATTCAAAATAATAAAGTGACTGAAACAATCGAATTTAAAATTAATCCAGAACGCCGAATTGCTCCGGAAATTGAACAATTGACAGGTGTAACTAATGAAATGGTGGAGAAGTCTCCTTATTTTTCAGAAGTTGCTCCTTTGATTGCCCAGCTTTTAGACTCCTGTGTATTTGTGGCTCATAATGTTGACTTTGATTTTAATTTTTTGAATTTTGAATTGGAACAGGCAGGCTATGAAAAACTGCAAGTATCAGCGATAGATACAGTCATCCTCAGTCGTATTCTTTTACCGCAGGAGTCTGCATACAGCTTACAGGCATTAAATGAGTCCATGGATTTAGGTTTAACTAAGGCGCATGATGCCGGAGAAGATGCCCAGGCAACTGCTTATCTGTTATTGAAGTTAATAAATAAAGCCGAGACCTTACCTCAATTAACCTTATCTACTTTGTATCAGCTTGCTCAAAATTACCCTTTTCAAACAGACAATTTTTTTGATTTCATTTTAACTAAACAAAATCGAGCTGAAAACAAAAATCATTTTTATTTTGAAGGGATAGCATTAAAAGAATCTAAAATAATAGAATCATCTAATTATCGAGTAGATAAGCAATATCCGCAAGAGTTATCAGATAAAAAAGCTCTGTTTGAAAACTATTATGAAGTCCGCCCCCATCAACTTGAAATGATGGATGTGATTCATGACTATCTCATAAGTAGCAAAGAGGAACATTTAGCTATGGAGGCTCCCTCTGGATCGGGGAAAACCCTGGCTTATTTACTCCCTGCTCTTTATGAAGCCAGTGAGCAACATCCTGTCATCCTTTCGACTTATAGTATCCCGCTTCAGCATCAGTTAGTGGAGGAGGATATTCAGACCTTAAAGAAGATTCTCCCCTTTGATTTCTCTATAGCTATCCTCAAAGGACAATCTCATTATGTAGACCTAGAAGTAGTTGTTCACTTATTGAGGCAGGGGGAAAGGGATCAAACAGAATCGGTCAACCTCTCAAAACTTTTAGTCTGGTTGACAGAAACGAACACCGGGGATTTAGACGAAATCATCAATGAAAATCATACCCATCCCTTCTGGAAGAAAGTCCGTTCAACTAAGCATCATTCGATGATATCCAGCACCATCTGGGCAGAGCATGACTTTTTTTTGAGATCTCGTCAAGCCGCATCTAAAGCGAGGGTCATTGTGACCAATCATGCCTTTTTAGCTCATGATATCTTAAGTGAGGATTCGATATTACCTAAAGAGGGCTATTTTATTTGCGATGAAGCACATCATCTCTTTGATTACTTCCAGCAAGTGAGTACAAGTGAGTTTTCTTTTTATGCCTTTCAAAATTTCCTCGATCAAAATTTTATAGAAAAGGGCTCTTTTTTTATCAGAGAGCAGCTTGAACCTGCCAATATGCGGACCAAAGTTTACTATCAGCAATTAGTGAGCAATAGTGAATATCTAATTGAAGAGTCAGAAAAAATACAACACTTTTTTACAAAATCCTTTAATTTTAATATAGAGGACATCAGTCAGGGTAGGAGCTTCCAAAAGGAGATTCAACTGGAGCAATTGACTTTGAGAACAAAAAGATATTTGCAGGGATTTAGCCATCTTTTTCTTGAAACGTTTGAATTATTTCAGCTTCTGTTAGAAGAAGTACTGCTTATCTATCCTGAATTAAATGATGAAAGTCAGCTTTTTATCGATGATTTATACGAGACTTATCAAAGATTTACAGATTATTATCATTCTTATCAAGACTTAAACCAGCTCATCCTGAATCAGAAAGGCTCAAAACACTGGATTTCTACATCGAATCATCGACTAAATGATCAATTTTCGATAGTAACTTACCAACATGATTTATTCGAGAAGAGAATTCGCGAGCTTTTTAAGCTTGATAAATTAATCTACTGCAGTGCTGCTTTGGAGGGTCTGGAAAAATATTATCAGCTTTATCATCAAGAGAGCACATTAAGAAAAATTATTGCGCCGAGTCCCTTCAATTATCGAAAGCAAACGAAAATTTTAATACCTGAGGATCTTCTACCCGTCAATGCTGTCCCAAATAAAGACTACGAGGAAATGCTTGCTCATTATATCAAAATGATAGTAGAGTCAACGAGCCAGTCCATCCTCATTCTTTTTAATTCTATATCCACCCTTGAGAACGTTTACTCTCTCATTAAATCAGACCCTTTATTTGATCGCCGGGCGCTCTTTGCTCAAGGGATTCATGGGACGCGTCATCGCTTAATTCGACGATTTAGAAAGATTGACCAGTCTGTTCTTCTGGGTTCGCACAGCTTTTGGGAGGGAATTGATTTGCCGGGACAGTCTTTATCTATTCTTGTAGTCACCCGTTTACCTTTTGAATCACCACAGGATATCTGGCACCAGATCCGATCTCAGTATTTTACGAGTCAAAAAGACAATTCTTTTTATACTGTTTCTTTACCTCGGGCAAAAGAAAAATTGAAACAAGGTTTCGGCCGCTTAATTCGTCATCCTGACGATAAAGGAATCATGATTCTTTTGGATGATCGTTTTGTTTATTCTAAATACAGTGATGAGATTCAAAAGGCTGTGCCTTCAGAAACTCCGATTGAATTTATAGCGGATGAAGATTTTTCAAAGATAAATGATTTTTTTAATGACTAAGGATCAGAAGGGGAGCTGAGATGAAAAAAAGATATATTATCATGCCGACCAGCTTATTAGTACTTATTATTTTTACAATATTCCTGCTCAATGATTCCCTGTCCCCTTATCGAGAGGCAAGAGCTGATGCATTTACTCATGCTGAAACTTACACTCCCTTAAAAGAAACAAACAATTATTATCATTATAATGGGAACCAAGGGCCTTATCTGACGGTGACCGGATATGATGAGAAGGGGAAATTTATAGTGGCAATTATAGAACAAAATACAGGTCATATTGATTTGTATGGAGCTGAACAGGTGATCAGTGAAGAAAGAGCTGCTCAATTATTCCAGGAGGAAATGCCTGGAAATGAGATCAAAGAGATTCGAATTGGAAAAGAAAGTGGTCAATCCATTTGGGAAATATCTTATAAGACGGCGGAGAATCGTATGGGCTATTATTACCTATCTCTTGAAAATGGGACGTGGTTAAAAACTGTAGACAACTTATAATTTCGAAAGGGGAGAGAAGTTTTGACTTTAGATTTTTTCTTAAAATGGCAGGCTGATGGAAATGTCAGCCTGCCTAATGCACTGCTTGATAACTACCGGGAATTGCAGATTGATCATGAGGAATTAGTTCTTATCATCCAAATTAAACGATATATTGATGCGGGAATAAATTTTCCTACAGTAACAAGTCTGGCTCAAGTAATGGATGAATCAGAAGAACAGATTTATAATAGTATTCATGGTTTAATTCAAAAAAAGATTTTATCTATTAAACAAAGTAAAAATAAAAATGAACGATCACATGATCATTACAGCTTAGATTTACTATGGGAAAAATTATATCATCATCTTCTTCAAAAGCATCAAAATAAACAAAGAAATCAAGATATAACTGAAGCCAGTGATTTAATCCAAATATTTGAAAGTGAGTTTGGACGACCTTTAACTCCTATGGAAATAGAAAAATTGGGGGCGTGGATCAATCAGGATAGGTATTCTCCTCAGTTGATAGAAATAGCTTTAAAAGAAGCAGTATTAAACCAAGTCTATAATTTTAATTATATAGACCGCATCCTGCGGAATTGGGAGAAAAAGAACATTAAAACTGCACAAGATGTTAAACGTGAACAAGAGAAGTTTAACAACTATCAAAGCAAGAAGAACAACAAAGGGCAGGATGCAGCTATTCAAAAAGAGGTTCCAATCTTTAATTGGTTGGATGGGGAAAAAAACAAAAAATAATGATCTGATTGTTTCTAAAAAATAAAGACTCTGGGAAAAAATCCCAGAGTCTTTATTTAATCTGTTGTCTGTGCCTCAGTTTGAGCAGGCGGATCCGGATTGGTAGCAGGTGGTGCTGCCGGTGTATCAGGTACATCAGGTGCAGAACCAGACGGGGCCGATTCTCCTGTTGAAGAAGGAGGGGAATCGACACTTGAAGTATCTTCTGTCGATTCTGCCGATTCTACAGATTCTTCGGATTCCTCAATCTCATCAGTAACTTCTTCTTCAAACGACCCTCTTGGCCCTGTCGATTCTGGACTTCTTCTTGGAGTCGGACGAGATGTGCCTCCTGTACTTCGTCTGGCTAAATCATCTGTCGAGTAGTTGCCCGGCTCATTGCCTTTAACAAATAATTCAGCAGGTCCATATCCAATTCGTGGAGGATTGGAACCTCTGACTACATTATGAGGAACAACGCTGTCAGGCATGACCCAATCGTCGTAAGATAGATTTTCATTTTCTATTAAAAAGGACATCAGCGCCTGGTAAATGTAGAGAGCATTCCATCCGCTTGTTTCTCCAAAGGTCATCCAATTTCCTGGTTGCAGCTGATAATCATAACCTGTCCATACAGCAATAGAATAATCTTTCGTATATCCCGCATACCACCGGTCAGGAAAGGCAGTAGAGGGGATACCGTGTTTTTGTTTAATGTCACTGGCATAGTTGGTCGTTCCTGTCTTACCGGCGTGCGGCAGACCGGACGAATTCAGCAGGTTGAGTTGACTATAACTTAAAGCGGCATCTTTAAGCATATCAGTGACCATATAAGCTGTGTAATCTGACATGGCCTGGACAGTGTCTGGTGTCATATCAATTTCTTCGCCGCTGATTAAAGTGACTTTTGATACTGTATAGGGTTCTGTGTATTTTCCTTCATTTCCAAATGCTGCATAGGAGGCAGCCAGCTGGTAGGGGGTAACTTCTCCACCGATAGAGTTGGACCAGTATAGACCATCTCCGCCATTCAGACCTTCAATTCCAATTTGAGCTAAAAATTCTTCACCTCTTTCGAGACCTACTTTTTCAAAGAGTTTAGCTGTTGTAATATTTCTGGAGTGTACCAGAGATTCTCTCATAGATATTTGGCCCCGATAAGAATTATCCACATTTTCTAATGTTTCTCCACTAGGAAAATTGTAAGGTTCATCCACTATCTGATGATGAGTTGAATACTGTTCATATTCGATCGCCGGGGCGTAGACAGACAGAGGTTTCATCGTTGATCCAATGCTGCGGTCCAGCTCTGTTGCCCGATTGTAGGCCATAGCATCTTCAATATTTCGTCCGCCTCCAATCGATTTGACTTGACCTGTCTCCACATCAACAATGGTGACAGCAGCTTGATAATCTTCATTGGGATAAGAAATGTAATGATCTGAATTTAAGACATCAAAAACCTGTTGCTGGACATCTGGATCCAAATTAGTATGAATGGTTGCTCCAGCCATATAAGGATCGATGTCAGTTTTTTCATTTATTTCTTTGAGAACTTGCTGGACATAACTGTCTATGACGAGGTTGGGTCCATCCGTAAAGTTACGGGGAGCAAGGCTTTCTCCCAAAGGGTAGGAAACCGCGGTTTGAGCTTGGTCCTCAGCAATATAACCTACTTCTTCCATTTGTTGGATGACGACGTCACGGCGTTGCTCTGCTTTTTCAGTTTCTAGATAAGGGTTATAGGTATTAGGTGACTGGGGCATACCGGCTAACATAGCAGCCTCGTGAACCTGAAGTTCACTTGCAGGTTTATTAAAATAGTATTCACTTGCAGTACCCATACCATAAATATTGTCTGACATATAAACTTTGTTGACATACATGGTCAGTATTTGTTCTTTGGAATATTCTCTTTCAACTTTTAGAGCCAGCCAGGCTTCTTGAACTTTACGTTTTAAGTTTTGGTCTTCAGATGACGTAGAAAAGACAGAAAGCTTAACTAACTGCTGGGTGATTGTAGATCCTCCTTGGGATCCGTAGCCGTCTCTGATGTTAGCGACGACTGCCCCGGCTAAGCGAATGAAGTCGACGCCCCGATGTCCATAGAAACGCTGGTCTTCGATTGATAATACCGCGGCTTCCAGGACGGGACCTATTTCTTCATAGCTTATTTCATCGCGTTCTGATCCGCCCAGAGTATAAAAGTCTTCACCGTTTTGGTCGACTAAGGTTGATCCGTGGCTTCCTCTTAAGGCATCTTCATTGATTTCAGGAGCACTTGAAATCCAATAAAGTGCAACACCGGCTGCTCCAATAATTGCCACTAGCAGAAGACCTAGAACAGCAGAAAGTGCAACAGTTAAAATTTGTAATAGTTTGTTTTGCTTGCGGCCATATTTTTTCTTATGGACCTGACTTCGAGATTGGTGCTTCGACATGATTTTTACTCCTTTTCATCCATAACATATACTACACTCTACGATCAATCATCTGATCGACCGCATCTAAATAAGGGATACGAGGTGCGAAGCCATAGTGGATTTCCAGGGATTTCTTTTCGATTTCTGCTAAAGGAATTGACTTCGCTCCCTTTTCATCAAATTGACTGTTCCAATAATAGCATAATTGCTTGATATCAAGAACAAAGATTCGTTTCAAACTGCTAAAACACAAAATAGCAAAACAAATTCCACCTTGCTTACGGCAATTCTTCAGGTGCTCTATTTGATGGTCATGAAAATTTTTTAGGGGGAAACTCGTTTTGTTTTGTGTTTCCTTAGCTTCAAAATCTATATAAAAGCCTTTATAAATGCCGTTATAGTCTGTGGTAGAAGCTTTTTGGTAGTAAGCTTCTGTGATACGGGCAGCGCTGCGTTTAGGATAGTTCACCTTCACTATCTGCACAGGAGTGGGTTTTTTGTGGATAATTGCAATGTTATTTGCCCGGTAATATTCATTAGAGTGACTTAAGTCACTTTCCAATGTCATTCCTCGTTTTCCATATCTAATTTCTTTTTTCTTTTTAGGTTTGTTAGAATGAAAGTGCGAGGAAGGCCGGCCATTAGGATAATTTATTGGCATTTTTTTCTCTCCTTAACCTCATTATTATATCAAATATTATCTGTGAAGAGAAAGGATTGATAGAATTGTTAAGGAATCTTTATATTTCTGGTTACCGATCTTATGAATTAGGTGTCTTTTCTGATGACGACCCCCACGTCACCTTTATTAAATTAGCTATTAAAGAGCGGCTCATTCAAGATTTAGATCGAGGACTGGAATGGGTTCTGATCGGCGGTCAGCTGGGTACTGAATTATGGGCAGGACAAGTGGTATTGGAATTAAAAGAAGAGTACCCTATGCTTCAGCTGGGAGTCATCTTCCCTTACCAAGACTTTGGCAGACAATGGAATGAAAAAAATCAAAGCTTACTCTTGTCTATCACTCAAGCCGCTGATTTTGTCACGCACACTTCTAAAGAAAAGTATCAAAACCCGGGTCAACTCCAAGCTCATCAAGTGTTTATGATCGAACATACCCAAAAGACACTTTTATTATACGACAAAGAGTATCCCGGCAAGAGTCAATACGATTTAGACCTCATACTAAAGAGACAGGAAACGAAAGATTATGAATTAGAGCTTATCACCATGTTTGATCTCCAAGATACAGTGGAGCAAGAAAGCTTGAGAAATCAAATAGATTACTAGAGGATTGTATTTAATTTTATATTTTAATTTGTTATACTTAATAAGGAAATAAATAAAAAGGTGTGATAGCAAATGGATCAAGAATTAACTCCCAAAGAAATAGTAGAAAAAGACTTTAATTTAAGTATGAGAGGCTATAACCCAACTGAAGTTGATGAATATTTAGATATTATTATCCGTGATTATGACCGTTTTATTACAGAAATTAATGAATTACGTGACCGTGTTCAAGAACTGGAAGAAGAGCTGGACGGAGAGACAGATACGGTTCAGGTCGTTCAAGAGGAAACGGTTTATGAGGTCGATGATGATCCGGTGGCTGCTGGTTCAACCGACCCGGCTCAAGTAACTAATTTTGACATCTTAAAACGTCTCTCTAATTTAGAGCGTCATGTGTTTGGTTCTAAACTAAATAATCAATAGAACTTTACAAAGGCGATCAATTGTATTAAAATAAAAGATGGTTGTAAATTACGGATAATCGCTGCTTTATTATGAAGTAGAGGAAAGTCCATGCTCGCACAGGCTGAGATGCTTGTAGTGTTCGTGCTTTGCGAAACGATAAGCAAAGGACTCTTAATTCAAAGAGGACGGCAGTTAAAAAAGCTAAGGCTTTGCTAAGCTTGAGTAGACTATAAAGTACCACAGAGACGAAGTAAACTTGCAAACGAGTTTAATGGAACGCGGTAAACCCCTCGAGCGAGAAACCCAAACATTTGGTAGGGGCACTTTTCAATTGGAAATGAACAAGAGAAAAGGTAAATGAAAAATCATTTACAGACAGATGATTATCACGAAGAATATGATATTCTTTACGACAAAACATGGCTTACAGTAATTTACAGACTTTATACCCTCCTTTGTTGGAGGGTTTTTTTATACAAATCACTATTTAAATAATTAAAGGAGGCTTATGAGATATGCGTAAACATCAATTAATAGCTACTTGTGCCAGTGGTATCGAAGGGATAGTAGGAGAGGAACTGACTCGCCTGGGTTATGAGACGAATGTTGAAAATGGACGTGTTCGTTTCGAAGGAACGGATTATGACATCGCAAGAACCAATTATTGGTTAAGAACAGCTGACCGGATTAAAATTAATATTGCTGAATTTGAAGCTAAGAGTTTTGAATCTTTATATGATCAAATTTACCCCTTAGATTGGGAAGAGTACCTGCCTCTGAATGCTGAATTCCCAGTTCGTGCCCGCTCTCATGAATCAGCATTGTACAGTCTGTCAGACCTCCAGTCTATTTCAAAAAAAGCTGTTGTAGATAAACTAAAAGATGTTTATCAAAAGCAAGGATTTTTACCTGAAACCGGGGCCCAGTTTCCGCTCGAAGTGGCCATCAGAAAAGATAAAGTTCTTGTAACACTTGATACAACAGGGCCAAGTCTTTTCAAAAGGGGTTATCGTACAGAAGCCGGGGACGCTCCGATCAAAGAAAATATGGCAGCTGCCTTAATTTTATTAACGAATTGGAAACCCCACATGCCTTTACATGACCCGGTGTGCGGATCAGGGACCATTCCTTTAGAAGCAGCCTTAATCGGGCATAATATCGCACCCGGCTATAACCGAAAATTTCTTTTTGAAACCTGGCCGTTCTTTGAACAGAGTACACTTGAGTTGGTCAAAGAAGAAGCGGAAGATGTAGCTGACTATGATATTGAACTTGACATTACAGGCACAGATATTGACCACCGGATGATAGAATCATCTATCACCAATGCTCGTGGTGCCGGACTCATGCAGAGTGTGAATTTCAAGCAGATGCAGCTGTCTGACTTTACGACTACAAAAGAAAATGGAGTCATGATCGCTAACCCGCCTTACGGGGAAAGATTAGATGATGATGAGAGAGTTCATGATCTTTATCGTCAGATGGGTGAAATTTTTGGTCCCCTTGAGACTTGGAGTAAGTATATTTTAACAAGTAATTTAGATTTCGAACGATACTATGGAGAAAGAGCAACCAAGAAAAGAAAACTTTATAATGGTCGTTTAAGAACCGATTATTTCCAATTTTGGGCAACTAAATAACTAAATAAATAGAATTTTTTAATTAGTAAAATAAGCCGAATTCCTGTGGTAATTGTCCCTAGTAGGCTATGATAAGAGTGTGAAAATAGAAAAGAGAGGAAGTGTCAATATGTCTCAATATGATGTAATCATAGTGGGAGCTGGGACGATGGGTTTATTTACAGGTCACCAGTTAGCAAAAGATGGAGTCAAGGTTTTGATGATCGATGCATTTAATCCTCCCCACAGCTTCGGCAGCCACCACGGCGAAACGCGTATTACGCGACAAGCGATCGGAGAAGGTCTCGAGTATGTACCTTTGGCTAAGTATGCTTTTAAAGTGTGGAATGAATTACAAGCTGAAACACATGAGCATATTTTCTTAAAAACTGGTGTTATTTCTTTTGGAGGCCCTAAATCAAAATTTGTAGCGAATGCAAAAAGAGGGGCTGATGAGTATGGAATTGACTATGATTATTTTGACAATGGAATGGAATTAACGAAGCGTTGGCCGGACTTTCAAGTTCCTGAAGATTACATAGGTCTCTTAGAACCTGATGCAGGAGTAGTTTTCCCAGAAAACATCTTACGAATAATTCGAGATAAAGCGACCTCGTTAGGTGCTGAATTACTTGTCAATTCACCCGTTATGGATATCCTGGTCAATGAATCTGATGTCGAAGTAAGTACCAGCTCTACGACTTTTACTGCTGATAAGCTCATCATAACAGCTGGAGCCTACAGTAATAAATTATTCTCAAAGATTGGATTGGATCATATCCAACTAGAGCCTACACGTCGGACAGTAGCCTGGTTCAATGCAGATGAACATTATTATAAAGCAGATGTTTTCCCGGGATTCTTCGGTGATACTGAAGTTGGGATTTACTATGGCTTCCCGAGCATTAATGGTGAAGGGGTTAAACTCGGCCGCTATTTTGATATGGGACATTATGAACCTGAATTTATCATTAAAGAATTTGGTGCCTATGATCACGATCAGCCTGATTTAGAAAAATTTCTGCATGAATATATGCCTAAAGCAGCTGGAAGATTCGAAAAGGGTGCCGTTTGTATGTTTACAAACACGTCCGATGAAAACTTTATTCTAGATCAACATCCTGAACATGACCATGTCATTATAGGAGCAGGTTTTTCAGGTCACGGATTTAAATTTTCACCTGCAGTCGGTCAGATTTTGGCAGATTTAGCACAAAAAGGTGAAACAGACTTCGATATTTCTAGTTTTTCAATTCAACGAGAAGCTTTGAATTATTTATTCTCCGAATCCATGGGGTCAGATCATTTTAGTTATGATTAATTAATGGAATTATTTTAAAGACTGCTATTTGTTTTTTTACAAATAGCAGTCTTTTTTCTTTCTTTACTTAAAAAGGGGTATCATTTGAAACAATACTTACTTTTTATTATCGTAAAATATATGGAAGTAACTGTCATTCAAGAAGGAGATATTTATGACTAAGTATGATGTTATTGTAGCTGGAGCAGGTGCCATGGGGATGTCCGCGGGATATTTTCTCGCCAAAGAAGGCAAGAAGGTTCTCATGATTGATGCCTTTGACCCGCCGCACACATCGGGGAGCCATCATGGTGATACGCGTATTATGCGACATGCAAACGGTGAGGGGATACAGTATGTGCCCTTAGCCCTTCGTTCGCAGGAAATTTGGAATTACCTGCAGGCTCAGACCAATGATCCAATTTTTATGAAAACCGGGGTGATTTCATTCGGCCTGCCAGACTCTAAATTCGTAGACCATGCTCTTGAAGGTGCACAGAAATATAATATTGAACATGAATATTTCGAAGACGGCCCAAGTTTTCATGATCGATGGGCCGATTTACAATTTGAAGATAAAATCCACGGTGTTTACGAGCCGCATGCAGGTATTTTGTTCCCTGAGAATATTATCCGTACCTTTAAACGCTTGGCCTTAGATGAAGGTGCTGAGTTAAAGGTACATGAACCAGTGGAAGAAATCACCATCCTGGATCAGTCAGTATTGATTAAAACCAATAAGAAAGCCTACACTGCTGATCAAGTCATCGTGGCAGCAGGTGCTTATAATAACAAGCTGTTTGCCCAGATGGATTTGAATATTAAATTAGAGCCGTCACGCCGTACCATCGGTTGGTTTGACGCAGATGAGACGCATTATGGAGCCGATGTCTTTCCAGGATTCTTCGGTGAAACACATCACGGAGTATATTATGGCTTCCCCAGTGTCTTGGGAACCGGTGTCAAGATTGGAAAGTTTTATGATATCGGGAATGTTGAACCTGAGTATATGGAGACAGTATTTAACGGTTACTCTCATGATGAGAAAGACCTGCGCGATTTCTTAAATGAACACATGCCCAATGCTACTGGAAATTTGAACAAAGGAGCAGTGTGCATGTTTACTAATACAAGTGACGAAGATTTTGTTATTGACAAACATCCGCAGCATGACCATGTTGTCCTGGCAGCTGGTTTTTCCGGCCACGGTTTCAAGCACTCCGCAGCTATCGGTGAAATTCTAGCTCAGTTGGCGATTAAGGGCGAATCGGAGATTGATATCTCTGCTTTTTCGGCCAAACGGGAAGCCTTAAATTACTTGTTTTCAGAAAAGGGTCCATCTCATTTCTAAAAAATATTGAATCGCATACTCCGGTATGCGATTTTTTATGCAGATATTTATCTTCATTATTTATTTTTCCTTGCTCTCTGCAGAGCCTGTCTGGCCAAGTGATCAGCCCCTTTATTGTGACGCTGGCTTCGCCAGTCGATTGTAATATATGAAAAATATTCTTCAAGCTCATAAATAGCTTGAAGATAAGGTTGAAAGTCTTTGTTTTTGGTCGTCCCCTGGTGGAGAAGATCAACGGCAGTCTTACTGTCTGAATGTAAAAACACCATTTGATCTGTGAGGTTATGGTCAATTAACCATTGCATGGCTTGTAAGATAGCTTCAAATTCTGCCTGATGATTATCCCACAGACCCTCAAGGGGCCGGGCGATCTGTTCATGAATAGTCTGGCCGGAAATAAGGATGCCGATACCGGCAGGACCGGGATTGCCTTTCACTGCTGCATCAGTATTCACGTTGAGCATAATAAACCTCCTGATTTTTGAGTTTTAATTCTATGAATTCTTCCTGTATCCTATATAATAGATGAGACTACTTGATAAAGAAAGTTGAAGATAAAAGATGAAAGAATTTACAATTGAACATTTAAGTCATGACGTAGGCACTAAAAAACTCTTTGACGATATTACTTTTTCGATTAAAGAAAAACAAAAGATAGGTTTGGTTGGAGTCAATGGAACGGGAAAATCAACCCTCTTAGATATTGTAGCCCAAGTCACAGAACCCGATCAGGGTCACCTCAGTCATTCTCAAGATTATTATATCGGCTATTTGAGGCAAGCTGCCCATTTCCGGAATGATCATACAGTATTAAATACGGTCTTTGAAGGTGATACGCCCATGATGCAGGCTGTAAAGGATTATGAAAATGCCCTGCACATGCTGGAAGAAAATTATGAAAGTAAACAGGCTCAACAAGCATTTTCTAAAGCAGAAGAAAAGATGAACAAAGAGAATGCCTGGACAGCTGATGCGGAAGCTAAGACTATTTTGAATAAGCTTGGAATTACGGATATGAATGCTGAAATGAGTGATTTATCCGGCGGTCAAGTCAAACGGGTGATGCTGGCTCAAGTTTTGATCCAAGCGCCTGACCTGTTGATTTTAGATGAGCCGACCAACCATTTGGACTATGAAATGATCCACTGGCTGGAAGGTTATATAAAGAATTATCAAAAGGCAGTTTTACTGGTGAGTCATGACCGTTACTTTCTCAATCATTCCGTAGACACGATTATAGAGCTGCGTCATCAGAAATTATTTACTTATCCAGGTAATTATGAAAAGTATGTGCAGTTGAAAGCAGAGGAAGAAGCTGCACTTGCAGCCCATCAGCATAAGCAAAAACAGATGTATAAAAAAGAATTGGAATGGATGAGAGAAGGCGTGCGTGCCCGCGGAACCAAACAAAAAGCGCGTGTTGAACGATTTAAAGAGTTAGAATCTGAAAGTAAGCAGATGACTTCTTCTGCCTCCTTATCCATGAATTTTCAAAATCAAAGACTGGGAAATAAAGTTATCGAATTTGAAGATGCTCATTTATCTATTGCAGGTAAGACTTTACTCAAAGATTTTAATCTCTTGGTTCAAAATCGTGATCGAATTGGAATTACAGGAGAAAATGGATCGGGTAAGTCCAGCCTGTTTAATGTTATTGCCGGGCGAATTCCCTTGGATTCCGGGCAGATTACTTTAGGTGAAACGGTCAAAATAGGCTACTATACTCAGCACACCGCTCAATTAGACCCAAGTCAAAGAGTCATCAATTATTTGCAGGAAACAGCAAATCATATCCAATTAGGTGACGGCCAATCTGTCAGTGTGTCTCAATTGTTAGAACGCTTTCTATTCTCTAAAGAAAGTCATGGAAGTTTGATCGGCTCTTTGTCCGGAGGAGAAAGAAAAAGACTTTACCTGCTTAATATTTTGATGCAAAAACCCAATGTCTTACTTCTGGATGAGCCTACGAATGATTTGGACATCGAAACATTGACAGTTCTGGAAGATTATCTCGAAAGTTTTGAAGGAGCAGTCTTGACTATTTCTCATGACCGCTATTTTTTAGATAAATTAGCTCACCAACTCTTGATTTTTCACGGCAGGGGAGATATAGAGTCTTATGTTGGACGGATGTCAGATTATTTAGAAAAAAAGGCTGATCACAGAGCGGATACACAGCAGCAGGCTAAGGCAGTGAAATCTAAAAAAGAACAAGAAAAAGAAGTCAAAAAAGAGAAAACCCGGCTGAATTATCATGAAAAAAAAGAGTGGGAAAGCATCGAAGAAGAACTATTTACAATGGATGAACGTCTGGAAGAAATTGCTGAAGAAATGGCTGTTTCAGGACATGATTTAGGTAAACTGCAAGATTTGGATAAGGAAAGAATTGAATTGGAAAATGCTTTGGAAGACAAGATGAACCGATGGGAATATTTAGCTCAATTTGTGAAAGAATAGAGGAGATAATATGACACAGCAGTATTTGGATTTAGCTCAAAAAGTATTAGATGAGGGTATAGTAAAAGATGACCGGACGGGTACAGGGACACAGAGTATCTTTGGTCATCAAATGCGTTTCAACCTGCAGGAAGGTTTCCCTTTATTGACCACTAAAACGACTTCTTTTCACCTGATCAAAAGTGAATTGCTCTGGTTTTTACATGGCGATACCAATATTCGCTATCTTCTAGAGCATGATAATCATATTTGGGATGAGTGGGCTTTCAAAAACTATATAGAAAGCGATGACTACCGGGGACCGGATATGACGGACTTTGGCCTGCGTGTCTTAGAAGATGAAGTGTTTAAGGAAGAATATAAGAAAGAGATGAAAGATTTTCAAAATAAAGTTTTAGAAGATGATGATTTTGCTGAAAAATATGGTTCTTTGGGTGATGTGTATGGTGCCCAATGGAGACACTGGCAGACACGCCGCGGAGAGACGATTGATCAAATCAGCAATGTTATCGATTTGATTAAAAACAATCCGGACTCCAGACGAATGATCGTATCTGCCTGGAATCCAGAAGATATCCCAAGCATGGCTTTACCGCCCTGTCATACCCTTTTCCAATTTTATGTTTCAGAAGGCAGACTCAGCTGTCAGTTATACCAGCGGAGTGCAGATATCTTTTTAGGCGTGCCTTTTAATATTGCATCCTACGCTCTGCTGACTCATCTGATCGCTCATGAAACAGGTTTAGAAGTGGGAGATTTCATTCATACCCTGGGAGATGCACATCTTTATTCCAATCATCTGGATCAAATCAATACTCAATTGGAAAGAGAACCTGGGAAACTGCCCGCACTTGTGTTAAATAAAGAAAAAAATTCGATTTTTGATTTTGATATGGAGGACATAGAAATTGAAAATTATAATCCTCAAGGACGTATCAAAGCACCTATAGCTGTTTAATTACCAATGAATTTTAGAGTGGAGGAAGAAAGAATATGCTGGCTTTAATATGGGCTCAAGACGAAAATGGGATGATTGGTCAGGCTGAAGGATTCGATGGAATGCCTTGGCATCTGCCCAACGATTTAAAATTCTTTTCACGTATCACTAAACAAGGGGACATTGCCATGGGAAGAACAACTTATGAACTCATGACCAAGGCCCCGCTGCCTGACCGCAGGAATATTGTATTAACAAGTAAAAAAGATTATCAGGCACCCGGTGCTTTAGTTGTACATGATAAGCAAGACATTTTAGACTATGCTGAGCAAAGTGACAAACCCCTCTTCATTACAGGGGGAGCTTCTGTTTACAAGCAATTCTTGGAGGATGCAGACTTAATTTATCGGACAGTAGTCCACGATACATTTGAAGGAGATACCTTTATCCCCGATATTAATTGGGAAGAATGGGAATTAATCCGATCAGAAAAAGGGGTAGTTGATGAAAACAACAGTCATGCCCATACTTTTGAACTTTACCAGCGGAAAGGCTAGGATTTTTAGCTATGCCTAAAAACAATCAGCCAGGAAAAATCAATATTTGGAAGTGGCTTTTTATCAGCTTATTGGTGCTTTTAATTATTTTTGTATTTTGGTTCATCTCTCTGTTTCAAACATCGAGTGAAGTGCCCCGGCCGGATCAAGGGGGAAGAACAGCTCGATATCAAGACCCTTACCAGCTTAAGATGGCTTTAGATACGCAAGAAGTGGAACGATTGGTCAATGACTATGTCGCGACTCTTGAGATGGAAGATTTGACTCTCCAAATAGATTTCCAAGACAGATTGGAGATTCATGCAAGATACAATTTACTTAACAGAGAGTGGCCCTTTACGATTTACCTGCTGCCGCAAGTGACAGAAGAAGGTAATGTTATTTTAGAGGTGGATGATTTCAGGATGGGTGAGCTGCCTATTCCTGAGAGCTGGCTGATAAAAATATTAAATACATCGATGGACTGGCCGTCATGGATAGTGCTTGATGAAGCAGCTCAAACAATTGACTTGTACTTTAATCAGCAGATCTTTGCGGATCAATTCCAAGTCGAGGTCACACAGGTAGATTTAGAAAATGAAAGAGTAACTTTTGATTTTCTGATATCTTCAGACGTATTTCAGGAGGAGCTGGAGGAATGAAACGATCCTTTTACCACTATTTGATGACAGAACGTGATCCCTACAAAAAAGATGATGTGACTCTCTTTGCGAATGCTGCAAGCGAGGATCTCTCTTTTCCTAAACAATCCGTTGATTTTGATGAGGTCAGCCATTATTTAGAAATGGAGACCGATTATTTACCGTCTATGCAGATTTTTGATGAAGCATGGCAGAGATATTTAGAAAGCAGCCAGAAAGAAGGTTTGTAATTAATGAAAAAGCAGCCTAAAAATATTAAAGGAGAATCGCATGAAGAGAGCCAAGATAAAAGAAAAAAGTTTACTCCCTATCTAGTACTTATTTTTGCTATTATCATCACTTTTCTTTTAACATCTATTTATTATACGAATAAAGGCAACCAAAACTTGCAAAACACCTTATTGCCAGCAGGAGAAGGAACTGAACTCTCTACTTTGATTGAGGCCTATTATATATTAGAAGAGCAATATTTAGGAGAGTACGATTCCACAGAAATTATTGATGGGGCCTTATCTGGCATGGTATCCGCGGTCGATGACCCGTATACGGAGTATTATCCGGAAGATGAGTCAGAAGTCATGGATCAAAGTATATCAGGTTCCTTCGAGGGTATCGGTGCAGAAGTTATGAAGGAAGGAGAATATGTCAAAATAGTAGCACCTATCGCTGAGTCTCCGGCAGAAAAAGCAGGGTTACAGCCCAATGACCTCATTATCGAGGTGGAAGGTGAATCTACCGCAGGCCAATCGCTCAATGATGTCGTTTCTAGAATTCGGGGAGAAAAAGGAACGGAAGTTATTTTGAGAATTCAGCGGGGAGATAGTGAGTCAACCGTGACTGTGACCCGGGATTCCATCCCTATTGAAACAGTGGTTTATGAAGTGGATTCAGAACATGATAAGATCGGACATGTCGAAATTCGGTCTTTTTCTCAGCCGACAGCTGAAGAATTGATTGATGCCCTGCAGGATTTAGAAGACCAAGGAATTGAAAAAATAATTATTGATGTACGTAAAAACCCAGGTGGTCTGTTAGATGCGGCACTAAATGTTGCCAATATATTTATTCCGGATGGTGAGCCGATTATGTCCATGGAAGACAGTCAAGGACAGACAGTGGAATTTGAGGCTGGATCAGATTATGGAGACTATAAGTATCAGGGAGAAGTCGTCTTGTTAGTGGACGAAGGAAGTGCATCTGCTTCTGAAATATTAGCTGGTGCGATGCAGGCTCAAGATATTCCCATTATCGGCAGCACTACATTTGGAAAAGGACTTGTCCAGTCTGTAGTTGACTTGTCTAATTCCGGCGACTTAAAATTGACTACAGCTAGATGGCTGACAGCCTCCGATGAGTTTATTAATGAAAAAGGAATTCAGCCGGATGTTGAAGTAGAATTACCAGCCTATGCGAATTTAATGTTGATAGACTCAACGCAGGAATACTCTCAAGGCCAACAGTCAGATGAGATCAAAAATGTGAATGCCATTCTCCGGGCCTTAGACTATTCAGCACCTGATTCAGCTCACTTCACAGAAGAAACAAGTCAAGCCGTCAAGGATTTTCAAAAGGATCAAGAAATAGAAGAAACAGGCATTGTAACAGGTGAGACAAGCAGTAAATTGGTCGAACAAATAATGGAGAAAATTGAAGCTAATGATACCCAATATGAAAAAGCTGTTGAAATTATTTTAGAAGACTAAACTTTTATAAAGAGGTTTGAATAAAGTTAACTATTGGCGTATAATTTATAGAGTTAATGACGGAAGAAGGTGTATGGATGAGTAGACAAGACCGAATGAAAGTCTCTCAAAAAGATCGGGAAGAAAAAAACCCATCGGGTATAAGGGATATACTGGAAATGCTTATTTTTGCTCTGGTCGTTTTTCTGTTATTTTTTTTAATCAGACAATTTTTATTTGTACCCGTCAGTGTCGATGGACCTTCGATGGAGCCCAGCTTGCACCATCAGGACCGCTTAATCTTGAACAAGATAGAAGAACCGGAAAGATTTGATATCGTAGTCTTTCAAGCCCCCGATCAATCAGACAGCCAATACATTAAGCGTATTATCGGAATGCCCGGAGATACGGTAGAATATAAAAAAGGTGTCTTGTTTGTGAATGATGAGCAGATCTATGAACCTTATCTTGAAGAATTTAAGTTGCACTACCCTGAGTGGGAGTTATTTGTGCAAGACTTTAATCTGCAAGATTTGACAGGAGAAATTGCAGTGCCTGAAGGAACATATTTTGTCTTGGGTGATAATCGTTCTAATTCCAAGGACTCTCGAGAATTTGGTTTTATTGATGCAGATACAGTTCAAGGAACTGCAAACTTTAGATTCATGCCTTTTGGAGATTTTGGAAATGTCAATGAGCTGGAGAATTTCCCTAATATTCCAGACGTCCCTCAAACGACCATGCTCGATTTATCACCGCCGTTGTTTGGAAGTCGAACTATTCAATTAGTAAGTTAATAAGTCAAGAGGCAACATTCGTTGCCTCTTATTTTTATAGTCTGTAGATCTGTAGAAATGGATGGAGTGATAGAATGACGATTCAATGGTACCCCGGTCATATGGCCAAGGCCAAGAGACAATTTAAAGAAAAATTAAATTTAGTAGATATTGTTTTTGAATTAAGAGATGCCAGAGTGCCCGCATCAAGCCAAAACCCTGATATTGACGAAGTAGTCGGCAATAAACCACGCTTAACTATATTAATGAAAACGGACTTGGCTGATCCAGAAGTGACCGGTGAGTGGATAAGTTACTATAAAAAAATTGGACAGCCTGTCTTGGCGATTAATGCTAATGACAATAATGAGTGGAAGAAGATTCACAAGGCAGCTAAAATAGCCCTTGAAGAGGATAATGAGAAAAGAGAAGGCAAAGGGATGCAGGAGAGAGCTATCCGTGCCATCGTGGTAGGAGTTCCGAATGTTGGAAAATCGACTCTGATTAATCGTATTGCTGGAAGAAAAGCTGCAAAAGCCGCTAATACACCGGGTGTAACCCAGAAGCAGCAGTGGATTAAGTGGGACAAGAGAATCGAGCTTTTGGATACTCCAGGAATGTTGTGGCCTAAATTTGAACAGCAGGAAATTGGGTATCGCTTGGCCTTGACAGGAGCAATTCCTGACCGTCTGCTCCATATGGATGACATTGCTCTTTATGCTATGAAAGAACTGAAAAAGCACTACCCAGGTGCTTTAACGACCCGCTATAAGCTAGATGACCAAGAAAACACATTGGATTTACCGGATCTTCTGATGGCAATTACCAAAATCAGAGGATTCAGAGATAACTATGAACAAGGAGCTATCATGCTTGTCAATGAAATTCGAAAGGGAATACTGGGACCAATCAGCTTTGACCGGGTAGGAGAAGATTTATGGGAAGTAGAAAATCATGAAGAGTAAGACGATTCGGGAGATTAAAGCTCTTCTAGATACCATCACTTCTCCTGACGATCCTATTTTTACTGAATTATTTAATGACTCCCGCAAAGGTGTCCAGTCTCTGCTGATAAAAAAACAAGCTGAATTTCAATATATAAAGGATTTGCAAGAAAATAAGAACCGTATGCTGCAATATGAGAAGACAGCATGGTCCCAAGGCTTTCAATCCATAGCAGGGATTGATGAGGTGGGAAGAGGACCCCTGGCAGGACCTGTCGTGGCTTGTGCTGTTATTCTGCCTCAAGACTTTCCAGTTTTAGGTATTAAAGATTCTAAAAAATTATCCCACCAGCAAAGAGTGCAGCTGGTCAGTGAAATTGAAAAATATGCTCTAGCTATTGGATATGGTATAAGAAGAGCTGAAGAAATAGATCGTATGAATATATTGCAGGCTACTAAAAGCGCCATGTTGGAAGCTCTCAGTCAATTGAAAATTTTACCCGACCTTATTTTAGTCGATGCTGAACATTTAGATACACCTATAGCTCAAAAAAGCCTGATTAAAGGGGATGACAGCAGCTATTCGATAGCTTGTGCCAGCATCTTAGCTAAAGAAAAAAGAGATGATCTGATGAAGACATATGCCGAGATTTATCCTGAATTTGGATTTGAAAAGCATGCAGGATACGGTACTAAGACTCATCTCCAAGTCTTAAAAGAATATGGTCCGACTCCTCTTCACCGGAAAAGTTTTGCCCCGGTAAAAAGATTGTTAAAATAAAAAAAGAACTCCTTCTTTTGCGTATGATGAACGTAACAGAAAATGGAGGTTTTTTTATGACTCGTGTTTTTAATCAAGAAGAATGGTTGTTTGTATTGGCTCATGATTCATCGATGTCAGTCTTAAATAAATGGCGTTTTTTTAATTTTATAAAAAAACAATTCAATAAAAGTGTGGATGAGCTCGTCCAAAGATGGAATAAAACAGGGCAAAAGAAAAAAATGACGAGTCATTTTTTTCTAAATTTTGATATAGAGGAAGAAAAGTCTCAATTAGACAAATGGAATATTCGTTGGATTGATTTTTTATCTCCAGATTATCCCGAAGCGTTGAGTCATATTTATGACCCCCCGCTGGGTTTATTTATACTGGGAGATGCGGATCTTTTAAATCGGTCTTCCTTAGCTGTTGTGGGCTCCAGAAAAGCGACAAGTTATGGTAAAAATGTTTTAACTAAAATACTGCCGGACCTCGTCAGAAAAGACTGGTTAATAGTTTCGGGCTTGGCTAGAGGGATAGATACTTATGCTCATAATATCTGCTTGGAAGAGGGTGGAGAGACGATTGCAGTTTTAGCTAATGGTCTGGATAAAGTTTATCCGAAAGAAAATCGGAACTTGCAGATTGAAATAGCTAACAAGCAGTGCCTGGTTACTGAATATCCTCTAAATACAGCACCGCTTAAAGGCCATTTCCCTATGAGAAATAGAATTATCTCCGGCTTGAGTCGCGGTACCTTGGTCATAGAAGCTCAATATAGGAGTGGAAGTCTGATTACTGCTCACCTGGCCCTTCAAGAAGGCCGAGAAGTTTTTGCTGTACCGGGTCATATTTTTTCAGAAAATTCTAAAGGAACAAATGACTTGATTAAACATGGTGCTGTTCCGGTTTTAACTTCCAAAGATATCCTCGATGAGTTGGTATTATATAGTAGAAATTAAATATTAAGAACACAATATAATTGACAAAATCTTTTTCTTAGCTTAGAATGACATTCGATTTGAGTACGTAAAATTTATAGTATAGAAATTATGTCATGAGAGGAGGATTCCATGTCGTATAAAAACTTAGTGATCGTGGAATCACCAGCAAAAGCTAAAACTATAGAAAAATATTTAGGTAAAAATTATAAAGTGGTGGCCAGTAAAGGCCATGTCAGAGATTTGCCCAAGAGTCGGATGGGGATAGATTTTGAAAATAGTTATGAACCAGATTATATTACAATCCGCGGTAAGGGTCCTGTAGTTAAGGACTTGAAGAAATTTGCAAAAAAAGCAGAAAATGTTTATCTGGCCTCGGATCCGGATAGAGAAGGAGAAGCCATAGCCTGGCATATCAGTCACATATTAGATTTAGATTCTGAAGCAGAGAACCGAGTAGTCTTTAATGAGATTACTCGAGATGCTGTAAAAAATGCTTTTAAAGTACCGCGTAAGCTTGATAATGATCTAGTTGATTCCCAGCAGGCCCGTCGGATTTTAGACCGAATTGTGGGCTATGAAATATCGCCTATTCTCTGGAAAAAAATAAAAAGCGGCTTAAGTGCAGGACGTGTCCAATCCCTGGCTCTTAAAACCATCGTGGATCGTGAGAAAAAAATCCGAGAGTTTAAACCGGAAGAGTATTGGTCGATAGATATTAAATTTAAAAAGGGACGCAGAAAATTTGATGCCTCCTTTATTCATCTTAATGGAAAGAAAAAAGAACTGAAATCGAATGAAGATGTGCAAGAAGTGATGTCTCTGATTGATCAGGATAAAGAATTCGATGTTACTGATGTGGTTAAGAGTCAACGAAAGCGTAATCCTTATGCCCCTTATAAAACATCTACCATGCAGCAGGATGCTGCCCATCGAATTAATTTTAGAACGGGTAAGACGATGATGATTGCCCAGCAGCTTTATGAAGGAATTAAAACAGGTCGTGCAGCAGCCCAAGGTTTGATCACCTACATGCGTACAGACTCGACTCGTATTTCACCTTTGGCCGAAAATGCAGCTGCCGAATTCATCATTGAGGAATATGGGGAAGAGTACTCTCAAATAAAACCTGATGTTAAGCCAAAGAAGGCCAATGTGCAAGATGCTCACGAAGCGATTCGGCCGACCGACGTCACGCGAACACCGGAGTCGATTAAAAAGTATTTATCTGCTGATCAATATAAACTGTATGCTCTCATCTGGTCTCGTTTTGTTTCATCACAAATGACGCCAGCAGTCTTTGATACGGTTAGAGCTGATATTGAGCAGAATGGAGTTAAATTTAGAGCTAACGGTTCTCAAATGAAATTTGAAGGATTTACCAAAGTCTATAAGACATCATCCAAGAAAAAAGATAATATATTACCCGAACTGGAGAAAGGAGATACAGTCAAATCAGACTCTATCTCACCAGAACAGCACTTTACTCAGCCGCCTGCCCGCTTTACTGAAGCTGCTTTAATTAAATGGCTGGAAGAAAATGGAGTGGGACGCCCGTCGACTTATGCTCCTACGATTGAAACTCTAAGAAAACGCTACTATGTACAGATGGTAGCCAAACGATTCGAGCCGACTGAGTTAGGCGAAGCTGTTAACAACCTCGTATCGGAAGCTTTCCCGGAACTAGTCGACGTCGACTTTACAGTTGACATGGAAAACAAACTAGATAACGTGGAGCAGGGAGAACAAGAATGGAGAAAATTAATCGATAATTTCTATCGTCCATTCCATGAAAAGGTGGAAGAAGCGGAGGAAAACATCGAAGAAATTGAAATTCAAGATGAACCTGCCGGATTTGATTGTGAAAAGTGCGGAAATCCAATGGTTATCAAAATGGGACGGTATGGAAAATTCTATGCCTGTAGTAATTTCCCAGACTGTCGAAATACCCAGGCTATTCTCAAAAAAATCGGAGTGACCTGCCCGGAGTGTGGCGAGGGAGAGATTGTAGAACGTAAAACGAAAAAAGGACGAATTTTCTGGGGATGTGAACGGTACCCAGACTGTGAATTCTCCTCATGGGACAAACCGATTGGAAGAAACTGTCCTAAATGTGATCACTTCCTAGTTGAGAAGAAAAAACGAGGCTCTAAAAATATAATTTGTCCAAATGGCGATTATGAAGAAATTCCTGAGGAAGAAGAAGTAGATTAACTTAATTTAATTTTAACTTATTAATTGTAGAATACCTCTATTCATGTCATATGGTATATAATGAATAGGGGTGTTTTTTTGAATAACGAATCGATTATGACCTACTTTGAGTCTTATTTGACTAATGAGCGTCACTATTCTAAGCTGACAAGTCAAGCCTATTTGAGTGACTGCCGGCAATTCATTCGTTTTCTAGCACAGACTGGTGAACCTTCTTTACTCAAAGCCAGTTTAGATGATGCCCGTATGTACATGTCTCAATTGATAAATAAAAAATACAAGAATCGCTCGATAGCAAGAAAAATGTCAAGTTTAAGGTCCCTTTACCACTTTTTATTAAGAAATGAGGAAATAGATTATAATCCATTCTCTCATCTAAATATGAAAAAAGTTTCTTTTCGAAAACCTTCTTTCTTCTTTTTAGAAGAGATGGATCAACTTTTTCAAGCGGTGGATGGGGACGAGCCCTTAGACTTGCGTAACCAAGCCTTACTCGAGCTCCTTTATGCCAGCGGCTTAAGTGTCAGCGAATGTGTTAATCTTTTATTGGAAGATCTTGATTTTGATTTGAGTATTCTTCGGGTAAGTGGAAGAAGAAAGAAAGAAAGGTATGTTCCTTTTGGAGAATTTGCCTATGATGCTCTGACAAAGTATATTAAAAATGGTCGCAGTCTACTGATGAATCACCATAAAAAAGAGCATTCCTATTTATTTATTAATCATCATGGAGAACCTTTAACGGTTTCAGGTGTTCAATATATACTAAGAGAAATAATAAAAAAAACTTCTTTAAAAGGAAAGATACATCCGCATAAAATTAGACATTCTTTTGCGGTGCACCTGTTAAACAATGGGGCAGATATCCGTACAGTTCAAGAGTTTCTCGGTCATGCGAGCCTGAGTTCCACTCAAGTCTATACGGATGTAACGAAGGAAAATCTGCAAGAGCAATACAAGAAATATTTTTCTAGATCATAGTGGAGGTATAATAATGGAATTTCATTCTACAACAATATTGGGTATCAATCATAAAGGTCAAATGGCGATGGCCGGAGACGGCCAAGTGACTATGGGCGAATCAGTTATGATGAAAGCAAATGCGCGTAAAGTCCGTCGTTTATACAATGACAGCGTTATTGCTGGTTTTGCCGGAAGTGTGGCCGATGCCTTTACTTTAGAGGAAAAATTTGAAGAGTATTTAATAGAGTACCAAGGAAATTTAATGCGGGCTGCTGTCGAACTGGCCAAGGAATGGCGGGGAGACAAGATGATGCAGAACTTAGAAGCTTTATTGATTGTTATGGATAAAGAAGATATGTTACTCATATCAGGTAATGGTGAAGTTATTGCGCCCGACGATGGCATATTAGCGATTGGCTCAGGAGGGAATTATGCTTTAGCTGCTGCTCGAGCTCTGAAAAAATACGCACCATCGATGTCTGCAGAAGAAATAGCCACAGAAAGTCTGCATACTGCCGCAGATATCTGTGTTTATACTAACCATTCCATCGTGTCAGAAAAAATATAGGAGTGTCTATGGAAACAAATATTGATTTAACACCTAAAGAAATTGTAGAAGAGCTGGATAAATATGTGATCGGCCAGGAAAGTGCCAAGCGAGCGGTAGCTATTGCTTTAAGAAATAGATACCGCCGATTACAATTAGATGAAGAGATGCAAAAAGAAATCACACCTAAAAATATTTTAATGATCGGTCCAACAGGTGTAGGAAAAACAGAAATTGCACGTCGTCTAGCTAATATTGTTCAAGCTCCTTTTGTTAAGCTGGAGGCGACTAAGTTCACTGAGGTTGGATATGTCGGTCGTGATGTCGAATCGATGGTTCGGGACCTGGTAGAAGTATCTATCAAAAAAGTTAAGGAAAACAAGCAGGAAAAAATCCGTCCAGAAGCCTATGAAAAAGCTGTAGACCGTGTAGTTGCAGCTTTAGTTCCAGGTGAAAAGAAAGAACCAAGCCAGGCAGGTAATCCTTTTCAGTCCGTATTGTCAAATATGGGCATGAAACCGGAAGATATGATGCCTAATTATGAACCCGAAGAAAAGATAACCAAGGAAATTGAAAAAAAACGTCAAGAGCTAAGACCGCAAGTTCACTCTGGTCAGTTAGATACTAGAGAAGTAACTGTTAAGATTGAAGAAAAAACGCAGGCGGGTACAGGTCCGATGAATGCGGGCTTAGAACAGATGGGTATCGATTTAAGCCAGAGTTTAAGTGCACTTCAACCTAAACGTAAATTAGAAAGAACTCTGACAGTCAAAGAAGCTTTAGATATTTTAACCGATGAAGAAGCTGATAAACTTGTCAAAGTAGAAGACATTCAGTCAGAGGCCATTCATTATGCTGAAAATACAGGTATTATATTTATTGATGAGATTGATAAAATAGCTTCTAAAAGCAATAGTCAATCTGGAGAAGTATCTCGCGAAGGCGTTCAGCGTGATATTTTACCTATTGTCGAAGGGTCTAATGTAAATACAAAGTATGGAGTCATTAAAACAGACCATATCTTGTTTATTGGATCAGGGGCTTTTTCTCAAAGCAAACCCAGCGACCTTATCCCTGAGCTGCAAGGGCGCTTTCCAATCCGGGTCGAATTAGATGATCTGACAGCAGAGGACTTCTATCGTATACTAACGGAGCCGCACAATGCTTTGACTAAACAATATCAAGCGATGCTAAAGGCAGAAAATGTGGATGTAACTTTCACACAAGAGGCGGTCCAAAGAATTTCAGATTTATCTTTCCAGGTTAATACTGAAACTGAAAATATTGGTGCCAGACGACTTCATACTTTACTAGAAAATGTACTGGAAGAACTACTCTTTGAGGCACCGGATATGTCTTATGCTGAAGTAGCCATCACAGAAGCCTATGTCGATGGTAAAGTGGGCGATATTGCAGCGGATGAAGATTTATCACGTTACATCTTATAGAAAATAGTAATGGGTTAGAAGCTTGAAGATTTATTGACAGTCTTCAAGCTTTTTTCTATTGCTTATGACAAACTATCTCAAAAATGTAATAGTCTGTCACAATTAGTCATCTATATATTAAAATGATTAACTGTATATTACAGTTGTGTTATATTCCCCAATTATCCTTTTTTAGTCTTATAATGATATTTGTGCTCGATTTTTATTATAAAATTTAATTAACGAAAGGGATAGTGACTATCTTGCTAAATAAAAAAACCTTAAAAATGGGCTTTACCAGTACCGTTGCCCTTGCATTACTTGCTTTAAGCAATAATATAGAAGTTCAAGCTCAAGAACAGAATACTGACCCTGCAGGAGCAGAGGCTTCAGTGACACAAGCTCAAAACAATCAACCAACTAACCAACAAAATGAAGTGAACAGAATTAGTGGGTACGACCGTTACCATAATGCGGCTGAAATTTCATCCTCTGGGTGGAACGAATCTGATAAAGCCTATGTGGTTCAAGGGGATGACCCGGCCAATGCTCTTACAAGTTTACCTCTGGCGGGTAGTGATGATGCGCCTTTACTTTACACAAGAGAAAATGAAACTACTGAAGCGACTGATCACGAGTTAGATCGATTAGAGGCAAAAGAAGTCGTCCTGGTGGGTGATCAAGATAAAATCAGTGCAGAAGTTGAAAATAAACTCTCTGATGAGAAACTTGATGTCAGCCGCGTAGAGGCTAAAGATAAGTATCAGCAGTCAGTAGAAGTAGCCAAACAGAAATTTGCTCAAAATCCAGGTAAAAAACATGATGTATTCATTACGAATGGTGAAGTTTTATCTGACGCTTTAAGTATTTCAACTGTTTCAGCACAAAAAGGAATCCCAATCTTGTTAACGAAAGGCAATTCCTTATATTCATCAATTAAAGATTTAGCGCCATTTATTTCCCGCTTTACGATCATCGGCGGAACATCCAGTGTTTCTCAAAAAGTTGAAAATGAATTAAAAGCATTGGGGCCTAAAGTTTCAAGAATTGATGGTAAAAATCGTTACGAAGTGAACAGAAATATTCTGTACCATTATGGAACAAGCAATAAACATTATTATGTTGTGAATGGTGAAAAATTCTCAGATGCTATTCCAACTTCTTTATTAGCGGCTAATGATGGCTCAGGAGTGTTGTTAGTGAAAAATCACCATTACAATACACTGAAACAACAATTAACTTTTGCGGCTCAACAGGGTGTCAGCCGATTCACATTGGTTGGAGGAAACCATTCACTTTCTCAAAAAACTGAAAATTTCCTAAGGAATCCTAAGAGTTTTTATACAATCAATACTATGAATAAAAAAGCCGCTTTATCTGCAACAAAAGGCCAGCATGTAGTTTCAAGTTCTTTATACAAACCGGCAGCCCAACACGTGGATGTGTCGAAATATGCTGGTAAAGATATTACTATCACTCAAAAAGCCCAGTATAACAATGATATTTATTACCTGGTTGCAGTCGGCAACAAGGAAATCGGCTGGGTTAAACCAGAGGCAATAGCAGATGACCGCTTAGCTTTCCAATGGCCGTCAGATGCTAAACATATCACTTCTAATTTTGGTTACAGAATCCATCCTATTTATAGAACAAGCCGTCTGCATGAAGGTATTGACATCAGTGGCGGCGGTCGTATCTTAGCTTCTGAAGCTGGTGTGGTCACTCGTGCAAATCATCACTCAAGCTACGGTAACCTTATTATTATTGATCATGGTAATGGATTCACGACACGCTATGCTCACTTAAAAGATTTCAAAATAAAAGCAGGTCAACAAGTTTCCCGCGGTCAGCATATCGCTACGATGGGAACAACAGGTCTTTCTACCGGTGTTCACTTACACTTTGAAGTTAGAGAAAACGGTGCAGCGAAAAACCCATTAAATTATATTTAATATCTTCATAAAAACGTTTGGATTTTTTATCCAGACGTTTTTTTATATTCCCCTTTAAATAGAAAAAACCAGATGACTCTCATCCGGATTTTTTCTATAAA
>JAUNQW010000049.1 GCA_030535975.1 Atopococcus tabaci | reverse complement strand
CCTGTCGGAGTCACGAAAAAGAGTTCATCAGCGATGATGAGCTCTTTTTTCGTATGAATAAAATCGCTAACTTTACATCCAAAACCTATAAAGATGAAAAAGATAAAGAACCCGTATGTAGGCCTGGAAGAACAAGGATACAATTGTTTTGCCTGTTGCCCGAGCAATCCGTTCGGCCTGAAGATGGAATTTTACGAAGATGGCGACGACATCGTTTGCTTCTGGAAACCACATACCAATTTCCAAAGTTGGCTGAACACCCTCCATGGTGGCATTCAGTCCACACTGATGGACGAAGTGGGTGGCTGGGTAGTAAACAGAAAACTACAGACTGCCGGACAAACCACCCATCTTGCCATGAGATACCGTAACCCGGTTCCTGTAGGCGAAGACGTCGTACTCGAAATCAGAGGTCGCATCAAGGAAATGAAACGGAACTTTGCATTCATCGAAGCCTCTTTGAGCCACGATGGAAAAGTATGCTCCACTTGCGAAATGACTTATTTCTGTTTCCCAAAAGATGTGGCTAAAGAGAGATTCTTCTTTAATGGATGTGAGTTGGAGGAGGAATGAGTTCTCCCCCTTTTGCCGTTATTCCTAACTAATTTGCCAATGCTGCTTAGCAAAAGCTATAAAAACTCTCTATTTTTTGCAAGAATGACAATTTAAATTGTATTTTTGCATAATCGTAACCTCCGTTACGGTAATGAGCATGACGATAAAGGATTTAGATATGAGATTTTTTGATAGAGAAACTGAATTTGAAAAGCTTAGAGAGATTGAAGAGTTGTCTCACGAAGTAGCCCAATTTACCATTATTACAGGAAGACGTCGTATTGGTAAAACAGAGATGGTTAAAAAGTTTTATGAGAACAAGACTATGCTCTACTTTTTTGTTGCTCGTAAAGCGGAAGCCGACCTATGCGACATCTTTTTTGATGAAATTCGTACAAAACTCAACATCCCAATGCTGGATAGCAAAGGAATGTCCTTTGCTGCAATATTCAAATTCATCATGGAGTGTTCGCTGACTCAGCATATCACTCTCTTTATCGATGAGTTTCAAGATTTCTATAGGGTAAATCCATCTATCTATTCTGATATGCAGAATATTTGGGACAGCTATAAAAATAAGGCTCACATCAATCTTATTGTGGCAGGTTCTGTAAACACCTTGATGAATAAGATATTCAAGGACAAGAAGCAACCTTTGTTTGGTAGGCAGACAGATACAATTCATGTACGACCTTTCAGACCTTCAGTTTTAAAGGAGATAATGTCAGAATATTGTCCCCTTTATAAGAAGTCTGACCTATTGGCTCTCTATACACTAACTGGCGGAGTAGCTAAATATGTTGAATTGTTCATAGACAGGAAAAAGTTCACCGAAAAGAAGATGTTGGATATGTTTTTCGAGCGAGATTCCTATTTCTTGCCAGAGGGTAAGAATATGATTGTTGATGAATTTGGCAAAGATTACGGTATCTACTTCTCCATACTTACTCTCATTGCACAAGGCAGAAATACACGCTCAGAACTGGAGAACGCCCTCAATATAAAAGAATTGTCCGGCTACTTGAAAAATCTAACAGAGGAGTATGGTTTGATAAGTAAGATGCAGCCAATCTATGAAAAGTCGAGCAATAAAAACGTACACTACACTATCAACGACCAGTTCCTAAAATTCTGGTTCCGATTCATATACAAATATACGCACATCATCGAGGCAGGCGGTAACGAGAAATTAAAAACAATAGTAGAACGCGATTTCACAACTGTCAGCGGAAAATCTCTTGAAAGTTACTTTAATGAAGTACTGAAAGAATCCGGCCAATACACTCGCCTTGGATATTGGCATGACCGCAAAGGAGAAAATGAGATTGATATTATTGCCGAAGACGAATTAGATAACAAGATTGAATTTATTGAAGTCAAACGTCAAAAGAAGAACTTTGATGAAGAAGTCCTAAAAGCCAAATCTGAATTATTCATGAAAGCTGTTGGCTCTTTTAAAGAGTACGAAATTATTTATAGAGGGCTATCAATTGAGGATATGTAACTAGTTCTTTAATGGA
>JAUNQW010000020.1 GCA_030535975.1 Atopococcus tabaci | reverse complement strand
TCTCTGGCAAATCTTCTTTCATAGTCATTGTATTAATATAAGCTAGCATTAAGTTCTCAGATAATGCTTCATCGCCGCCACCAAAAAATTTGCTTGTAACTACAACATCATAACTCATTGTAAAACTCCTCCTAAAAATGTATTCTATACATCTTTCAGGGTACCATAAAAAGCCATTGTTTTTAGGCTTTTACTTATAAAATTAAAAGATAAAAGAAGAGTTCTTATTATTGTTTTCTATAAACGAAAAATATTTATACTCCCTCTTAATGAAATAAAGTGGAATAAGGATAGAACATTTAAATGGCTTTCCAATTCAAAGATTCATTATAAGATAATTCTTTATTCCTATACTAATTTTAAAAATCAAAGAAAGCGATGTATGACTGATTCATCATACAAGACCCATATTATTAGAAAAAGCGTCACAATATATTTCACTTAGTTAAAGCCTATTTTTTGTTTTTCGTCTTATTCTAAAGATTTATCTTCTTGTCTTTTGTTTTTCTGGCACCAATCCGCAAATTTCTGAAAAGATTTCTGCACAAATTCTTTTGATGTTCCCAGATTTATTCGAATATGATTAATACCAGCTTGGCCGAATGAAGATCCTGGCTGGAATAAAATCCCCTCTTCCTGAGCTAACCTTTCTACAACTTCATCTCCAGTCATTCCAAGCGACGAAACATCTAACCACATTAAATAAGTCGAATCTAACGGAGTTATTTTTAATTCAGGAACTTCTTGAGATAAATAGGAAGATGCCCAGTCATAATTTTGAACCATATAATCATAAGAAGCGTCCAGCCATTCTTTACCTTCATCTGTGTAGCTGGCACACAAAGCTGCTGCCCCAAAGATATTAGGTTCTAAAATCCCTTGTTTTTTAAGTTGTTGTTTGAACAGGTTATTTATATCTAGATTAGGAATAATATTATAACCCATCTTCAAGCCCGCAAAATTGAATCCTTTGTTAGCAGAATTTAAGACAATTAAATTATCTGTATATTTTTTATCCAAACTTAGCATAGATGTAAATTGACCCTGATTAATATGGTCAGCATGAGCTTCATCGGAGACCAAAATAACATTATTCTCTAGACATAAGTCAGCGATTTTTTGAAGTTCCTCTTTGGACCAAACTCGTCCCCCTGGATTATGTGGGTTGCAAAGAATATAAATCTTTGGTTGATGTTCTACTATTAATTCTTCTAAGTTTTGAAAATTAATCTGATAGCGATACTCTTGATCCACTTCTAGCTCATTTTCTAACACTCCAATATGATTTACTTCAGCGGCTACCCTAAAAGGATTATAAACAGGAGAGTTAATAATGATCGAGTCTCCTTCTCTACAAAAAGCCTGCACAGTTACATATAGAGCGGATACAATACCAAAATTCAGAGAAATCATTTCATTATTTAATGAAAAATCACTTTTATTCCCCTGCCATTGCTTAATGGCTTCAAATAATTCATCATAAAAATAAATATAACCATAAGTCTTCTTGTCAACAATCTCTTCAATCTTCTTATGAATAATGGGAGTAACCTCATAATCTAAATCCGCTATCCACATAGAAATATATTCATCTGGTAGCTTACCAAAGTAACCCTCATTAAATTCTCTATCCCATTTTTTAGAATTGTCGCTTTTTCTATCAGCCAGTTGATCAAAATTAAATGCCATATATCTTCTCCATCCCAGAATTAAATGTATTTTTCATTAGAAATTAAACCGTTAATCTCTAACTAATAAAAATTAATCTTGAGTTTATTTTATTAGTTAATTTTATCACAATAAATCCTTTGTTCTAATAGCCTTTATTATTAGAACATAATCATTTATTCCAATTAACTAAGTGTTTTATTTTAAGCTTATTAAAAACATGACAGGTATTGATGCTGAATCATCTTAGATAAAACCTTAAACTTTAAATAATCTTCTATCAACTACTCGCTCTCTTATTCTTCTCACTCCATTCGGGGGGCCCATAATAACTTATAATTATTCATAGATTTTCAAATTAAAAATTTGAAGTTTAATTTAATTCAATATTAAGCAGCTAATTGAGCGTCTTGTTTCACTTTTAAAACATCACATATAAATTTTAGGCTCTTATAAATATTTTTTGACATAAAAATGTCCCCAAAAGTTAGATTTTCACTCTAATTTTTTTAAGGGGATTATTTTTTGATTTAATCTGGATATTTTATTTGTTTTAATAACGGAAAAATTAGCGAGCTTATAACTACATTCACTATTCCTACAATAATCCAGTATGGATAAGCTAAGGAAGCAGTGAAATATGGGAAGTATATAAACAACAAATTAAGAACATTACAAGTAATTAACCATCCAAAACTAAGCGTTAATCAGCTGTTTTGATGTATTCATCACTCCACCAACTCACAATAACTCGTATTTGAGAATATCTAAAAAATACTTGCTATAAGACAATTTAAAATAGAAAAACCACAATCTTTTCAGATTGTGGTTTTAAGAGTTGGTCAGTAAAGCTTATTTAGCTTCAGCTGATCCTCCAGCTTCTTCGATTGCTGCAACTAATTCGTCAGCATCTTCTTTAGAAAGACCTTCTTTGATATTTCCAGGAGCGCTGTCTACTAAGTCTTTAGCTTCTTTTAGTCCTAAGCCAGTTGCTTCACGAACTGCTTTGATAACTTGAATTTTAGCTTGTCCAGCTGAAGTTAATTCAACGTCGAATTCAGTTTGCTCTTCTGCTGCGTCTCCGCCAGCTGCAGGGCCAGCTGCCATTGCTACAGGAGCTGCTGCTTCTACGTCAAATTCTTCTTCGATTGCTTCTACTAATTCGTTTAATTCTACTACAGTTGCTTCTTTTAATGAATCAATAATTGTTTGAATATCTAAAGCCATTTTATATTCCTCCATGAATGTATATATATTTTTTTAGTATAGTTAAATTTAAACAGCAATTTCTAAGAAATTATGCTGCGTCTTCATCTTTTTTCTCTGCCAATGCTTTAATTGTAAGCATAGCATCGCGTAATGGGTTTTGTGCCAATGCATTGAATGTTTGCGCTGTTTTGCGAATAGGTGCTTTAACAGCTGATGCAACCATGGATAATAGATCGTCACGACTCGGTAATTCAGCGATAGCATCAATCTGTTCAAGATCAATCGTGTTGCCTTCGACGATACCACCTTTAATTTCAATCTGATCGTTTTCTTTTGCTGCATCACGTAAAATCTTAGCGGGCGCAGAAACGTCTTCACTACTGAATGCAACAGCTGTAGGCCCTTTAAATACGTCTTCTAGACCTTCATAACCTAATTCGTCTGCTGCACGACGTAACATAGAGTTTTTAATTACGTGGAATTCAACACCTGCTTCACGTAGATCTTTACGCAATTTAGTATCTTCTCCAACGGTTAATCCGCGTGTATTAACAATAATAGTTGAGACAGAGTTCTCAAATTTTTCAACTGTTTCTGAAACAACTGCTTGTTTTTGTGCGATAATACTTTCGTTTGCCAAAAATGTCACCTCCAATTTGAAAATTCTTCGAATGATATGGAAAATAAAAATCCCCCATGTCACCAAAGACATAGAGGATAAAATACATGTTTAATCGGATACAAAAATCTGAATCCTTTTTTCGTGTATATTCTCTTCCTCGGTAAGGTGATATATTACGGCTTGCGCCCCTTACGGTCTTCGGCATCAAATATAATATTCTATTTTATTCGACTGGTTGATAATATCACGGTCAAACAGACTTGTCAATACTTTATTCAGCTGATAAAGAGTTGACGTCTATTTTAACTCCAGGTCCGAATGTTGTAGAGATTGCTAAATTCTGCATCCAGTCACCTTTTGCTGCTGCTGGTTTCTCTTGAACTAAACGTTCGTGCAAAGCTGTTAAGTTTTCTAAAATGTCTTCTTTAGAGAAAGAAGCTTTACCAATAGCTGCATGGATATTTGCTTCTTTATCTGTACGATAAGTAACTTGTCCTGCTTTAATGTTGTTAATCGCTTGTTCAACATCCATTGTTACAGTACCTGTTTTAGGGTTAGGCATTAATCCTTTTGGCCCTAAAATCTGACCTAACTTACCTACTTGAGCCATCATATCTGGTGTTGCTACTGCGACGTCAAAATCTAACCAGCCGCCTTGGATCTTTTCAACCAAATCTTCTTCACCTACAAAGTCTGCCCCGGCTTCTTTAGCTTCTTCAGCTTTTTCACCTTTAGCAAAAACTACTACTGTTTGAGTGTTACCAGTACCTTTAGGTAATACGATCGACCCGCGTAATTGTTGGTCAGCTTGACGAACATCTAAGTCTAGACGGTAAGCTATATCGATTGACGAATCCATGTTTGAAAAGTCTATTTCTTTAATCAACTCAATTGCATCTTGAACATCATATTCTTTATGCGGATCTACTTTTTCAACCGCATCAATATATTTTTTACTTCTTTTTGCCACACTATTTCCTCCTTTAGTGGTAATCTTTCTTCCACATGCGCTCTGGAATCTGTTTCAATTCTCTAAGCGCTGTGCTGAACTATTATATGCAAACTGGCTGCATTATCCTTCGACAGTGAATCCCATAGAACGAGCTGTACCTTCGACAATGCGCATCGCAGATTCTACATCTGCTGCGTTTAAGTCTTCCATTTTGCGTTCAGCAATTTCTTGGACTTGGGCTTTTGTGACAGACGCAACTTTGTTTATATTCGGTTCCCCAGAACCTTTTTGAACACCTGCTGCTTTTTTCAGCAGATCTGAAGCTGGTGGTGTTTTTGTAACAAAAGAATATGAACGGTCATCATATACAGTAATAACTACTGGAATGATATCTCCCATTGATTCTTTTGTACGTTCGTTAAATTCTTTTGTGAAACCTGAGATGTCGATTCCTGCCTGACCTAAAGCTGGTCCAATTGGTGGAGCCGGACTTGCTTGCCCTGCTGGAATTTGTAATTTTACTACGTTTACTACTTGTTGTGCCACTTGACATACCTCCTTATATTTTTTGTGTCAGTGTGTGGTTCATAGGAGCGAGTCACTCCTCCCACAATCTAGGTGCACACTGTACTGCTCGAAAAAGATCTAGCAAATAAGCGTACTGAATTAAAATATCATAATATACCGAAAATAGCAAGAGATAAAAGTCTATTGTCTCTTCTTGTAACTATTAATTTTATTAATAGGTCTTGGTAATTATTGAGTTTATGCATAGACCGCTCTTTTCATACATTTTGAAGAAGGATTCCTTTATAATGGAAGTATGTATTAAAAGATATGTGTAACCGTCACTCAGACCTCTTTTTAAAAATGGACGAACATGAGTCGTCCATTTTTCTATTTTAAGTTTATAATAATGTTTTTTCAATTCTTACAATTCTAAAACTTTTCTTGAAAGGAGCCTTTCTATGTCTGATACATCTACCATCATCACTAGGCCTTTAGAAAATTATCTCGGTGCGAACAATGTCAGTACTTTGCGTCCTTGGATCGGAACATGTTATATGAATATTCCAGAATGTTTAGATATTATATACGATTTAAATAACTGGCAGCTCGTGACTGCTCTTGAAAAAATCGATGATCTTATCCGCAAGAAACCTCAATTAACGATAGAATTATGGAGATTAAAAGTAGAAATATTTGGACTTTACGACAAATACGGTGACTTGTATGACCAATGTGAAGTTATCTTAAGCTACTTGCCGGATGACCCACAAGCTCTCTTTTTGAGTACTATTTACGGACAGCTCAAGGGTATAACGATCGAGAAAAATATTCATTTTAAGCATTTAAGTCAAGTTTATCCTGATTTAGCTCAGCACCTTCTTGATTTAGCAGAATTTGTAGAAGAGAATTGCCAGCGTACAGACTTCGAATATGACTTAGATAATGTTCAAGATATTGAATTCATCGGGATGTTCGGCTACTTAGTACATGCTGACGGCAGTCTCGCCAAGACAACTATTAAACGTGCATCCAAAACTCTTGAACTTGCTCAACGTTATCCCGACGCTGAAGTGATGATATCCGGGGGAGCAGTGAATAGTCCCTATATTGAAGCTACCGGCATTAAAAATTGGCTGATTGAGCGAGGCCTAGAAGAAGACAGGATTATTATTGATCCCTTTGCAAAAGATACAATAGGGAATATTCTTGCTATCACTGAAGCAGTTCAACAGAAAAATATTGATCGAGTTGCAATTGTTTCATCTTTAGATCACTTGCCTCGCTGTTATATTGGAACAACCCTTCAACTCGCCCATCAAGAAATAGACTGTGAAGTATATGCTGCTGCTTACGAAAAGCCAGGTTCTAATCCTATATCTTCAGCAGAATCTTTTCGTAAATACCAAACTCTATTGAGAGCAGCCGGTTTCTTCACAAAAGCCGACTTTAAAAAATACCATAACTAATAAAGAACACAGCTGCAATAAGCTGTGTTCTTTATTTAAATTATTGATTATATATTTTACTAATTTGGTCATAATCTAATTCAGCGGAAGTTTCACGACCGAACATTTCAATCGTAACGTGTATTTTTCCTTTTTCTTCATCCGTAGTCTCCACGACACCTTCCATACCTTCGAAAGCACCTTCATTGACTGATACACGTTCACCGATCTCAAGATCAATCTTACGTCGTCGTGTATTTATGCTTTCTGGATTCAACAAGGCATAAACTTCATCTTCAAGTAAAGGTGACGGTTTACTTCCTGCCCCTTGAGATCCCACGAATCCAGTTACACCTGGAGTATTACGAACTATATACCAGGCTTGGTCCGACATAATCATTTCTACCAGCACATAGCCCGGGAATATTTTTTTAATACTTGTCTTTTCTTCACCATTTTTAGTTTCTGTCACTTCTTCTTCGGGTACAAGTACCCGGAAGATATTTTCCTCCATACCCATACTTTCTGTTCGTAAATCTAAGTTTTGTCTTACTTTATTTTCATAACCAGAATAAGTATGTAAGACATACCATCTTTTATCTGCATCTTTTACCGTCATCATATTCTCCTTTTTACATCTGATAGATTCGATATCAATTTTATGTAAATAAAAAAAACCTCTCTCTTAAAAGGTTTTCTCGCTTTCATTTAAATTATTATACCACAAGACTCGCCATCTCTCAATGAAAATTATATATCTTTTAGCGGATGAGATAGCTTAAAAGCTTTTGAATAGCCCAGTCGATTGCAAAGAAGAAAATCGCAAACAGACCAATTGTTACGAAAACAGTAGTTGAGTCACCAGCTAGTTCTTTACCGCTTGACCATTCTACTTTCCCAAATTCTTCTCTAACTTCTTTAAAGAAACCCATAACCGTCTCCTTTACTTCTCTTCTTTATGCAAGGTGTGTTTTTTACAATGTTTACAAAATTTTCTAAGTTCCAGGCGTTCCGTACGAACTGCTGTCTGGCTGCGAGCAGTGGCATAGTTTCTTTGTCCACATTCCGCGCAGGCTAAATGCACTTTTTTATCTGCCACTCAAAACCCTTCTTTCTTTATAACATATATCATGTACAATAACACATTTTATCCACTTTAACAAGAATGATTATGCTAAACTAAGATTTAAGATGTAATTTAAGAAGGGGAATTTTATGAAAATAGATATATTATATGAAGATAACCATTTACTCTGTGTGGAAAAGCCAGTCAATGTACCTGTTCAAGAAGATGAGTCCAAAGATATAGATTTACTAACAGCGCTGAAAGAGTTTATTAAAGTACGGGATGAGAAGCCGGGTAAGGTCTTCCTTGCTTTAGTTCACCGTCTTGACCGTCCGGTAGGTGGAGCTATGGTCTTCGCTAAGACATCAAAGGCAGCATCACGCTTAGCTACTGCACTACAAAAAGGGCAGTTTGAGCGTTCTTATCTCACGGTTGTCCACGGCAAACCTCAAAAAATGACAGGACAACTTGAAAACTACTTATATAAAGAGTTTAAAACGAATACCTCGACCGTCGTATCGCAAGATACAAAAGGAAGTAAACGAGCACGGTTAACCTATCAAGTACTTGAATCTTCAGAAGGTTTGAGTCTTATAAGAGTCAAGCTGGATACCGGACGATCTCATCAAATTCGTGTCCAGTTCAGCCACCTGGGCCATCCTATCTGGGGGGATCAACGCTATGGGCAAGAAGTAAATAAGGTTGGTCAACAAATTGCTTTATGGGCAAATGAGCTCACATTTAAGCATCCTACTAAGGATGAATTTATTACTATTCACAGTCAACCGGAAGCCAGACAACCTTGGTATCTTTTCTCTCCACAGGCTTTTGAGAAATAAGTCAATATGCAGAGTAGATAATCAGAGTTATGCACAGTTAATAGAAACTATGAGCTGATCAACCTTGTTCTGGAGCTCTTATATCTTTTCATCATATTCATTCCAGAGTTATTCACAGTTTTTCAACAAACTATCCCTCACCACTGACTAGAGCATAAACACTGCCAAACCAACATTTATTTCTCTTTAAATAAGGGTAAACATTTCTTATCCACACCGCCGATTCGACTTGTGCATAACTTTTTTAGTTGAAGATACTTATCTTTTGTACTATGCGCGACTTATCCACAAAGGGAACTTATCCAGTGGATAACATTTTAGATAAATATATCAGCAAAAAAGCCAGCCAACACATGTTTCCTGTGTTGGCTGGCTTTTGAAATTAATTTTAATGGTCTAATACATCATCAGCGGGCATCATAGGGACAGAAACTGTTTCTTGTGCTTGGCCTCGGTAGAAAGTAATCTCTACGGTCGTATTGACATCGGTGCTGTAAATATGCTGCCTTAGATTCACTCCATCAGTTACGGGTTCCCCATTATAAGAAACAATAACATCATAAGCTTCCAGTCCGGCCTCGTCAGCTGGTGACCCTGGAACTACACTTGTAAGGACAACACCTTCTGTAACTGATTCAGGAAGTTGAAGAGTGTTCTGTTGATCTGCTTCGGAAATGAAAGACAGCGGTTGATATTGAATACCTAAGTAAGGACGAATCACTTCACCGTTTTCTTCCAGTTGAGCAACAATATCTTTGACATCATTACTTGGAATAGCAAATCCCATACCTTCAACTGTAGAGGTCGATATCTTCATAGAGTTAATACCAATTAATTGTCCTTGAATATTAACTAGCGCTCCCCCTGAATTGCCGGGGTTAATAGCTGCATCTGTTTGGATAGCAGTTGCATTCCAGTCAGGTACTCCATCTGCATTTGTATCTACTGGAACTGATCGTCCCTTACCTGAAATGATGCCGGAAGTTACTGAGGAAGCGAATTCTGTCCCTAGTGGTGAACCGATTGCAATTGCGGGTTCTCCCACAACAAGGTTATCTGAGTCTCCGAATTCTGCTATCTTCGTCACATGCTCAGCTGAGATTTTTAACACAGATAAATCTGTCCAGACATCAGATCCGATAATTTCTGCTGCTACTTTTTCTCCATTAATGAACAATACTTCCACGGCATCTGACCCTTCGACCACATGGTTATTGGTCACAATATAAGCATCTCCGCCGTCTGTTTTATAGACCACACCACTTCCAGATCCAGCTTCTTCAAGCTCCCCATCCTCTTCCGAATTTTCCGGTGTAGGCAGATCATAGAAGTCAAATAAGTAGCCATAAGAGCCTAAATCGGATCCTGTCTGCATATTTAAAACAGAAACAACTGCTTCATCAACTACTTCCACTGCTTCAGTAATGCCAGATGAAACTTCAACTGTGACATCGGTCTGTGTACCATCTCTATCTTCAGTAACAGTTACAGTATCTTCTTGGCTCTCACCATCATCCGAAGCTCCCGACTGATCGGTTGCACATCCTGAAAGCAGCACAGCAGATGAAAAGAGAGCAAGAACTATTTTTTGTTTATTCTTCATTCGAATATCCCCTTTGTATTTGACTGTAGAATTTGCATTTATTCTAACATATTGAAAACTACTTCTGTCATACCTGACTTAAATGTAAGAATTTCTTAATCAAATTACAAAGTATATAAAGTGGTCGCTTCAGCCGGATCTGTGTCATAAAGCCAAAAATGATGGTTCACACCGCAATCCTTTTCAGTTAGAATATCATGAGCCGTCGTGCGGGCAATATCTTTTACATTATTATCTTGGCTTAAATGGCCAAGATAAATCCGCTCGGTATTGTCTCCTACCATTTCTGCTAAAGCTAAAGCTCCATCTTCATTGGATAAATGGCCTTTGTTAGACAAAATTCTCTGTTTTAAATGCCAAGGATATGATCCATAGCGTAACAGCTCTACATCATGGTTGCTTTCAAATAAATAACAATCAGCATTTTTAAGCATTCCACGCATGCGGTCACTGACATAACCTGTATCTGTCAAAATAACAAAGCTTTTAGCATTTCTATGGAAGCTGTAAAATTGCGGATCCACTGCATCGTGTGAAACACCAAAGCTTGATATATCTAGATCTGCCAGAGTGAGGACTTTCTCTTTTGCAAAGATAAATTTCTGCTCTGTTTTTAACTTACCTAATTTATTTTCCATAGCCTGCCAAGTTTTGGCATTGGCATAAATAGGCAGGTTGTATCTACGGGCGAGAACACCTACTCCTTTTATGTGATCGCTGTGTTCATGTGTCACTAAAATAGCATCTAAGTCTTTTGCTTCTCTCCCGACGGATTTCAATAAATTTTCAATTTTTTTGCCACTCAGTCCGGCATCTACCAAAATTTTTATCCGATCGGTTTCAACATAGACAGAGTTCCCAGTACTTCCGCTGGCCAAGATACTCATACGAAAGTCAGACTGCTTCACTTTCTCCATTAAAAAACTACCTTTCTTTTCCTCTTTATTCAATAAATTCTTGCTCTGATTAATCCGTGTCTGCTGGTGCTGGGGATTCATTCTCCGTAGAAGATGGTCCTATAGATTCCTGAGCAGGTGCTGAGTTGAGAATAACGCTTCCATCAAAGGCGTTGACTCGTTCCAAAATTGTATCATTTATTTGAACATACCAGACAGGAATATACATACTCATCTGCTCTAAATCTAATGTCTGATAATAGGTTAGAACCGGCTGATCCACTTGGGCTCCAAATGGAATTCTATTATTTTGATATAAGATTTCTATCGCACGTTTATCAGTAATAATCTCTCGACTGACATCTTCGGACATCTCTAAAGTCCCTGCATAGGTCTGTTCAAACTGTATAATTTTTAGGCTGTCATCAACAGTAAAACGGATGCTCGCTGTCCCATCTAAAATAGGAATGTTTTCTATCCTTTGAGTATAAATCACCTGATTAGAACTTCTTTGATAAGTTAAGAATTCATATTCTTCACCGAAAGCGATATGCTCTTCTGAAGATACAAATCGATCTATCTTTGCTAAGTCTGCAGGAGTTAGGTTGTCACCCCCGCTGGAAAGTTGAAGAGGTTCAGATAAAACAGCTGTATAAACTGAACCATCACTACTTATCTCTTCCATTTGATTATTAATATTAGAAAAAATCTCTTCAACAGCTGCAGGCTTATTAGCTTGAAGATAGCCCATCCTCTTCTCTTCCATACTAAAAAGAGGCAGGCTGATATTGTTATTTTCCATTTCTTGAATCAAATTAAGAGATTGATTTTCATCAGTGCCCACCATATCCTGCCTTTGCTCCCATGTGATATATACTAAGTAGATATTCAACATCAAAAAGGCAACAATAAGGATTCTTTCTATTCTCTTAAAATCCACTTCTAACCTCCTTTTTCAGAGTTAAGCTTCTAATAATTCATTTAATCCATACCAAACATCTTCGTACCTAATAAACCATGTCGGATGAAAGCCAGCTACCCGCTTAGAGTCATCTGAGTAATTCCATTTAAGGCCAATCCTGATACTATCAATATTTTCTTGATTTAAGTTACTTGAATTAATTTTCTCCATCAACTCTGATCCATTCATGAGGGTGATCGTATCATCTTGATCATGAGAAATAATCGGTGCTTGGGCAACATTTGTATTAAGTTGTAAATAAGTCATCTCATTATCATTCAGACGAATTCTAACAAGATCTTCTCCATGATCAGCAAAGGTCGGGTAACCCCCCACATATCTTCTAAAGCTAATTTCCCCCTCATCTAAAACAGAATCATTATAATGGAGACCCAGAGTCCAGTTTTCGTAATTATTCAGAACATTTAAGCTTTGGGTTAAAGTTTGGGTCAAAGAAGGACTTCTTCCTCCTTCATTTTGCTTTTCATAAGTCAGTAAATTAGTTGTTTCATTAATTTTTAGCTGGGAATAGAAATCAGTAAAAGTTAATGTATTATTATCATGTCTAGGATTTACCTGAGAGGTTTCATCAAATAATGTCTCAATAAAAATGCTGTTAGGAATGCGTTCCATATAATAGGAGCGATTCGTTAGTTTAACTTCATCAACAGGCAGATAAATAAGACTGCCTCCCACAAAGTAGGCAGATACTTCACGAGTTTCGACATCATCCAAATCTAATTGATCGAGTGCCTGTTCCAAGAATTCTCCTGTGGACTCACTCGTATACAAGGTTTGATTCTCCGAGTTGTAAAAGCGAACCCTGTCCATTTGGTCCAGAGAAAAAACCATAAAATCAAAGCTTTCCCCCCTTAAATCTTCATCCAAATCTTCAAAAATTTCAGAGTAGAAAAAGAAAGGAATTGGATAGTCAAAAGTATATACTATAGTGGGTTCAGACTGAAATGAATTATAAACTTGTTGTGGAGAAATACCAGTTGCTTCTATTTGTAACTGACTAAGATTTTCCGCCGCCAGCAGGTCCGGAGTATTTAAGTCGAAAACTGACTGAGTATTAATCATGTCGATGCTCGTATCTGAATGTAAAAGAATTTGTGAAGGAGTTAAGAATTTTACATTGCTCCTCATTAAATTCGTCTGAGGATTTGTGGTAGTCCTTTGCGGGCTGGCAGTTTCATCGAAATCTCTGCCTGTAAAATTGATAGTTGTTAAAACAATACTTAGAAAAATAAGAACTGCCAAAGTAAACTTCCTAAGGAATGCCTCTTTCATTAAGCCCAATCATCCTCCTCTAATACCTCTAACTGTTCACAAGGAAGGGACACGAAAAAGGTCGTCCCCTGGTTGAGTACACTGCGTACCCATATTTTACCTCCATGCTCTACGACAACATCTTTTGATATGGCTAAGCCTAAGCCTGTTCCTCCCATCGCACGGGAACGTGCTTTATCTACTCGATAGAAACGAGAGAACACGCGGGGGAGTTCCTCTTTAGGAATGCCCATTCCTTCATCCCTGATGCTGAGCAAGACATCATCATCTTTGAGAGAGAGACTTGCCGTAATTGTACCCCCATCTGGTGAATATTTAATAGCATTAGACAGAATATTGTCTAATACCTGAGCCATACGATCTTGATCAGCTTCAATCCACACTTGGTCCGGAATAATCTTCCTTGCAATGACAAAATTTTTACTTTCGTCTGATTGGATCATCATATCGAAACGATCAAGGACAAAGTTAAATAAAGCACGCAGATCAATGAGTTCTTTTTCAAAATCTTCCGTTCCTGCGTCCATACGTGACAATTGTAAAAGATCTGAAACCATCCGAATCATACGGTTGGTCTCATTTTGAATAACTGAAAGAAACTGGGGAGCAATTTTTTCATCTTTCCATGCCCCGTCATTAAGAGCTTCCACATAAGACCGCATACTAGTCAACGGGGTACGGAGCTCATGGCTGACATTTGATACAAAGGATTTACGATCTCGCTCGATGTTCTCTGCTTCTGTCACATCATGAAGAACACAGACAATCCCTTGGATGAAACCCATTTCACTTTCAATAATGGAGAATTTTAAGTCAATAAAACGTTCACCTATACTTAATTTATGATCTTCACCTTTTTCTTTATAGAGATCACTCATAGAAATTTCTTCATTTAAGTCAAGAATATCTAATATAGCTTGACCTTCTGCATGCCCTTTCGATAAAGAAAGTATTTCTCTGGCAGCATCATTAATAATGGTGATTTTACCCACCCGATCTGTCGCAATAACCCCGTCTGACATATGAATCAAAACGCGGTCTAGCCGCCTTCTTTCTTGGTCAATCGACTCTTGTGCACTTGAGACATCCAGGGCTAATTCGTTGATAGAAGCAGTCAGCTGACCAATCTCATCCTGGCTGTCATTTTGCAGGTTTATAGAATAATCACCATCAGCAATTTTCTTCGTGCTTTCTTGAATGGCAATAATAGGCGTTACGATCTCTCGGGACAACACATAACCAAGTAAGATAGTAATAGCGATAGCGAGCAGCGAAGATTGAACAAATATAAAGGAGATTTCCTTTACTTGTTCATATACAGTTTCGATATTACTTTCTAATACGACAACACCTAGTAATTGATCACTTTCTGCTTCAGCATAAACAGGCGTGACCATCTTCCAGCGTCTGTCTCCAGTTTCAGCGTCACGGTATTCACTTGTAATTGTTTCTGCAGTTAAAACCGCCTGTCGTGCCTCCGCATCATTCGACCGCTGATTGTTAACAGCCTGCTCAGTACGATCACTTGTGCCTACAATAATGAGGCTGGGCGTAATCATTTGGATACTGATATTGCCGCGCCCGGAAAAATCATTCAGCAAGGCATTGATTTCTGATTGAGCGCTCAAAAACTCCTCTGAATCTTGTCTGTTATTTTGAATAGCTAACATATGCGGAGCTGCAGAAGTCTCTATAAAATCACTCTGTGTTTGACGATCTTGTTTGTGACTTTCAAGGAGTTGATTTTCTAATTCAGTAATAAAATTCGCCCCGATAATTTGCAGGGCGAATACGATAAGTACAACAATAACAAACACAATTTTGATGTTAATTGATTGGTACCATTTCATTTTATTTTGTTTTGTATTCATTCAAATTAAGACTCCTGTGCTTCAGGATCGCGTAAGTAATAACCTACCCCTCTGCGTGTAATTAAATAAGTCGGTTGACTGGGACTGTCTTCAATCTTCTCACGTAAACGGCGTACAGTTACATCAACTGTACGAACATCGCCAAAATAGTCATAGCCCCAAACAGTTTCTAGTAAACCTTCTCGAGTCATTACTTCACCTGCATGCTGGGCCAAATAAAGTAACAATTCATATTCACGGTGAGTTAATTCTAATTCTTCTCCATTTTTCGTTGCATTATATTGGGCAGGATGAATCATCAAATCACCAATAGTCAGGTCTTGGTTTTCATGAATCTCTTCAGCTGCCTGATTAGACCCCTGTCTTCTAAGGTTGGCTTTAACTCTGGCTACTAACTCTCGATTAGAAAAAGGTTTGGTAATATAGTCATCTGCTCCTAATTCTAGACCTAAGACCTTATCAATTTCCTGATCTTTAGCAGAAACAATAATTATTGGCATCTCATGGGTTTTACGAACTTCACGTGCCACTTCCAAGCCATCTACTTTTGGCAGCATCAAGTCCAGTAAGATTAAATCCGGCACATGCTCTTCTACCATATCTAACGCTTCTTGACCATCAAATGCAGTGATGACTTCATAGCCTTCATTCTCAAGATTAAATTTGACAATGTCCGAAATTGGTTTTTCATCATCCACTACTAGTATCTGCTTCACGGTAATACCCCCTTGTGGTATAATTCAATTTTCTCTTCTATATAAGGTTTCACTTTTATCATACCTCATCATTATACAAAAAGTAGGAATATTAAGCAATTATACGTCTTGTAAACTGAAAAAAAGAAATTAAAAATCTTATTCTTTCGTTTATCTATCATATTAAATTCTCTTCAAATTTATAGAGGCTCTGCATCAAGATTAGAAGTCCTAATTTTCGAATTGTTATATTATCATTTTTTATTGAGCCGTGTTATATTTAACCTGTAATTACAAACAGAGGGAAGTGATTGTATGGCACTTGGTTATTGGATAGCTATTGCAATTCTTTTAATAGCTATTTTAGCTATTGTTATCGGCATCTTTTTTGCGTTGAATAAAGCTTCAGAGCCACTCAACAGGCTCAAGCACTTCCAAGAAGATGTCCAGCATACAAGTGAGTTTTATGAAAAGGAAATTCAATACTTGAGTGATACTTTAGATAGTCAGATTGAAGAAGCTCAGGCCCTGGCAGATCAGTCAGAAAGAGAACTGGAGAATTTTAACCATCTCCAAACGGAAGCTCAGAAGTTAGGCGCTCAATTATCTTATATCGGAAGCATGAGAGATCAAGTCATCCAAACAGCCTTAGAGGAAGGAAAGGTTTATGTTCAACATGAACTTCCTCGCCAATTTAATAAGTGGAAACTTGTCTCTAAGAAGACCTTAGATAAACAAAAAGAAAGATACTCTCACTAAAGTCAAATTTTTCAACATTCAAGTCAGACATACAAAAGGTGGTAATTAATATGTCAAATAAAGGTAGAAATGGAAGTAATTTTTTAGGTGCTTTACTGTTAGCAGGTCTTTCCGCAGGTGCTGCTCTATTGTTTGCGCCAAAATCAGGAAAAGAATTACGTAAGGATCTCAAGGTAAAAGCTGATGAGTATAAAGAACAAGGTAAAACTTATGCTGATAATCTAACTCAAGATATTAAAGACGCTGTCCAAGAAGTAGAATCTCAAGCTCATCAAGAAAAAGAAGAACTAAAAACAAATCTTGAACAGGACGAATACACACACAATCAAAAAGTTGCCTATACACAAGATGGTGAAGTCACAGCTGTCGATCAAGTCTCCGGCAACATAGCTGACACGAGCTACGATGCTAAAAAAGGAACGATTGATGCTAATCGTCCCGGTGGACAAGCCGATAAATTGGTGACATCAGATGGAGAAATAACCTACAAGGATCGCGCTCACGGTGATATTACCGGCACCAAATTTGATGCGGGTCGTGATGAGACCATTCCAGCAGATGAACTAGATAAAGCCTTAAAAGATGCAGAGATAGAAGATAAATAAAAATAGCAATTCTTTAATAAGAGTACTGTAACCCTCAAAAGCCAAGCATAAGATATTGGCTTTTGAGGGTTTTATTTTTATTTTAAAAAATTGAGTGTCCTATCTCTGGTTAGTCGCCGGAGATGAAACACTCAATTAACTGAACTGAATTCTCACTTTCGTGGTTCAATCTAAACTCAGCATCTTTTATTTTACTACATCATAATAAAGACCAATTATATTACCTAGAATCAAAGAAGGGAAAGCTATAAACAAATAAGGCGCAAGCTTTATATCAGAACCGAGAGAAGTGAAACCAAGAACCACGAGTCCAATCAAAAGGACAATAATAAACAAAAGGTGAGCTTGACCCCACTTGGACAAGGAAGAGCGTCGGATAGCAATAATAATAACAGTTAATAAAGCTAAAAAACTCACTAGGATTGCTAATATAAGTGAAAAATTAGATGTTTCAGCCCATTGTTCAAAACGGTACTGCTCAAAAATAAAATGTCGACTTAGCCCCATACGCTTGTCACTATACCAATTTAAAAAGGCTGCAGCTGCTAAAACAATACTTTCTACTATTAAATAAATCAGATGGGCCATTCTCCAAAACACCTCATAAAACGATTATTTTTTATCTACATTTAACCAGGTTTGGTAAATATGTTCTTTCAGGTTCTCTTTTTGAGCAATCTTGGGAAGATTCAATTCAACTTCCTGAATAGGCTTAGATGTTACATAAGAGGTAGGGTCATGATCTTCAGCGAGTAGAGACCCTGTTGATAAAGAATTGATACTAATTCGGTAATTATCGATGTGGTCATCAAAAAAATCAGGATTAACCAAGTAGGCCGCTGCTAAAGTATCCCAATTATAAAAGCCTTTAATACCATACTCGATATTATTATCTCTGAACCATGGATCTGAATACTTTTGAATCATTTGAGCAATTTCACCCTCTGCACCCGCAAACATTTCTTCATACTGCTGTCGTGTAAACAATAAATCGAGACAATTATTTCCGGTCATAATGCTGACACGGGGAGCTTTTGTCAAAGTAATGTATGCCGCATGGGGGTCTACTGAAAAATTTAACTCCAGCATTTCTTGCTTTTCAAAAGTTAATGGAGATGTTTTCCCACCCATCAAGACCAACTGATTGATTTTTTCAAATACTTCCGGGTCTCTGAGCCATGCCCCGGCTAAATTAGACATCGAACCTAGAGCTAAAATCGACAAATCGCCGGCATATTCATCTGCCTTCTCTACAATCCATTGACTAGCATCAGTTAAATAATCCCCGCATTCACCCGCTCCACCGCGAAATAAATCATGAGAAAGTCCCAGCTTTTCTAATAAAAGTTTGGTGCATCGGTTGACCTCTTCAAGGGTAGAATTCCCAAAAGTAGAGGTTATACCGACAATATTGACATCTAAGCTGCCTAAAAGATAGATGAGAGCAAGCCCATCATCCACATCTCGATTATCAGTAAAAAAAGTATTATCAAAATCAATTAAAACATTCATCTAAAAAGGCTTCCCTTCTAATTGCCCTCCGCAACTTGAACCACTGCCTGCTGTACATCCAAAACAATAGTCTCGAAAAACAATATTTCTATCAAGATCCGGTTCATCTACTAAATCAAAGATAGTACGCTCATCTTCGATAGGAAGATTACACATTTGATTGAAATCACAATCATAAACTTGACCATCCCAGCCCACTGACAGCTGCTGGCGGCACATTAAACCTGGCACAGTCTCTGGATTATAAGCATCTTTCAATAAGGTCATATACTCATCAAAAGATTCTGTTAAGTGCAGGAAATTTTCAAAGTAACCTAAAGGCATATTAGTTATTGTCAAAAGACTAGTAAAGGTCACATCATATTCACTTAAGTTGTTACGGTAGTCTTTTTCCAACTCTCCTTGTTCAGGCGGCAGGTTGGCTCCTAGTGGATTATGGACCAAATGCATCGGTCGGTCATCATCAATTCCATAGCCGATACCGTTTAATTTACTCATCGTTTTTAAAATACGCTCAAAAACTTTATTCCCACGGACTTTGTCTGTATTATCTGCTGTGTAACACGGCATTGAGATGAATAGTTCTAAAGGATATTTTTCATACATATCCAAGGTCTTGCCCTGGAGAAAAGTAGCGTTGGTACGGACAATAAGATGATCGACTAGAGGGTAGGCCTCCTCAATAAAGTATTGGAAATAAGGATGCATAGAAGGCTCCCCGCCTGTAATATCCAGAGTGTCGATTTGACTGTGATTGCGGATAAATTCCAGACATGTATCAATCGTTTCTTTAGACATGATCTCATTATGAGAGTCCTTCATGACATGGCAGTGAGTACAGCGCAGATTACATATTTTCCCGATATTGACTTGTAAAATATTGATATTTTCAGTTTGTCTATATTCAGGTTCGATCTTTTCTTCAAAAGTATTGGTATAGACAGCCGACCTTATGTTATCAGACATTTTTATTTTCGCCCCTCTATTTGTTTTTTTATATCTAAGCATTTTTTCATGAAAAAAGCCCAGTTGTATAAAGCAACCAGGCCCTTATCAATTATTCAGAAGCTTTATCGTCAGATAATTCTCCAACTGTCGTGTATTCTACTTCATCTTGTTTAGGGTCACCGATCTGAACTGGTAACTCATCATGCATTTGATAGTCGTTCCAGCTTGAGTCGAAGTGCAATGGTTCATAACCACGTTCATACATCATTAACCAAGGCAGTGAAGATCTCCATGCTGTTCCACAATATAAAGCGATTGTCTTGTCAAGGTCAATTCCCTCATATTCCCACATAGCTACAATTTCTTCAAAGTCTTTATTTGTTCCGTCTTCATTCTTGTAGTCTTCCATGTCAGAAACGTTGGCTTCTCCGGAATTTCTCAATAATGGGCGCCCCCATAGAGCACCTTTTGGCTCGCCGGCTTTAGGAATATAACTGTATCCACTCTCGATTCCTCTCCATTCAGCTTCAGAACGTGTTGAAACTAATTGGAAATCCTCATCATTTTCTAAGCGGTCCACTGTATCTTCCAATGAAACGATGTATTCCGGGTGAGCAGGTACCTCTACACCGAATTCTCCTTCAGCTGGTACAGGTTCTGCTTCGCCTTCTTCTGTTTCATATCCAGCAGCTTCCCAGACCGGCAGGCCGCCGTCTAGAACTTTAACATCTTGAACACCAGTATAAAGTGCTGCAAAAGCAAAACGGTCAACACCCGTGTCCGGACCATACAGAATCAGTGTTGTGTCTGAAGTAACCCCATAATCTAATAAGGCCTGCTCAAGTTCTTCCGGACTTTTTACGTTCCAGATAGGTCCTTCTTCGATAGCATCTGTATTAAAGTGAACTGCGCCCGGTAAATGTTTATCCAGATAATCAGGACTGTCAGCTGCTTCTCCCCAAGTAACTTCCGCTATTACATATTCACCGACATCTTCATTTCCTTCAATAACGTCGTTTATCCACTCAGGAGTCACATAAACTTGTTTTTCAGGGTCGATATCATTAATTTCAGTATCTGTTGTTGTTGGAACTTCTTCCACTGCTGCTTCATCAGCCTCTGTCTCTGAAGATTCCTCTGTAATCTCTTCACTCGACTCTTCTGCTGTCGATTCAGATGCGGCATCATCTGATGTTTCTCCAGCACCACACCCTGCAAGAATTAACACTAATGCAAGAAATAAGTTGACTATCCATAATTTTTTCTTCATTTACTTCTCTCCTTCTATATCTAGAATTTATTTCTCATAGATATAATTTTTCTAATTTTATTAATTATAGAGCGAGGGACGCTCTTCTTCCAGACCCCCATTGATAGAAAGTTCTAATAATTCCATGAATACCTTTTCATGCTTCTCTTTTTCAAAAGCTTCCCCAAAAGTTAATCCCAGAGGTGCTTCTATCGTCAGCATCCGCGGCGGCCGGACTTTTCTAGCCACCTTAGGTAAGTGCATGATGGAGGCCGTACGAATGCCTCTTTCTTCGACCAATCTCTGTATATAGCCCACGGACTGGTGGCAGATATATCAACCGGGAGAAAGGAGACAAATATCTACTCCATCCTCCACTAAGGCATCCGCCATTTCAGGCCCTGTTCCGCTGACTAAACGGTTAACTTGAGGAATATAGCCCATCAACCCATAGTTTCTAGGAGCGACAGAACCTATCACTCCACGTTCAGCCAGCTCCTGCATCAATTTAAGGGGAAAGACGACATCTAAATCCTTGTCCGCATGCTCGTGGTCATAGTGAGTATGAGTAATCATTAATTCTTCTTCTTTTGAATCACCCGGTATCATACGATAAGTATGATCCCCATCGGTATTAAAAGGCTCATCCCCTGTTAAATGCACACCTGCTGTCGTGATAAAAGCAATTTTCGATTCACTGACATCTTTCTTAACTTCTGCACAAGCAGGAGCTTCATCAACGGACCGAACCAGACGTTCAGCAATTTTACCCCAAGCTTTCTCGACTATTCCTTTTCTTTTCGCCATGATTATCCCCCCCTTTCTATTAATAATATAAATAAGTAGTGTTTGAATTATTTCAACTAAAATTTTATGATAAGGTTCAGTTTACTATAAGGGAGCGTATTATATGACATCACTAGACAATTATTTTGTATCAACTGCTTGGCTTGAAGAACACTTGGACGATGAATCTGTGAGAATAGTCGATGCAACGGTTCTATATGATCCATCACAAGATGAAAATGATCCAGGCTATCTCAACACTGGAGAGCCGGGATACTTAGATCAACACATCCCAGGAGCGGTTTTCGCTGATCTTTTTGAACTCAACGAAGCTGACGCGGAAGTACCCTTTACCTTTTCAGATCCCCAGGCTTTTGCTGAAAAAATCCAAGAATTAGGCATTGGCTCAGCTGATACCACCACCATTATTTATGATCGCGGCGCTCTTGTAGGTATAGACCTGCCTTCCAATTTCTGGGCTTCCCGCCTGGCTTGGCAGCTCCGGGTTATTGGAGTCACTAACGTCAAGATATTAGATGGCGGCTTCCAAAAATGGATCCTCGAAGAGCGGCCACTTGCAAGTGGACCGGAATCCTATCCTGCCAGTAGCTTTCAGCCCCATTTTGATGAAAAGCTTATAGCAGACGATAGGGATCTGCAAGCAAGTATCGGCGACAGCCAAACTTTAATCATTGACTGCTTATCCCCCCAGCAATATGCTGGTGAAGATAACCCTTACGGCGAAGACAAAGCCGGCCATATCCCCTCCAGTAAAAATATTTTCTTTGCAGGGCTCAATGACTTTGAAACCGGTACTTTAATCGAGCCGGAAAAAATCAAACAGCAGTTCGAGGAAATAGGAGCCTTGGATCCTGATAAAGAAATCATTGCCTACTGCGGCTTTGGTATAGCAGCGACTTGGATTCAATACTTACTTCAGGCTCTCGGCCAGGACCAGGTCAAAGTTTATGATGGTTCACTAAATGACTGGCACAATAAAAATCTGCCCGTAGTAAAGCCGTAGTTACGTGCGGTAGAGCTCTTGTATCTTTTCAATCGGCGCCCCTTGACGGTACATATGCTGACATTTCTGCATGATTAATAAACTTTTCACTACACCATGCTGGTCGAAAAAACGACTGGATGTAATAATCTTCTGCCGGCTGAACCGCACAGGACAGCCGGCTTTTTTTGCCCGCAGAGAAAAATCATAATCTTCCATTAAAGGTAAAGATTTGAAGCCTCCCATTCGATGGTAAAAATCTTTCGTCATAAACATGCCTTGATCACCAAAAGCAATTTTTCTGTACTTCAGCCGCCAGTTAGAGCCCCAGGCTAATAACTTTAATAATAAATTAGAGTTATCAAATTCCACTTTGAAGGCTCCCATCTCATGCCGGGATAAAATTCTCTCTATCTCCTCTAAAGGTGACTTTTCAAAGTAACAGTCAGCATGTAAAAAGAGCAAGTAGTCGTCAGGAGCAGCCAACGCGCCTGTATGTAACTGCTTGCCCCGACCCTTGTCAGAAAAAATAACGGTCTGCCCGTATGCCTCTAATAAGTCGACCGTGGTATCTTCACTTCCTCCATCTACAAAAATAAGATTGACCGTCTCTTTGTCAAAGACGATCAAATTATCCATTAGACAATCAATCTGCTTTTCTTCGTTGTAAACAGGGATAATAACACTAATTTTTTTCTTCTTCATTTATTTCTGCTTTATCCTTTTTCTTTTTATTACGCCATCTTTCTACACCGATCGGTACAATCGAGATTAAGACTAATAGTCCAACAGCTATTATAAATCCGGTACTAGCAATATCCAAAGACTGAGCTCCAATATTCACATAAATAAAAGTGCCCGGGATAATAAAGATTAAAGATAAATAAAGATATTCCCAGGCTTTAATACTGGTCAAACCAAAGACATAATTCTCTACAGTATAAGGAATAACAGGAACTATCCTTG
>JAUNQW010000035.1 GCA_030535975.1 Atopococcus tabaci | reverse complement strand
TGGGCAGGAAACCATTTTACCTCAGGGAGTTTCTGCATCATTATATCTTCAATCTCTGACACTTTGGAATCTTTCGGGACGAAATGTAATTTCTGACTAAGACGTTTGACGTGAGTATCCACGGCAAAAGCTGGAATACCGAAGCCGTTCGTCAAGATGACATTAGCTACCTTGGGACCAATGCCCGGCAGTTGCAGTAATTCATCCCGCCTTTGAGGCACCTGACTGTCAAATACTTCCACCAGCATCTTCGACATCCCCTGCAAGTACTCAGCCTTCCGATTAGCTAATCCATTCGGGCGGATGATGTCACGGATGTCTTCGACAGGAGCAGCCATCAGCTCTTCGGGTGTCGGGAAATTTTCAAAGATCTCCGGCGTCACACGATTGACGGCTTGATCAGTCGTTTGAGCTGACAGAACAGCGGCGACCAGCAGTTCAAATTCGGTCTCATAATTCAAATTCGTCCGTTCCCGTGGATAAAGCTCGATGATGGCATCGACGACCTGTTCCACTTCTTCAGAAGTTAAAATCTCTTCTCTCATGATCGACTCCTTATCTGTTGATTGTTCTCTTCTGCATCCAATTTTTCTCCCAACTTTTCAAGGGAGTGAGCTTTTTCAAGTTCATTATTTTCTACTTCTCGAAAAGCCTGCTCAGAATCTTTATTCAAATCTTCTTCCATACGACTATCATTTAGGTATCATTGCCTCCTATGTTTTTTAATTATAATAGTTAATGACTAATCTGTACATCAAGCTGGATTATTATAGAGGAAAAATTCAAAAAGCACAGAAGCTAAAGGGGGACGGAAAGTCCGCAGTATTCATTCCTATAGAAACATGAAAAACAGCCCCCACATAGGATAATGGGAGCCGTCGATCGCTGGGAAAATGAATTTGCCCTTTTATATTCAAAGTTAACTCAATAATGCTATTAAATCATAATTAACATACAGACGATTTCTTTTCTTTGATTGGTCTACTTCTAAGAGTTTTTTCTCTGTCAATGTATTTAAATGTTTTCTCACTGTTTGGGGTGTAATAGCCATAGCATCAGCTACATCACTTGCAGTGGAATGAGGTTTGGAGAATGTGTATAACCATATTTGATTAATTGTAGCATGACCGTCGCTGATGGTATTTAATCCATTTTTTGCTAACTGGTCAACATTCTCTAGTTTTTTAAGTAAATGGTCAGCCATTCTCTGACTCGCTGACAAGAAAAAGTCGATCCAGTTGTACCAATCAGGATGATCTCCTCTAACTCCATTCAATCGATTATAGTATCGCAATCTTTCTTTTCCCAGCTCTTCACTAATAAAAAATACAGGTTCATTAATTAAATCATCCATCATAAAACATAAAACGATTAATATACGCCCTAATCTTCCATTACCATCTAAGAAAGGATGAATTGATTCAAACTGAGCATGAATGATCGCTGTTTTAATTAAGATGTCAACATTTTCATCTAAAACCTCAACTGTTTCATCGTTATATTTTGCAAAGGAAGAATGACTCTCACCATTTATATAGTACTCTAAATTTGTCATATAGTCGGGTATTTTTTCAGCACTGATTGGAATATATGTCGCATTTGCAATTTTTTTATCCGGACCGATAAAGTTTTGCATTTTTCTAAATTCACCAGAAGATGAAGTTGTCGCTCTTGTCTCTCCTGACATTAGAATGGAATGTAATTCTCGTATCATTTTACTTGAGATTGGATTGCCGGCTTGCAAGAGTTCAATCCCTCTGTCCATTGCCTTGCGATAATTTAATACTTCAGTTACTTCTTTACTCTTTCTCTCATGAGTTGCCTCTTCTATCATGTCAGCAAAAGTAACCTGAGTGCCTTCGATGCGTGTGGACTGTACTGATTCTTGTAATGAAAGGATCTGTATAATATCTTTATCAATAATGGAGTGATGTAGTACTGCATTCAGTCTGCCGATCGCTGATTTAATACTTCCAACTTTTTTATAGAGGTCTAAAGCTTCCCGGGTGGTTACTTTAGGCGGTAATAAATCTACTCCCTCAATAGCCATAATTTCTCCCCTCCTTTAACATCATACATAACACATCATGCCAGTAAGTAAAAAATCAAGTGCTTTTTATTCAACAAGGACTTTTGTATGGGTATAGAGTGATTTTTAATATTATATTACTTACAAGCAACCTCTCACTTATGCTTCACATGCCAAACACACACTGGAACGGTAAAATTCTTGAGCTGCACTGGTTGAATGTTGGTAATAAAGGGATTTAATGCCATTTTCCCAGGCATAGAGATGCAACTGGTTGATTTCTTTAGCTGTCGTCGTCGCCGGATTAATCATGATATTGAGAGATTGGGCTTGATCGATAAAGCGCTGGCGCACACTGGCTTGGTTAATAATTTCATATTGATTGATTTCCGCAAAGGTCTTGAAGACATTTTTTTCATGATCCGTTAAAAAAGCCAGATGTTGAACTGAACCATCATGATTTTTAATATCTGCCCAAACTTCAGGTGTATTCTGTCCTTTTTCTTCCAGTAATTCTTCTAGATATCTATTTTTAACGGTCGTCTTAATTTTACTCATATCTTTGACATAGTAATTACTGAATAAGGGCTCGATCGATTGAGACACCTGGCCGATGATAAAAGCAGAGGAAGTCGTCGGAGCGATGGCCATCGTGGTCGCATTACGGAAACCGGTCCCCTTGAGCACTGCCGGCTCACCAAAGCGCTCTGCTAATTCTCTCGAAGCTTCCTTGGCCCGCTCGCTGATGGTTTTATGAAGGTCCTCATTCAATAAACTGGCTTCTTTGGATTCAAAGGCCATCATTTTAGATTGTAAAAGCGAATGCCAGCCCAAGACACCCAGACCTAAGGCCCGATTTTCTTTGGCAAAATTATAAGTCCGCTCCATGAATGTAAAGGCTTTTGTATATTCAGAGTCCTTGGAATCCCGCATAGCTTCTAGTTTTTCGATAAATTCTGACATCACGGCATCTAAGAAATAAATCATCGTCTCTACCGCATCTGTCTCTTTCCAATCCTCATAATGGAGAGCATTCATGGAAGACAAATTACAAACAAAGGACCAGTTCTCATTATCCGGCAAAGCGATCTCACTGCATAAATTCGAATGGGTGATGGGATAGTCTTTGTACCATTCGGGTTTATTGTCATTCACCGTATCCGTGAAAAAGATATAGGGATAACCCATTTCTACACGTCTTTGAAGAACTTTAGCCCAAATCTCACGCTTAGCTGAATCTCCGGCAATCATCTCTTTCATCCACTCGTCGGTCACTGTGACCGCATGATTGACGTCTTGGATGTCATTTCCTTCCACTCCGATCTCTAGAAATTCTTCGATATCCGGGTGGTCAATCGGTAGATAGGCCGCAAAGCGTCCGCGACGACTGGACCCCTGGCTGACGGTATCGGTCATCTGTTCAAATAATTTCATGAAATGGACCGCTCCGCTTGATTGTCCATTATTGGTAATTTCAGCCCCCCGTGGACGTAAATGGCCAAAATAGCCCGACGTTCCCCCGCCGTATTTACTCATCATCCCGACTTCTGAAGCGGTATACAAGATACTCGCCATGTTGTCTTTGGGTGTACTTCCAAAACAACTGATCGGAAATCCACGATCTGTACCAAAATTTGTCCAAACAGGCGTCGATAAAGAATAGAAACCCCTGCTCATATAGTCGTAAAACTTGTCGGCGAACCCCTCTTCCTCTAAAATTTCTTCGGCACGGTCGGCAATATCACGAATGCGTTCTTTTGCGTCTTGTCCTTTCTGCAAATACCCTCTGGATAAAAAGGTTTGACTGTCTTCTGTCAGCCAATAAAATGGCTCATAACTTCTCTTCTTAACTGTTTCCATGACTGGAACCTCCTATGTGAATTAAAATAAATCATCTGCGGTGACGGACTTCGAACGTTTGGTATAGTTCACCGACCGTTTTTCAAAGAAATCAACATGTTTCGTACTGACGATTTCTTCATCAAACCAAAGTGTTTTTTCAACTTCGGCAGCATCTGTCTCGAAGATACGCTCCAGTCCAATAGCCTCAAGTGAATTGTTCAGACGGTTCTTGATAAACTCCTGGACCGTATATTTGGGCATGAAGTCGATCTCTCCATCCTCGTAGATCCAATCCAAGACTTCTTTTTCCGAGGCATACGCCTCTTGGCAGAGCCTGTAAATTTCTTGGGCCATCTCTTCATCAAACCAGTCGGGATTCTCTTCTCGAATGGTATTGATCAAGTCGATACCGAATTCCCCATGCAGCTGCTCTTCTTTTGAAGTGGCTTCGATCACGTTGGAGATGCCGCTGAATAAATTTTTATGCTTGTTGAAGCCCATGATAATTAAGAACTGGCTGAATAGAGAAATGTGTTCGATGAAGGCTGAAAACAGCAGCACTGAAATAGTATAGTCGCGGTTTGAACCTGTTTGTGAATACTGGATATGGGCATTTAAGTAATCCACCCGCTGATTCAAGACCGGGATGTCCTCGATTTTTTCAAAGATACTATTCAAACCGAGCAGTTCTAAGAGATGAGAATAAGCATCCGAATGACGGACTTCCGATTCTGCAAAGGTCATGCCGACATTTGCCAGCTCGGGTTTGGGTAAACGATCGTATAACTTGGCCCAAAAGGTTTTAACACTGACTTCAACTTGAGAAATGGCCAGCATGGCATTGCGGATAGCCGTTCGTTCATGGGGTAGAATATTCACTTTGTAGTCTTGAATATCACTCGTGTAATTGTATTCCGTATGCAGCCAGTAAGAGTGCTGGATGGCTTCTTTATAAGATTCCAGTTCAGGATATTCATAAGGCTTCAAATGTTTTCTCGGCTTGAAAATATCACGTTTTCTCAGTTGCTTCTGCTTTTCGCGGTATAAAATATAGGCTTTGGCTGTCTGCGGAAAATACTGACTCATTAACTCCATTTCGACTAAATCCTGGATTTCCTCTACTTCGATGATCGCTTGATCGATTTTTTCCACCACGGTACCCGCTACGTGTGTCACTTCTTCCGGAGTGAGCTCTTTTGTTTCATTATTGGCTTTCTCGATCGCCTGCTTAATTTTATCCCCGTCAAAAGGCACCTGCTGTCCATCTCGTTTAATCACTTGAGAAGCAGGCTGAGCAGCTGTATCATCATGTATCCATTCCAGTAAGCCGCTGTAGATGGGTTCATGCGGGCGGTGAACACCGTCGATAAAGACTTGTGGCACAGTGGATAATCCTTGATTTTTGATATGATCAAGTGCTGCCTTGTCCTCTTCAACATCTATTTCTTCAAAATCGATTTGATTGTCTTTCAACCAAGTTTTTAATCTGTCACACCATGGACAGCTTTTTTTTGTATAAATAATAACTCTAGACATTTTTTTCACTCCTATTGATCGAAAATATAAAAAAATCCTTCTCAGCGAATCAATCGAATCTGCTGCATTAAAAAAATCCCTAAAAAGAGGCATACACTCTCCCTAGGGATTTTGCTGCGCACTTTACTCGAAGTACTCACATCGATTGGCTGCACTTTTGAAAAAGACCTGACTTGAGCTTTGGCTCTTACAGTGGCGGTACCGTCCCAGACTTTCACTGGATTCCATTTCAAATATGCACTAATTTTTATTGTTCCTAACTTAACACACCGTATGTAGTAGGTCAAACTTTATCTTGGCCCAACATATCGTGTTTCAACCTATATTCCTTAGTAAGGTTAGACCCTCAGCCTTTTCAATTGGGTGCGATATTTAATCATCTTATGACAGCCGTTATGAGTTAAAATTTTCTATGCGTTCTTTCTCATACATCATCGAATCGTGAAAGATGCCAGAGAGCGAGTCGACATCCTGATTGGCTAAAGATTGGATGTATGATGCTCGAGTATTATTATTGATTACGATTGGTAGACCAAACTCCAATAAACTTTGATACATCAAAACCATTCGTCCTGTACGACCGTTTCCATCTGAAAAGGGATGGATGCGTTCAAAAACAAGGTGTGATTCGGCCAATATATTGAGTTTATCTTGAGTGGATGCTGAGTGTTCCAATTGATAATTTGTATTGTCCACCCATTGATCCATCAGCATCAGTGTTTCTTCTGGTGAAGCTGTTTTAAATTCAGCACCCACAATCGCATTTTGGCTGGTTTTGAATTGACCTCTGTCGTGCTGGAGACGATCAAGCAATAAAGAATGGATATCTTTTACAATAGGAATACTTAACTTTTCTGAGTCGGCATATAAGTTAAAAATATAGTGAAAAGCTTCTTTATGATTTTCAATTTCATAAAATTCACGCACACTTTTATTGCCTGGAGTGGTGCCTTCTAAAATAATAGATACCGTCTCTGGCAGTGTAATAGTATTCCCCTCGATTGCACTATTGTGATAGGCCATTCGAACGAGGATGTCGTCTATATAATCTGGTGAAAAATTAGTCATCTTGCTCACCCATTTCTCTTCTATTCTTATGCCTTAGTATAACATTGTAAAGGGAAAGTCCATATGTTTATAATAAGGATAAAGCATATCGATGCTGAAGGAGATATTTAAGTGGCAGACAATAATAAAAATAAAGACAAGGATTATATTTCTTATGGCATCAGTTTTGGATTACTGGGAGGAACTATAGTGGCAAGTATCTTAACCGCACTGACTAACAGCCCTCTCGTATGGGGTCTGGGTCCCGGAATCGGAATGTTAGTAGGAGTAATTGTCGCTATAGTAATTAAGAATATCAATTAATAAAAACCATTACCCTTTTGAAGGAGTAATGAAAGTTGAAGAGTCTTAAACCCCCAACTCTTTATTTCTCTGGTATTAAGGGTTTCTATTTTTTCTCAACTCCATAATAAGTCTAAAGAATTATACTTCAATCCACGTGCTCGTCTAGAGTGCAACTTTACGAAGTTGTGGTAGAGTAAGAACTAGAATTTGTTGCTATAAAAAATCAATGGGTTAAAAAGATTGATAATGATTTATATGAAATCAGATCGAAATTTGGGAGTAATATCCAGCGGGCCTTTTACTTTCAACTTATTGATGACACTTATATTATTACAAGTGGATTTACAAAAAAGACCCAAAAGACACCATTAAACGAAATAAATAAAGCTAAAAATATTAGAAAACGATTTAAATAAAATCATAAAAATTGAGGAGTGATTTTATGAAAAAAACAGCTAATCACACTTTAAAAGATTTCGGTGATGTTTTATATGAAGAAATGAAAGATAATAATTTCAAAGCTCTGTTTGATAGAGAATCTTTTAAGTTGGATGTTGCTAATGCAGTGCGAGAGTTAAGAGAAGAACAACATCTATCTCAACAAAAGTTTGCGGATAAAGTAGGTATATCAAAATCAACTATCAACCGCATTGAAAATGCTCAAACTGAACCTAAATTGGAGACTCTTTATGATATCGCTGAGTCTACCGGAAAAAAACTGACTATTTCATATGAATAGGTTCTAAGGAAATTTAAAAAGGAGGTCTTCAAAATATCTTGAAGACCTTCTTTTTCTTTTCTATTGTAGAATCTTAATGGTTTTTTTCCAGTCTCCGCTTCTCTTTCAATAAGTCTTGGAAGCTTTCATCCAATTCTTCTGTTGTTGGGTCGATACTCAAGCGGCTTAAGACAGCGGCTATTTCATTTTCGATGCGGGCCAGCTCATCCTCTTTAACATCCCGCTCACTTTCTCGGTTACGGTTTAAGTATTCTTTATAGGAGCCGGCGAAAAATATTAATTCATCCTCTTCAAAAGCTAAAATTTTTGTCGCCGTCTCAGAGATGAAGCTTCGATCATGCGAGACGATTAAGA
>JAUNQW010000034.1 GCA_030535975.1 Atopococcus tabaci | reverse complement strand
CGACTGGAAGTAAAATATACCACCTTACAAAAACAATTGCAAGTCTTTTTTTAATTTAAGTCAAATTTTTTTCCTTCTTAATTTTGAGACGCAGGTTAAGTAGCATTCTCTGATCTCCAGGTGTTATTAACTTTCCTATAACTTAAAATAGATACTGCTATTCTAGACAGGCTTACTCTAAGTACACATTCTTTTAGTTAAAATAAAACTGGCAACCTAGCCTGTTTCGCTAAATTACCAGTTTCTTTATTATCTATTAGAATATGTTTAGTCTTTCCAATTCTGTTCTATAAAAGTCAGACGTCCTGAACCTCTACTATAGCGTTGGTAATGCTCTCTGTTTTTTTGATAGAAATCTTGGTGGGAATCTTCCGCTGCATAGAAAGTTTGAACCGGCTCGATTTGAGTCACAATAGAGTCTGAAAAACGTCCACTGCTCTCTAGAGCTGCTTTGGATTGTTGAGCAACTTCTTTTTGTTGATCATCGTGATAAAAAATAACCGGTCGATAAGCATCACCTCGATCTGCAAATTGACCCATAGCATCAGTTGGATCAGTTTGGCGCCAATAAATACCAACTAACTCTTCATAAGACATCAATTCAGGATCAAAAGTAATTTGCACAGCTTCGGTATGTCCCGTGCCTCCTCTTGCAACTTCCTGATAAGTTGGATTTTCGGTATGGCCTCCTGTATATCCCGAAACTACTTTTTCAATACCTGGCAGCGAATCAAATGGTTGGACCATACACCAAAAGCACCCTCCTGCAAATGTAGCTAATTTTTTCGTCATATTTCCCTCTCCTCCATTTCACTATGTATTTATCTACAGGTAAATTATAGCATGTTAAGTTTTTTTCTAAACAATTTGCTTTACTAGATTATTAAAAATAAACAAAACCACTCCTGTATTTTGGAGCGGTTTTGTTTCTATTATCCTAAAGCATTTTCTTTGGTGATTTCTGTAATACCACCCATATATGGAACTAAAACTTCCGGAATCTTTATTGAACCATCTGCTTGTTGATAATTTTCGATAACAGCTGCTACTGTACGCCCGACTGCGAGTCCTGATCCATTTAATGTGTGAAGGTAGTCTAACTTGCCATCTGCTTTGCGGTAACGGATTTGTGCACGGCGAGCTTGGAAAGCTTCTGTATTCGAACATGAAGAAATTTCACGATAAGTATCTTGGGCTGGAATCCATACCTCGATATCATATGTTTTAGCTGCACCGAATCCCATATCACCTGTACATAAAACAATCGTACGATAAGGTAAGTCCAGCAGCCTCAAGATTTCTTCACCATTATCTGTCATTTTTTCTAATTCATCATAAGAGTGATCAGGATGAGAATATTTCACCATCTCTACTTTATTGAATTGGTGAAGACGAATCAGACCTCTCGTATCTCGACCTGCAGACCCTGCTTCTGAACGGAAACAAGGAGATAATGCTGTATAATATTGAGGCAGATCATCTTCTTCCAGAATTTCACCTGATCGGTAATTAGTAATTGGAACCTCTGAAGTGGGGATTAGGGACAAAGGCTTCTCGCGAATTTGGAAGACATCCTCTTTAAATTTAGGAAACTGGCCAGTTCCAAACATAGCGTCATCATTTACTAAAACGGGAGTCATCATTTCCGTATAACCATGTTCATCTACATGAAGGTCTAACATAAAGTTGAAAAGCGCACGCTCTAGCCGAGCTCCTAAACCGATATAGTATAAAAAGCGACTGCCTGCTACTTTTCCACCCCGCTCAAAATCTAAGATACCTAACTCTTCACCTAGGTCATAATGAGCTCTAGGCTCAAAATCAAATGCCGGGCTCTCACCCCAGCGACGAACTTCTTCATTATCTTCTTCATCTGCACCTACCGGCACATCTTGGTGGGGCATATTAGGTATTCCTGCTTCAATATCGAATAATTCTTTTTTTATTTCATTAAGTTTTTGATCTATTTGATCAATGTCATCTCCTAAGCGACGTGTTTTCTCAATTTCTTCATCAGCATTCTCACCATTTCTTTTCTTTTCACCGATAGCTTCTGATGCCTCGTTACGTTCATGCTTTTTCTTTTCAGTTTCTTGAATTAATCTTCTACGCTCTTCTTCCAAGTTTAAATAGCCTGCTGCCTCTTGGCGGTCATATCCGCGTGTCTCTGCAATATCCATGACTTCATCAAAATTATTACGTAAATATACTCTATCCAGCATGGTAATTCCCCCTCTGATATTTTTAATAAATAAAAAAAGCCCCTCATCCCTTAGTTAATTATTAACCATAGGGACGAAAGACTCCGCGGTTCCACCCGATTTTAAAGATTGTTACAATCTTTACACTTATTATATAACGGCTGATACCGAAACAAGTCGCCAAGAGGCTTGTTGTTTACTTCTGCGATGGATTCTATGGTTATTTTTACCAATTTCCACCACTCATTGGCTCTCTATAAAAAACATCCATATACTTATTCGCATTCATCGTTCTTTTATTTACTTGATTGTATTATACCTTATCTATTTAAAAATTCAACTGACAAGCTGAATCGATCGTCAATTTTAACATACTTTACTGCCTTCATCTTATACGGAAGATAAGCTGGTTGTTATTTTTTGCCAGATAGAGGATATCGCATTGATTGTTTTATTCCAGATAATCTGATAACCCGGTAAAGATTTAATAGTTTCGCTAAAGAGCACCCTTATATCAGGCCCTGTTTGATTTTCATCCAAGTAGCCCAGACTCGGCTGAAGGTGGTAGCTCGCATATTCCATCCCTTCTATTGCTGGTGCACTCAGCTTGTCTTCATCCCAATCTAAATGTGGGTGGTAAGTTGCTTCAGAAAGCCAATTAGAAAGATCTGTTTCTATCGGGAGCATCATCGTAGGTGCTTCGGCCAACTCCAGCCCGACGCTCTCATCTTGCCCATGTAGAAGGACTATTCGACCCGGCAGTCCGAAATCTTCAAGAGTTACAGACCTTTCGACAAAATGATTGAAACTATAATCTAATAACTGATTGGAAGCTTCATACCTCTGGCTCTTATTTTCAATCCCGTCTCCAGCATTCATGATAATACCGATAATGCGACGGCCGCCTTCTTGAGCTGTCAAGGCTATACTGGCACCAGATCCTTTAGTCGTCCCTGTTTTTAAGCCGGTGACTCCTGATCTTTCATAAGCCAGTCCCGGCAGCATTTCATTATAATTCCTCATTAATACTTCTTCTTCTTGACCTGGTCTAAAGGTCATTTCCGGAACTTTGGCAAGATCTAGATAGGCTGGAAAGTCACTCACCAGGTGATGAGCAACCTTGGCTGTATCACGTGCAGAAAGCATATTCTCATCTTCTTCATCCGTGCCGGGATACCAATACTCTTCAGGTACCAAAGCATTGTTCAGGCCGGTGCTTGAGATTATATAGTAGTCAGAAATCCCCCAGCTATCCAGCTGATTCTGCATCAAGACTATAAAGTTGGTCTCACTGCCGGCATAGTGTTCCGCTAAGGCTATAGTTGCACTATTAGCTGAATAAATAGCTAAAGCATCAAAAAGCTCTCGGACTGTATAGGTATTTCCTTCAATAAGCGGCACATTAGACAGGTCTTGATTTTCACTTATCTCTGCCGCCTGCTTAGAGGCTGTCACTTCTTCTTCCCAACTTAATTCACCATTCTGAATAGCTTCTAAGAGGATATAGGCACCAATCATTTTAGACATTGAAGCTATGGGGCGGAGGCTATCACCATCTTTATTAACTAAAACCTGCTGGCTGTCATAATCAATAGAAAAAGCAGCCTCTGCTTTAATATCAGGTGGAACTGCCGCTTGTTTATCTAGAGCGTAGACTTCCTTCTGGGGAGTCAAAAAGCTCATCATAAATAGAATGACAAAGGTTAATTTCTTCACTATCTCACCTCCACTTAAACTATCTTTCTGTTTATTTTATCATTTGCAAAAAGAATAAAAAAATATCCTTATTCACTCTCTTCATCTTTCACCGCAGAATTTCTCAAAGGGAGAATGATATCAAAATGGGTCCAGTCGCCACTCACATCAGCTGATATTTTCCCGCCTTGCTTTTCAACAATATTTTTAGCAATGGCCAAGCCCAAGCCAGCACCCTGCTCATCAGTTCTTGACTTTTCTGCTTGATAGAAACGTTCAAAAATCTCATGAAGAGCCTTCTTAGATATAGGACGACCATTATTAGCAATACGAATAAAGACATTGGTGCGTCTATGCTCTAATCTGATTTTAATCTGGTCACCATCTCCTCCGTATTTTAATGCATTAGATATAATATTAGTAAATACTCGAACTAATTTTTTTGAATCAGCCTTCATATAGATGGTCGAGCGATTAGATTCAATATCAATCTTAACTCCCTGATTTCTAGATTCTAATTCATATTCAGCAATCAGCTGTTCCATTAATTGAACCAAATCAAAAGTATTACTTTCAAAATCTGCATCTCCGTGACTGACTTGCGAATACTCAAATAAATCGTTCACCAAGGATTGCATCTGAAGTGACTTTTGATAGGCGATATTGACATATTTTTCTAGATCTTCCTGGCTCTTGTACTGTCCGCTTTCAATGAGTCCTAAATAACCAATGATCGAAGTCAAGGGTGTCCTTAAATCATGACTGACATTGGTGACCAATTCTTCTTTAGACTCTTCAATACGCCTCTCTTCTTCCATGGCTTCCACTGTACTGTCTATTAAAAAGTGAATGCTGTGCACAACTTCTTGTAAGTCCTCTGACTGAATATCTTCAATGCGATAGCTGTAGTTTCCATTGGCAATAACAACCAGCCCCTCAATGATATGGTCCATTTCAAAACGACGACGGCGTCTGGAAAGACGCCAGAAGACCGTCAACAAAACAATTACGGCAATCAGTATGATAACAAAAACTTCAACATACACAGACTGGGGCTGAGTAGCAGAGTGGACTATTTCCTGAACTATCGGATTGTCAGCTAAGTTTTCCGGCATTCGGGAAAAAAAGAAAAGGATCATTTGAAAGAGGGCAAAGATGAGAAATAAAGTAAGTATAGAAACAAGGATAGCTTCTAAAACTAATTTAATTTTTTCTTGTGTGGATAAGTGCATATTCATCTTCCTCATATCTTCTATAACTAATTAACCATGTCAGAACTAATTTTATAGCCCACACCCCAAACAGTTTCAACAACTTGTTCTCCGTCAGTAGCCTGAGCGATTTTATCCCTCAGGTGACTCACATGGACCATGACTGTTTTCGAAGAAACTACTGAATCCTGCTTCCATACTCTTTCAAAAATTTCATCAGCACTAAATACCCGGCTGGGATGACTGGCCAGGAGATGCAAGATTCCAAACTCTAAAGCAGTTAACTGAATATATTCTCCTCGATCCGTCTTAACCGTATGACCTTCCTTATCTATCACTAAAGGGCCTACCGTAATTTCTTTAGTGTCCGATAATTTTTCATTGAAATGCTGGCTGCGTCTTAACAAGGACTTTACTCGAGCCATCACTTCCAGAGGATTAAAAGGTTTGGTCACATAGTCATCCGCTCCATTAACAAGGCCTTTGATTTTATCGGTATCACTCACTTTAGCACTCAGCATCAAAATGGGCACTTGAGAGTTTCCTCTTATCTCTTTGACCACTTCTATTCCGTCCTTTTCAGGCATCATGACATCTAGAATGATGAGATCGATGTCCGGGTGGTCTGCAAATTGGTCCAGTGCTTCTTGCCCGTCATAAGCTGTAATGCTTTCATAGCCTTCATTATCTGTATATATTTTTAATAACTCTGTGATTTCTTTATTGTCGTCTACGATTAGAATCTTCACAATCTTCACCTCTTCTCACACAGAATAATATAAAATGTTTGATAATTAATTAAGTTTTTGGTGGATTGAAGAATAAATTGGAAAAAGTTATAAAAAATAATCGTATAAGCTGTTTCAAACAGAGCCTATACGATTATTTTAGAGCTTATGATTGGGTTACAGGCAGGGCAAGGGTTTATCTATTTAAGCCTGTTTATTGTTAACCCTGTCTTTTTCTAAACGGTCAGCAGGATTCCTTTTCAGAGTAAAAAAATCCGGAACCTTGTCTACGCCTCCCCTGGTAAAAGGATTACATCTAAAAATTCGAGCCGCTCCCATGAGACCTCCCCTTAATGTTCCATGCTTCTTCAAAGCATCTGCCGTATAAGTAGAGCAGCTAGGATAATAGCGGCAGGAAGGCGGAAAGAGGGGCGAAATCAGTTTTTGATAGACTCTGACGAGTCCGATAAATAATTTTCTCATCTAATCAATCCTTTTGGTTTAAGGCTGTACCACTACGAGACTTTGGGCTCAAAACTACGTAACCTTAATGCGTTAGTTAAGACAGTCACCGAACTTAATGACATCGCGACTGCTGCAAACATTGGGCTCATCAAAGGTCCGCCAAATAGGAAAAGCAGCCCCATAGCAATCGGAATCCCCAGTACATTGTAAGCGAAAGCCCAGAATAAATTTTGTTTAATGTTACGGATAGTCGATGAACTTAAGTCGATAGCAGTTAAAACAGATAAAATATCATCGCGCATCAAGACGATATCTGCGGATTCAATAGCTACGTCTGTTCCTGCTCCCATCGCAATTCCAATATCAGCTTGAGCAAGAGCCGGCGCATCATTAATCCCATCGCCGACCATAGCAACTACTTTACCCTCTTCTTGTAATTTTTCAACATTCTTAGATTTATCTTCCGGTAAAACCTCACTAAAAACTTGGTCGATACCCAGCTGGCTGGCAATTGCTTCAGCTGTTCTCTTATTGTCACCTGTCATCATAACAATTTCAATGCCTAGTGCATGCAATTCATCAATAGCACGTTGAGTATTTTCCTTTAGTGTGTCTGCGACAGCAATGATCCCCACTGCTTGATCATCAATCGCGACATACATAGGAGTTTTTCCTTCATCCGCTAAACGGTCACTATCAACAGCCAGTGTTTTTACATTGAAAGATTGGTCATCCATTAATTTTCTATTCCCGATGTAAATGGTGCGATTTTCAACTTGAACAGCAATACCATGGCCGGGGATGGCTTCAAAATTTTGAATCGGCCATAAATTGATTCCTTTTTCCTCTGCATCACGAATCATTGCCTCTCCTAAAGGATGCTCAGATCCTTGTTCTGCTGAAGCTGCAAATTGTAGAACGCTTTCCTCAGACCAGTCTCCAGCAGTAATGATATCTGTAACAACAGGCTGACCTTCTGTTAAAGTTCCTGTTTTATCAAAGACAACCGTTTCGATATTATGAGTCTGCTCTAAAGCCGCTCCGCCCTTAATCAGTACTCCATGTTCAGCTCCTTTACCTGTTCCTACCATAATAGCTGTTGGTGTAGCCAAACCCAGAGCACAAGGACAGGCAATTACTAAAGTAGTAATTAAGATGCTTAAACTGAAAATAAAGTTATAACCCGCAATAAACCACGCGAGAGAAGCAAGGACGGCCAAGACAATCACTATCGGCACAAAATACTTAGTGATCTTGTCTGCCATTCGTGAAATAGGAGCTTTGGAACCCTGAGCTTCTTCTACTAGTTGGATAATCTGAGATAAGGTCGAATCTGCACCCACACGTGTGGTTCGATAGTCAATAGACCCATTATTGTTGATGCTCGCTCCGATTATTTCGTCCCCTTCAGACTTAGATACCGGAAAACTCTCACCTGTCAACATCGACTCATCAATAGTTGTCTGTCCAGTGATTACAACTCCATCCGAAGGAATCTTCTCTCCTGGTTTTACACGAACAATATCGCCGGGTGTTAAACTGCCTGATTCTACTTCAACTTCCTTACCGTCAACCACAATACGCGCCTGCTTAGGAGCTAAATCTACCAGCTTTTCAATGGCTTG
>JAUNQW010000033.1 GCA_030535975.1 Atopococcus tabaci | reverse complement strand
CAGTTAAGACATTTTCTAACTCCTTTTGAACCGCCTCTAGACTGAGATCTAAAAAAGTAATACTGGCTACTTCTATTTCCTGATTTGCTTCTAGTGTCGTCCAAACACTAAACGTCTCATCTCAACAACTTCGATTGAGAATACCATATAAAAAATATTGAAAGTCGCTCTCTTCGACAGCTTCTAAACCTCCTAGAAATTCAGAAAAATCCAGATCAAGTTCCGGCGACTCTATAATGTACTTGCAGCGTGTATTTATTTTCATAGATATCCCTTCCCTATTTTGACTTCTATTATAACAAAACCAAGCCTTTCCTTCGTATGAAAAGTATAATTATGATATAAAAACACTATGGATTTAAAAAATTTGAGAAGGAAAATATATGTCCTGGGATTTAAATGATTACCCTGATTCAATGAAGAATATGCATTTTTTAGTCCGTAAAAAAGCCATTGATATCGCCAACGCTTTGGAAGAAGAAGGTTATGAAGATGATCGAGCGATACCTATTGCTCAAAGTCAAGCACAAGAATGGTATGACAATGCCTCTGTAACAGAGAAAAAAGAGTTTGAAAAGGAGCCCGAACCATCCAAACAGGATGACCACCCATCAACAGCTAATCCAGAGCTTCTTGATAATGATGTCAAAGTATTTTATGAAGACGAGGTCTGGAAGGTTCAAACTGTGGACGCTGACCGCGCAGCTCAAGCCTTTGATTACAAAGATGATGCCGTCAAACGCGGAGAAGAAATCGCAAGTAATAAAGAGAGTCAATTGATTATTTATAAACAAGATGGTGAGATTCAGAGCGTTCGTTACCTGGAGAAGTAATTTTTATTAATTGGACGTTAGAATAAAAAAGATGTAAATCCCTGACATGTAAACACACTGATACATTAGAAAGCACTTTTAAAAATCAATGTTTAGTAAAAATTAAAAGCTCACTTCAGGAATAAGTCCTTCCTAAGTAGAGTTTTTTTGTTGGTTGTAGCCTTATATTTGAGCCGCTAAGTCGTATCACCTGGGAATTATGTGGCTGTCCAAAACAATATTTCTAGTATAAAATTACTCCATTTACTTTTATGCCTTTTACCAAAAAAATATTTGCTTCTAAAATAAGAGTCCTGCCTTCCCTCTATTCTTATTAATTATATATTCTGAACATTACTATCTACTTCACCTCGACCAATAATCCCATTTAGAGTCCAACCCTCTGCAACTCTATTTTTCTGTCTTAAATGTATTCTACTAGAAAAGACTCTTTCTTTAAGACTTACGTGTTTACACCGACTTAATGCCTTCTATCCAGCTCAGTTCTTTCATGGTAAGATGTGGGCGGACCATTTGCGAATACTCCTCTACTTTTTGTGACTGAAACTTAGTTGGAGTGACTCGTAAATATATTTTTATTTTTCTGATTTAATTTTATAGTTGAATTGGTCTTAAATAAATTATTTTGGAGTGATCTAAATGAGGAAGAGCAAGCTATTATATAGTTTTATTTTATTTTTAATTATTTTTTTAAGCGGATGTAGAAGCGGTAATGATGCAGAGATGTCAAACAAAGATGCCCCAGAAAATGTCAACCTAACTTTTATGTTTTTTAAGGAAGAAAAAGTCAGCGACCACCAGTCAGTTGGGTCACTATATATAAAAAAAGAAAATGATGAAGTGTTATTAATCGATAGCAATGTCTTAGATAAGTCGGTATACGATAACGATACTGAACAAGTGTTGTTTTTGGATGAGGAGTCTTCATTATTCCGATATCAGAATAATATAAAAGCCATTGAAAAAATTGATACCAACGTTCAACATATGTACTTCAGTGATACGCCTGATAAGAAAATAGTCTATTATACGGATGATAATTCCGTATATATCTATGGTGATTCTAAATCAACAAAAATCGGTTCAGATATTTCTAAAATAGAATTACTAAATGAAGATGTTTATTATAGCGATTATGACTCAAACCTCTATTCTTATAACATAGAAACCCATGAGGAAAAAAGAATTTCAAGCAATGCTTTCGACTTTAGATTAATGGATGATGGTCAATCGGTGGCTTATACTGATGATAACGGTGCTCTATATTATATAAATTTAGAAGAAGAAACAGAAGTTAAAATAGCTTCTGGCTGGGTAAATATCACAAGCATAGCCGAAGCCGATGAAAATATTTATTATATAGAAGAGAATTCAGGAGGATCTACTAACTTATACGTTGCAAATGTCGTTGAAAATACGCGTCCAGAAATCATCACTGAAGATGTTTCAGATTTTAAATTTCATAAAAACAACATCATTTATCAAACTTCTGACCTTGGATTGTATCAATTTCAAGAAGATAACATTTCTAAGAGAATCTCAACAGATGTCAATAGCTTTGATATTTTAGATAACAAAATTATTTATCTTGATACAAATGACACATTGTATTCTTGGAATCAAGAAAATGATGAAGAATCACAAATTGGTCATAATACTTCATCTTATCAATACTTCTCAAATGGTCGTATATTCTATTTAACAAATGATGGAGATTTGTTTAATGAAAATATTAAATTAGCAAGTGATGTCGATTCTTACAGTTCATTTTACAATACGCTGGTTTATGCAGCCGATGATTCTTTATATATAGTCAAGGATGAGAATACAGATGAATCAAATGAAGAATTTATATTAGCTGATGAGATAGAAGATTATTCGAGCGTTTACTACCAAAATGAACTGGTCTATCAAAACAATCTGAGTCTTGCTGATATTTCAGGGGTATGGGAAATAGTCCGAAATGAAAATAGCAATGATAAATTGTATTTTGAAATTAAATCTTCTGGTGAATTAATTAATCTTACTGAGAGTGAAAGTAGTAGTATAGAAGAAGTTTATAATGGCTATAATGAATTAACTTTTTCAGCAGGAAGTCTTAACTTTGATTTTATACGTGAAGGTGATGGATATAATCTAAAGATAGACAGTAGTTCATATCCAATTACGCGAAGTTCCCAAAAAGAAGCAGATGACTATTTAATTCAGTTAGAAGAAATAGCAAAAGTAGAAGAAGCAATCATAAGAGCAGAAGAAAAGGCCTCAGAACAAGCAGATGAAATAGAAAATGCAAAATACGTGGTTGAAGATTTCATTTATTACTTACCAGATGCTGTAAATTATGGAAGTTTTCATTATATTTCTGATTATATTGCTGCCGGCAGTGACTTATACACTGAACAATTTGATTTTGTGATGGACCTGTATGATAGAGGCATCGGAGAACAGTTACAAGATTTTCAAATCAGAGACACTGCTATAAATGAGGATGGATCTATTTCAATAAAAACGAGGGAAATATTTAATATTTACAACAGTCAGGCTGCTGAAGAATCTACATCCGACTACACAGCAACTTATACTTTGGAAAAAAACTCAAATGGATATCAAATAACCAACATAAGTGTAGATTAATCTACTGTATTCCTTAAAAGAGATTTCATCTTTTGAATAACTTCTAATTTCCTAATGAATCCCACAGTCAGATTAGGATTAATAATCAATAAAAAGTAGAATGATTCCAATAACTAATCTATAGTTAATAAATAGATATCATATAAAAGAAAGTAGGAATGATTAAGTGTTATTAGAAAATAAAGTAGCTATTATTACCGGTGCCGGCAGTGGTTTTGGTCGTGCAACGGCAGAATTATATGCCAACGAAGGCGCAAAAATTGTGGCTGTAGACTTTAATGAAGAAGCAGTTCAAGAAACAGTTCAAGTGATTCAAGATAAAGAATCCGAAGCGATAGCTGTTACAGCAGACGTCAGCAAGGATGCAGACGTTAAAAATTTTATCCAAAAAGCTATAGATACATATGGACAAATCGATATTCTCTTTAACAATGCTGGAGTTTATGCACCAGGAACAGTAGAAGAAACAGATATTGAGGATTGGAACCACTCACTGGATGTGAATATTACTGCTTTATTCCTGGCTAGTAAATACGCTATTCCACACCTCAAAGAAAGTAAAGGAAATATTATCAACACAGCTTCTGCCGGAGGAATTATCGGCTTCCCTGATGCTATCTCTTACGCTGCAACGAAGGGTGCTGTCCTTTCATTTACTCGTGCAATGGCGGTTGATTATGCTGAAGAAGGAGTTCGTGTCAATGCCATTTGTCCAGGAACTGGTGAAACAGGTATGACAAAAGATTTATTGGAAGTGGATGACATTTATCAAGGCTTTATATCCCCTATTCCGATGAAGCGTCTAGGTAAACCAGATGACATCGCGTATGCTGCTCTATTCTTAGGAAGTGATCAAGCATCTTATATTACAGGTCATGCCTTGCCGGTGGATGGTGGCTGGACCATGTCTTAATTATTATTATCTTTCTTCAGATTAGTCTGTCTAGATTGGCAATACTTTCAATATCCGCTTGACATCTGTTTGTACATTATTTGAGCTTATAAAAACAGCCACGCTAAATTCTAGCGTGGCTGTTTTTATAAGCTTTATTTAAGTAGTAATGGCTTTTAAGTCGGGCGGGAGTATCCCTTCTCAAGCTCTTCTTTACTTGTAGTGATTTCTATGGTGATATGATCCTTGACATCTGATTGATGTGCAATTTTCCCAATTTCTTTTTTGATTTCCTTAATCCTTTCTGTATCTGAAGAGTCTATAAGAACCGTGACGATGAGCGCATTCTCTTCCCCGTCCAATGACCAAATGTGTAAATGGGAAAGTCCCTTGACAGCAGGAATGCTATTAATTAAATCAGCAAGGCTTTCTACATTTACATTTTCAGGCGAACCATTCAACAAAATTTTCATTGTACTCAAAAATTCAGGAATACTTCTGTAGAGAATATAGACTGCAATCGCTATTGATAAGATGGGATCCAAACGATAAGCCTCGGTAAAGTTCATTACAATACTAATAACCAAGACTCCAATCCATCCTAATACGTCTTCCAGCATATGGAGATTCAACATACTCTCGTTTTTGGATGTTCCTTTGCTTAAAATCCACGCAGCATAACCATTTACAGCAATACCTACAAGAGAGAGCCAAAACATACCACTGTAATTTACAGCCTGCGGGTCAAATAAACGTGGAATACTGCGATAGATCATAAAGAACGAACCAATAATTAATACTACTCCAGTGATCAATGCTCCCAATAAAGAGAATCGATTATAACCAAAAGTATATCGTTCGTCCTGCTTTTTCTCCGCATAGCCTTGAAAAAACCAGGCGAACCCTACCGAAATGGCATCTCCTAAATCATGGACCGCATCAGACATGATGGAGACACTATTAAAAAGAAATCCAAAGAAGAATTCGCTTATAGAGAAAATAAGGTTGATGAAAAAAACTAGTTTAATATTTCTTTTCGGCTGATTATGATGTGTCTGATCATGGCCTCTGCTTGATTGAGAAATTTGAAAAACCTCCTAAGTTTATATCACATATATTATTTAATTCATGGATAGATATTACTCTATGAGTAAACTAGATACATTTACCCTTCTCTTCTTGGAGTGCAAGCGAGAATAGTTTACAGCCTTTCTAATAAATTGTAAAAACAAAAAAGCAGTCAAACTAATATTTGAAAGCTCTTAGCAATAGTTAGAAAAGACAATGTGACTATATGAGCATTGTATCATTAATTTTATTTATCTGAATATTCTAAAATCAATTTACCCGCTCTTTCCTCTAAAAAATGATATAGTTTTATTTATTAGGAGGAAAAAAATATGTTATTCTCAATAGCACTTAAATTAGTTATTGGTTTCATTGCTTTGTTGGTGGTCATTCGTTCATTAGGTAAGAAAGCGATGTCAGAAGTTACTCCCTTTGATTTGATCTATACATTAGTATTAGGTGGAATTCTAGAAGAGACCATATACGATGATAAAGTTAACATAGGACACTTATTGTTTGCAGTTATTCTGTGGGCAGTTCTGATTTATATTGTCGAGCGGTTTGTTCAGAGAAATGATAAACTTAATCGCTGGATAAAAGGAGAGCCCTCAGTTCTTATGAAAAATGGAGAGTTAAATTTAACAGAGATTTCTAAAAACCATATAGAAATGGAACAGCTCCGAGCTATGTTAAGGCAGCAGCAATGTTTCTCACTTGAAAATGCAAAGCATGTGATTCTTGAAAACGCCGGACAAGTGAGTCTCATTAAGGAGTCAGAAGAAGATAAAGTCATGACTCTTATGCTCGTAGATGAAGGACTGATCCAAGACCGAGTTCTCCAGACTAATAACCTTAATGAATCTTGGTTAAGAGAGAGTTTAACTAAAGAAGGATACAAAGAAATAAATGATCTCCTTTATGTGGAGTGGTCAGAAGAAAAAGGCTTTTATATTTTAACACAAGATGATGTAGACAATACTATTTATAGAATAGATGGCTAATCTATTAAGAGTAATTGTGACGTCCTGTCAAACTTTATCATCTATAAACTGATATACTCCCCTAAGATAATTTTCTTTCAGGGGAGTATATTTTTTTCAGCCTTCTTATTTTGAATCTAATTTCAATGTCATAGCATTAACAGCAACAATTATAGTTGAAAGTGACATAAGAATGGCACCGACTGCTGGACTTAATGTGATGCCGATGGGTGCTAATATCCCTGCAGCAATTGGTATAGCAATAAAATTATACCCTGCCCCCCAAGCTAAATTTTGGTTCATTTTTTTATTGGTCTTAATTGACAGCTCGATAAATGATTCAATGTCGCCTGGATCAGATTGAGTTAAGATAACATCTGCTGAGTCTAAGGCCACCTGTGTCCCTGCTCCGACGGCTACTCCAACATCAGCGAGAGCAAGAGATGGTGCATCGTTTACTCCGTCCCCGACCATCAGGACCGTCTTATTTTGATTCTTATAGCGTTCGACTAAGTCATATTTATCTTGTGGTGACATATTTGCGAAATATTCTACGTCTAATTCTTCAGCGACAGCTTCAGCTGCTGATTCATTGTCCCCCGTAGCAATAATGGGTTCAATACCTTGAGACTTTAATATATTCATTAATTCTTTACTTGTTGGTTTCAAATCATCACCTAAAGCAACTGTACCTATAGCTTCATCATTTTCTGTCAGCACACTTAATGTGGCTCCCACTGGGGTATCGACATTTAATTTCTGACCGTAAGCTTTTTCACTGATAAGTTTATATACTTTTCCATTTACTTCGCCTGAAACACCTTCACCAGAAATCACATCGTTTGTCTCAAAGTTAACAAGCTCGATATCTTTCTCCTCAGCATGAGAGATAATTGATTGAGCGATGGGATGACTGGATCCACCTTCGATACCTGCCAATAAGGCAATGATTTCATCTTCCCTATAATTATCATCAAGAACCTGCGTATCAAGTACTTTAAATTCTCCTGTTGTCAGTGTACCCGTTTTATCTAATATCATGACATCCGCTTTCGTTGTCAGTTCGTATGCTTCACGGTTTTTAACGAGTAAGGCACGCTTTGCACCTAAACTTGTACTGCGTGAAATAACGAGCGGTATAGCGAGACCTAAGGCATGTGGACAAGCGATAACCAGCGTAGTTACAGTGAAGGTCACGGCGGTTGGTAAATCAGAAATAAACAGCCAGATAATAAAGGCAAGTATCGCTGCCCCTAAGGCTATCCAAAACAGCCAGCTTGCCACACGATTAGCCATATCTTCTGCACGTGAGGGCTGACTTTGTGCTTCCCCGACTAAGGTCTGTACTTGAGAAATAAAAGATTTTTCACCAATTTCTGAAACTTCAATGAAAAGAACGCCTGGACCATTTGTCGATCCACCAATAGCTGTGTCACCTTTATTTTTTTCTATTGGTGCTGATTCACCTGTCAATAGAGATTCGTTAACACGTGAACGGCCTCTTACAATTACTCCATCCGCTGGTATATTTTCCCCAGCTTGTACGCGGACTATCTCACCGACTTTTAATTCGTTTAATGGCTTTGACGTAATCGAGTCATCTTGATTCACAACTTGTGCGTCCTTAGGCAGCAGCTC
>JAUNQW010000032.1 GCA_030535975.1 Atopococcus tabaci | reverse complement strand
CATTATTTTCCTCCTCATTTTTCATGATGGGAAATACGTAATACCCAATAAAAAAACTCGTCCTAAATAAAGAAACGCTTCTTTATCTAGGACGAGCCCTTTTATCATCTACTCGCGGTACCACCTATTTTGAAGAATCATTCAAGACTCTTCCACTTATTCGAATGCCATCACATTCTAGACCCTTAACGCAAGTCAGACGTCTCAGCTACTGGATGTTCCAATCGTTCACTTTACCCTCCAAGGTCCACTCATCATAGTTGGTATTTACTTGATTCCCACTCACTCAAGTTCACTCTGAAATCCTCTACTATATGAGTTCCTCTTCACTGGTTTGAAGTATTCTATCACAGCCGGTCTTTTTTTAATAGATTTTTATTGAAAAATTTCTTAAAGTATTCTGGAAATGAAAGAAGTTTGTTACACTGAGTTTATATAAAGGAGCATAATTATGGCGGATATTTTTGATATTAATTTAGAAAAAAATAGAAAGATTATTCTTTATTCCTATCTATTTTATATTATTTTATTTTTTTTATATACTTTAGCTGTTATTTTTCTTTTTCACTTCACACAAGATCGGACAGGGATGGATGACGGCTATGGTTATTATTTAATGACCTTCTTTTTATCCCCTCATCATTTTGCTCTCTTTTTTTCTATAATATTGTATATTCCCGCCTGGGCTTATCGGAAGAAGTGGTTAGCTGGATTAAGTATACCTCTGGATTTTTTTGCAGCTCTGCATTTGATTTATGCCTCCTTAGCTTTGTGGAACTCACCAGAAAGTTTGACTGTCGCAATGCTTATATTTATAACTCTACCCCTCTTAATCTTTGCTTTCTGGCTTTTTCAGATTGCTTATCAAAAATTAAAGGCTTACTTTTTCATAAAAAAGACCACCTCTTAAAAGAAAATATTCATTGATGATTTATTCAAATAAAAGAACAAGTTAAACTAAATTCCTGGATAGAAGGCTGTACATCTAATTATTTATGTTTATAATTATTCATACTTGTAACTGATACTTATTGTTTTTTTAAAAAATCTGAGGTGGTGAATCTATTTGAAAAAAGCAGTGGGAAAATATAGTATAGGGCTCCTTCTCTTACTCATCCTGGCCTATGTGTCACTATTTGTTGGTGTCTCAAATCTTGATTTATCCGCTTTCAGCCAGTCAGATTCACGCGATCTGGAAATTTTACTTGCTGTGCGTCTGCCCCGTACTGTGAGTATCATCATTGCTGGAGCCAGTCTTTCTTTAAGCGGACTCTTGGCTCAGCACATTACCCAAAATCGCTTTGCTTCACCGGAGACGATGGGAACTTTTGCTGCAGGAAGGCTGGGGCTTATCCTCTCTATCTTTTTGTTTCCGGGATCAGCCATTCTGTCACGCAGCTTCTTTGCTTTTCTATTTAGTTTACTGGGCACTTTTTTATTTATTAAAATACTCGACTCGATCCGGTTAAAAAACAGTATGCTTGTTCCCGTCATAGGTATTATATTTGGAAATATTATTCAAGCACTAGGAAGTTACATTGCTATTAACCAAGATATTGCTCAAGAAGTTAATGCTTGGTTTCAAGGAAGCTTCTCAAGTCTCCACTCCCAGAATTTCCAGCTGATACTGGTCAGTCTGCTTGCTTTAGGATTTATCATTTTAGGATCTCACTATTTTGCAGTGTTGGGGCTTGGAAGAGATATTGCTACAGATTTAGGTGTTTCTTTTGAAAAGATACGCCTGATCAGCATCGCCTTGATTGCTTTAGCCTCCTCGGCAGTTCTACTGACAGTAGGCAATATCCCCTTTGTAGGTATCGTTATCCCTAACTTAGCAGCTTTTTTACAAGGAGATCATTTTCAAAAGAATATGGGGGCCGTATTATTATTAGGCCCGATCTTTTTATTATTTTGCGATATTTTAGCTCGTTTAATAATTGCACCCTATGAAATCCCCGTCAGTATTATTGTGGGAGTTATCGGTGCCGGCATGTTTATCTTTATCCTGCTGCGAGGTGAGCGTGCATGACAAAAAAAACACAGCGCTTAATATGGATTTTATCCGCTTTAAGTCTACTTGCCGGCCTGACATTTTTGTTTGCTTTTACAAAAGGACCGATAAACTTTACTCTAGACTTTAGACTGCCTAGATTAATAGCTTTTATTGTCGTAGCAATCAGTATGAGTTTGGCTACTGTCACCTTCCAGACTTTAACCCACAACAATCTTTTGACACCTAATATCATTGGTATCGACTCTATTTATATTATGTTTCAAATTTTATCGATTTTTTTATTTTCATCTCAATCCTTGATACAAACTAATCCTGTCCTTCATTTTTCCCTTAATACTTTAGGTGTGGTTATTTTTTCCTTAGTTTTATTCAATTTCTTTTTCAAAAAATTCCCAAACAATATACCACTCATGTTATTATTTGGCTTAGTTTTAGGAATCTTAGTCAATTCTTTTAATAATTTCCTGCAAGTCATCATGAATCCAGACGAGTATTCAGCTGTTCTTTCACAAACTCTTGTCAGTTTTAGCCAAGTCGACAGTCGAGTTTTAACCCTTGCTCTTCTGTCTATTATTCCTATTGCTTTTTATCTTTTTAAGAATAGACATGAATTAGATGTCTTAAGCCTGGGTAATGACTATGCCCAAAACTTGGGTATTGCTGTTCAAAAAAGGCAATTGGTCTACTTTTCTTTAGTGGCCGTTTTGACTTCCATTGCTACAGCCCTGGTAGGACCCGTTAGTTTTCTCGGCTTCTTAGGGGCAAATATTGCTTATACTATTCTTGAACAGAGACGTCATGATGCTGTTTTTATCGTCACGAGTCTAGTTGTTTTTCTCTTCATTACTTTTGGACAGGTTATTGTAGACCACTTGTTCCAAGCTGAAGTTAATCTTGGTATTATTATCGAATTTATCGGCGGCCTTTACTACTTATTCATCCTATTGAAAGGAAGATCTCGACAATGATTGAAGTAAAAAATCTGAATAAAAATTTTAAGTCAAAAAAAATCATTCAAGATTTATCTTTAACTATTCAAGAAAATCAGTTAACCTCCTTGATTGGTCCGAACGGCGCAGGTAAATCAACCCTACTTAATATGATCGGCCGACTCTGCCCCTATGACTCCGGTCAAATTCTTATAGACGGGATAGAAGTTGAGGGATGGGAAAGTACAGAGCTTGCTAAAAAGCTGTCCATCATGAAACAATCCAACCCCCTGGGCTTGCAGATTTCTGTTCGTGAATTAATGGCTTTTGGCCGTTTTCCACATTCCAAGGGGCGTCTAACCAAGCAGGATCAGGAAATCATTGACGAAAGCTTAGATTATTTAAGCTTGTCTGATCTTCAGGATAAAAAAATAACAGAATTATCAGGTGGTCAGCTGCAAAGAGCATTTATCGGGATGGTTATCTGCCAAGATACGAAGTATATCCTCCTGGATGAGCCCTTAAATAATTTAGATATCAATCATTCAATCGGAATCATGAACCTACTTCGGCGCTTAGTGGATGAAAAAGGGAAGACAGTCGTCGTTGTTATGCATGATATTAATTATGCGTCTCAATTCTCTGATCGCATCATCGCCATGAAAGACGGGAAACTTTTTGCCAATGATGATGCGAACGATGTGTTCCAAAAAGATATCGTTGATGACCTCTTCGATATTGATGTTGAAATTATTGAGTATAATTTAAGAAAATATTGTATTTATTATGGAAATGATTGTGAAGAATGCTTGAATAACACAGAAGATGTTAAAACCTTTCATCAGGCCACTAACTAATAAAGGAGAATTTTATGAAACTACTTGCAACATTGTTTATTGCTTTAATTATGACTGCTTGTGCCTCGGGAGAGAGCACTTCAGAAGAAGAAACTATCGAGATTACGGATGCGCAGAATCATCCAGTGCAAGCTCCGCTAAGCCCGGAAAAATTGGCGGTGTTTGATTATGCCCTCTTGGATAATATCGAAGCTCTGGGCTTTAGTGACCGTGTTGCAGTGACTTCTTCCAACCCTAAACCTGCTTATCTAGAAGACAGCTATTCAGATACTCCGACGGCCGGTACCCTGCATGAGGTTGATTTAGAAACTACGATGAGCGAAGAGCCTGACATGGCCCTTATCGCTACTCGATCAGCAGAATCTTATTCTGCTTTATCAGAATACCTGCCTACAGCAGATTTCTCTTTAACCCAAGAGAGTCCTTTCTTATCCATAAAGTACAATGTCAGCCAGCTCGCCAAAATTTTACAAGCAGAAGATACCGCGAGTGACTTATTGCGCGACTTGGATGATCAGCGTCAAATTCTCCAAGATGAAGCTGCAGACTCTGGTCAAAAAGCTTTAATGGTTTTATATAATCAAGATGATATATCTGTCTATGGTAAAGGTGGGCGCTTCGGGCATATTTATGATGATTTTGGCTTTGAAGCAGCGGATCCAAATATCGAAGACTCGAATCATGGCATGCAGGTTTCTTATGAATATCTGCTGGAAATAGACCCTGATATTATCTTTGTACTTGACCGTGAAGCGGCTAGAAGTGCCGGTGATGAAGCAGATTCTGCTTTCGAAAACCATCCGCTGATTGAAAACTTATCTGCTAAACAGAGTGATGAGATTCATTATCTGACACCGGATGCTTGGTATATAGGCAACGGCGGGCTTCAAGCTTACCAAATTATGATTGATGATATCTCTAAAGCCTTAAATTAAGAAGTGTTTGATTTTTATACTTCATCTACTTATACTAGTAGATATCATATAAAGGAGTAGTTAAGTGAAATGGAAATAAACGGTATAGAGTATACTGGTCAAGCCAGTAAGCACCAACAAGAAATTGAGAGAGAGCTTTTCAAGGTGCTGGACTCTGAAATTGGCCTGGATGTTGTTAATTTAGGTTTAATATATGAAGTAAACCTTGATGATGAGGGTACTTGTAAGATTCGCTTAACTTTCACAAGTGCGGGTTGTCCCTGTGCCGAAGAAATACTTAATGATCTTCATCACTATTTAGAAGAGTTGGAGTTCATTAATCAACTCGATATAACTGTCGTCTGGTCCCCTGCATGGCAAATGACCCGTATTACCCGAGTGGGACGTATTTCTTTGGGGATTAACCCCGGCAGATAATTTAATGCTCCTTAAAATAAAAAAACCAGGCCTTCCTGGTTTTTTGTCTTTATAAAAGCAGCATCCGCCGCTTAGGTACATATTGACGTTCGCTCAGACAATTGTAGCCTTTTTCTCGAACAATCGCTAAAATCTCGCGATAGACTTTTGCAGATTTATGGATTTGCTTCACAGAGTCCTTATCAAATTCATCAACTGAATTAAAAAATACTTTATATAGTTCTTCTGATCGATAAGCCACATGTTCCCACAATTCTCTGAAACTATCGTTAATTTTATTCTCTGCCAAATCTTCTTCTGTATAGTGGTACTTTTCCATCAAGTTTTTAGGCAGGTAAATTCTTTTTCTCTCACGATAGTCCTCGCCCACATCTCTTAAGATATTCGTCAGCTGCATAGCCACACCCAAGTCTGTTGCTGCTGGATACAAGCTTTCTAGATTCTTATTTTCAGACGCAATAATAGGCAGCATCATACGACCAACAGAACCAGCAACGTAATCGCTGTATTTTTCTAATTCTTCCAGATTCTCCGGCTGCTCAAAATAAATATCCATTTCCTGCCCTTTGATTTGCTCGAGATAAGGAGCTTTTATACATTTATAGCGAGAAAAAGTATCGGTTAATGCCCGATAAATAGGTTCATCGACTTGATCCATCTGTAATAAATCTTTTTTATGTTGAGCTAAGAACTTCTTTTTTGTAGATTCATCATCCACTTCATCAACAGAGTCATCAACCATACGATTAAAAGCATAAATTGCATACACTGCTCTAGCTTTAGCTTTAGGTAATTTTGAAAAAGCAAAATAAAAAGATTTTGACTCTTTTTTAATAATTTTTTCACAATATTTATAATCTTTTTCTAATTGACTAACAAGCATATCATCCCTCATTTTCTTTTTATACCACCATTACTTCCTTTGATTTTTTTCTAAGGACTTAAATATATTGATGATAATAAATCCAGCATCACTTAATGAAGTTTTCTTTCGTAAAGTCTATCCTATCATTATCCTGAATCAAATGGAAAGTAAATTATAAAGATTTATAAGTTAAAATAAGCCCTTGGATACTCCTGAAAGAATTTACAAAAAAATAATCACAAGGTATAATATAAATTATCATTTGAGAAGGTAGGTGACCCATGCAGAATAGACAGAATTCTTTGTATAATATGACGATGGTCAGTTTCTTTATTGCTCTTATCATTATCCAGACTTTTGTGCCTTGGTTGGGCTATCTTCCACTGGGCATCGCTAATATTACTATCGTTCAAGTTACAATCATTATTGCCGGCATCTTACTTGGACCTAAAAATGGAGCTTTTCTGGGTTTAATATGGGGCATATTAGCAATCATTCGCAATATTCTCCAACCAACCATTCTCTCACCAGTCTTTATCAATCCCCTGGTCGCTCTTCCAGGGCGTATCTTAGTAGGCTTTATCATTGGACTTTTAGCTGAAAAGTTTGGAAAATCACGTCCCGCCTACTTTACCTATGGCGCTGTCGGTTCACTTATCAACACATCTGTGACAATGACTTTAGCCTATATTTTTGCGAAGGAAGCAATTTTATCAGCGATGGGCATTTCCTCAGAAAATTTATTTGCATTTATCTTAACTATTATCACTGCCAATGGAATATTAGAAGCGGTCATTTCTTCCCTTCTGGCTGGTTTATTAACTCCTATTCTACTGAAGGCTCTTAAATCCAAAGGACATTAAATGAAAAAATAGAGGATTCCCAAGAGGATCCTCTATTTTTATTTTATTGAGTGAGTTGTCCAAGAAAAACAGATGAAGCCGTTACATCTTAATTATTTTTTAATTGTGCAATCACTGCTTGAGTAAACTCACTCGTCGATGCATTTCCTCCTAAGTCGCCGGTAAAGTTCTGTGGATTACTATAGACCACTTCTAGCGCTTGGCGAATACGGTCTGCTTCTTCACGCTTATTCAAGTGGTCCAGCATCAAGCAGCCGCTCAGCAGTAAAGCAGTTGGATTCGCCTTGTCCTGTCCCGCGATATCTGGAGCCGTACCATGGACAGCTTCGAAAATCGCCATGTCTTTTCCGATATTAGCCCCTGGAACCAATCCCAAGCCGCCGATCAGGCCGGCCATGAGGTCCGAAAGGATATCCCCATATAAGTTTTCGGTAACAATGACATCATATTGATTTGGATAAATAACCAGCTGCATCGCCATATTATCTACTAAGACTTCTTTGAATTCGATTTCAGGATACTCAGCTGCTACTTCTCGAGCTACTTCCAAGAAGAGACCATCTGTTAATTTCATAATATTCGCTTTAGTTACAACAGTTACGTTTTTACGGTCATTTTCTTTCGCAAATTCGAAAGCTTGGCGGCAGATACGTTCCGAAGCCGGCCGTGTGATGATTTTAATCGAATGCATCTCATCATCAGATATTTTCTTCTCAACACCTGCATAGAGATCTTCAGTGTTTTCTCGGAATAAAACCAAGTCGATATCATCAAATAAGGAGTCAATTTTACCTATCTTTTTGACCGGACGGATATTGGCGTAGAGGTCATATTTCTTGCGGAGTGCAACGTTAACACTGCGGAATCCGGTACCAATAGGAGTTGTTAAAGGTGCCTTTAAAGCAACCTTATTACGCTCTAAACTTTCATAGACAGAATCCGGTATCAACTCTCCCGTTTCTTCATATACTCCCTCACCAGCATTGACAATTTCCCACTCGATTCCTGCATCTGTTGCATCAATGATATCCATAGCAGACTGAGAAATCTCTGGTCCAATTCCATCACCTAAGATCATTGTTACTTTCATTAAAACTGCTCCTTTCGCTTTCCAGCGGTTAGTATTAGTTTTCATTTCAGTTAATAATTATACATGCTCCTATAGTACCAAATCTGGAAAACCTGTCAATA
>JAUNQW010000008.1:21980-58183 GCA_030535975.1 Atopococcus tabaci | reverse complement strand
ATTCATTATAATTATTTTTTCTCTACATTCTCTGCATTAAGTGAAGTATTGAAGTCATCAGCTTCCTTTTGAATCTTATCCAACTGGTTAGATATTCGGCGTTGGCGTGGCTGAGCTTCGTCTTGAAAACTTTTAATAAGGATATCGACTTCATTTTGGAATTGTTTGGCTTGAGGAATAGCAACTTTTCTCATGGTTTGAATGGTATCCTGCATTTGGTTTAAGTCATGGCCTACAACTTCTGCTTTAGCTTTAACATCCTCAGTATATACCTTGAGTTTTTGTTGATTTTCTTTACCACTGTTTTTAGTTGTTAGAAGACCATAAACGGCTCCACCTAGTGCTCCTACGAGAAGTCCTGCTGCAAATTTTTTAATACGCATACTTATTCACCTTTAATCGATTCTTTAACTTTATCAGCTAATTGATCTAAATCTTCATCTTTGTATTGGTCACTATTGTTGCCCATTGTCATAGAAAAGCTATCATTTGTTCCATAACGAGGGATAACATGGATATGGCTATGAAATACTGTTTGATAGGCTATTTCACCATTGTTATTAATAATATTGATTCCCTGAATATTGGGATGAGATTTCTTGATTCCTCTTGCAATTTGAGGAAGATATGAAAATACTGTTGCTGCTAATTCATCATCATAATCCATAATGTTTTCCACATGTTTTTTGGGGACAATCAGGGTATGACCAGGGGTTGCCTGAGAAGTATCAAAAAAAGCTAGAATATCATCATTTTCAAAGACCTTTCTTGATGGGATTTGATTATCTATAATCTTACAAAAAATACAATCTTCCATATTAACCCAACTTTCTCTCAATTGTTTAATCTTAATTTAACATAATTTGCTTGGATTGACCATTGTCACGCTGGATAGTCCTTTATATTTTTTATAATTACTTTCTTGCAGCATTTTTTATCTTCTTTATTTATGATAAAATGACCAGTATGTAAAGGAGGCTGATTATGAGTTTAAAAATTGAACATCTTGTCGGGGGATACACACGTTATCCGATACTTCATGATATTTCGATGACTGTAGATCATGGAGAAACTGTAGGACTCATTGGATTAAATGGAGCTGGAAAAAGTACAACAATTAAGCATATTATGGGACTGTTAAAACCATTTTCTGGAAATATATCATTAAACGGAAAAAAGCTTGAAGAGGAACCGAATGAATATAGACGGTCGATTGGATATGTACCAGAAACACCGGCCTTGTATGAAGAATTAACTTTGCAGGAACACATTAACATGATTCAGATGTCTTATGATTTACCTGTGGAACGTGTTGAAAAAGAAACACCAGAATTATTAAAACTATTTCGCCTGGACGGAAAAGAAGATTGGTTTCCTTCCAATTTCTCTAAAGGCATGCAGCAAAAAGTAATGATTGTTTGTGCTTTATTAACCCGTCCAGCTTTATTTGTAATTGATGAACCATTTTTAGGACTGGATCCTATTGCGATACGAGATTTAATTGAGCAATTGGACAAGCAAAAAGCTCGCGGCTCTAGTATTTTAATGTCTACCCATGTTTTATCAACCGCAGAAAAAATATGTGACCGATTTATTATTTTACATGAAGGAAAGGTTTTGGGGCAGGGAACGCTGGAAGAGTTGCAAATTCAATATCGAATGCCATCTCATGTGTCTTTAGATGAATTATATATTGATGTTACTGGGCGTGGACTGCTATGAACTTAAAAGATTTTTGGAAAGAAAGAGAAAGGAAGCATTTAACTAAAATAGGAAAATATTTAAAATATGTATTTAATGATCATTTTATTTTATTTGCTTTTATATTATTTGGCGCTATAGCCTATCTCTATTCTGAGTATGTCAAAAGTATTCAAATTAATGAGCCGCTTCCATTATATGTTTTAGGTGTTTTTATAGGTTTGATGCCTTTTGTAGGTAACTTTTCAACACTTTTACAAGAAGCAGATAAATTATTTTTGCTGCCTATAGAAGATGACTTTAATCCTATTGCATCACGTTTAAGAAGAAGAAGCTTTTTGATACCCTTAATTCTGCTTGGTTTTACAGCTGCTATGGCCTCTCCTATGCTGGTGGCCTACCAAGTGTATTCTTTTTCTAATTGGTGGCAATTATGGGTGCTGCTCATCCTGTTAAAATGGATTAATCTCTATGCTCAGCAGATCCTATATAAATCATGGCACCAGGATTGGACTTTGTTATACCATGCGGCCTTAGGAATAGTGAATATTATTTTGGTTTATCTATTCATTTTTACTTCTATAATTACCAGCATCAGTCTTGCTCTGGTTCTTTTAATTTCAACCCTTTTTGTATACCAGCGTTTCTTTGAATCCGAGCGATGGAACTGGGAATATATGATTACTAAAGAAGAGTCTCGCCTAACTAATCAACTCAAATTAATTAATCTATTCACAGATATACCTGAAATAAAAAGTGAAGCAAAACGTAATAAAATATTTGATCCCCTGATTCAATCATTACCAAAGGCGAATACTAGTGCAGCTCTGCATCTAGTTTCTAGAGGTTTCTTTAGAAATCCAAGTTACATTAATTTATATATCCGCTTATTAGCGATAGCTTTAATTCTTATTCTCTTAGTACCTACTCCTTGGATGAGTCTCATAATCGGGCTGCTCTTCTTGTTTATGATAGGTTTTCAGCTGATACCCTTGGCTAATCAATACGAGAAAGTTAAGGCTCAGGCAGTTATACCTGTAGCGCAAGATTTGATTATAAGAGAAACCCAGCGGTTAATTAATTGGCTGTTGCAGGCAGCGAGTCTTTTTTTTGGAATTATGGGTTTGTTTAATACCACCGATTATATAGCAGCTATTGTAAATATGCTTATTTATATACTCTTCTCTTTCCTGTTTACTTCCTTCTACATTCCCAGACGATTAAAAAAGAAACAAAAATAAGGAAGTTGTTTTTGTAATAACTTGATAATTCTTAATTTAACAATTAAACTAAACTATATATTATATGAAACGAGAGGCATTAGGGAGGGTAGAAGAATGACTTTTGAAAATAATGAAAGCGGTTGGAAAATGCACCCTCTTAAAGGTGAAACAGGGATGGCTTATATGGGCGTTAAGGATGAAGAAAAAGTATTTCTCAAAAAAAACGCTTCTCCGTTTCTAGCGGCGCTCTCTATTCAAGGTATTACTCCACGATTAAAATGGACCAAGCGTTTGGGAAATGGAGATATTCTTTCTGCCCAGGAGTGGCTAAATGGTCGGTGTCTGGAACCGGAAGAGATGAGCGATGCAAGAGTTATCCAACTTATTAAAACCATTCAGACATCTGAAGCCTTACTACGTATGCTGAAAAAAGTTGGAGGAGAAACTTTTTTTCCTGATGACTTATTAATAGATTTCAAAAAAAATCTAAGCAAGGATTTAATTGATGATTCTTTGGTGGTAGATCTACTGGAGTGGCTGGCCCGGCATATGATTGATCCAGAAGAAAAAGAGCTGGCAGTCTGTCACGGTGATATGAACCACAAAAATTGGATGTTATCAGATAAAGATGTTATTTATTTAGTCGACTGGGATAATGCAATTATTACAGACTATATTTATGATATTGCCTCCATTTTTTATCATTATATTGACCCGAGTTATTGGGAAAGCTGCTTACAAATTTATGAAGTAGACTCTAACTCAATGATTAAAACAAGAATTCAATGGTATGGGAAATACTCTTTGCTTATCTCGCTGAATAAAGCTTTTAAACAAGGCCACTATAAAAAAGTGGAAGAATGTAAGAAGCTGTTGAAAAAGCTGCCATAAAAACAAAAAAACCAATCTAATTAAAGATTAAAAAGTTGAGTTTTGCTCGACTTTTTTATTTGTAAGGAGAGAGAAATGAGATTAAGGCATATACCCGAGGCTGAAGAAGGTCTAGCAGCGAATCCTCATATTGTAGTGACACATCCTAAAAATTATAAAGGAAAATTTCAAAAAAGATTCAAAAAGAATCAACCGATTCATTTGGAAATCGGTATGGGAAAAGGTCAATTTATTGTAGAAATGGCCAAAGCTCATCCAGAACTTAACTTTATAGGTGTTGAAATGCAGACCGGTGTCATCTATCGTGCTCTTGAGAAAGTATTAGAAGAGGGTGTAGAGAACGTCCAGTTGATTAATACGAAGGCTCAAATGATAACTGATCTTTTTGCTGAAGGGGAAATTGATCACATTTATTTGAATTTTTCAGATCCATGGTCTAAAAAGAGATATGCTGTGCGACGATTGACACATTTTAATTTTTTAGAAAGTTATCATCAAGTGTTAAAAGATAAAGGTCTGTTATCCTTTAAGACAGATAATCGAAAGTTTTTTGAATTTTCTATTCAAATGTTTAATGCTGCACATATGACGATTAGAGAGTTATCACTCAATCTACATCAAGATCTGGAAATTAAAAATATTCAAACCGAATATGAAGAAAAGTTTTCAAAGCAGGGAAAAAGAATTTATTACACCCAACTTAGTTTTGATTTTTTTCAAGCAGTAGACGAAACTGCTTTGGATTATATTTAAGTGATGCCACTTAAAATAAAAATCCAGCCATTTTTTAAGATACAATGTCTGGATTTTAATGTGTATTATAATTTATATATGTCTAAAATCGAGCCGGTGTAGGCATCAGCAATAAATTCATACTGAACGAGTTCACTTTTTTCATATCTTGAAATACCGCCATAGTAAGCGTCTGTGTGTAAAGCTTCTTTTTGAACAGGTGTACTATTCAGTTCTATCCATGATCCTTCAATAGGGCCTTCTTGTAAGAATTGCTCTTTAACATCATCAAGAATATCATCTGCATTAATTGTTTGATTTTCAACCAAAAATCTGCGGGCAAACCAACCTGTGGTGAAACCTGCGAATAAAATAGTTAAACCACTTAGAATTAGAGCATCGCGCTTATTAAAATTATCCATTAAAATACCTCCCTTATTTTATTCATTTTATCACACTATCTTTTAATTGAGATTTTAAAAGCAAATTAGTTTTATTTTTAATGAAAAAGAACAGACCTTTCGATATACTAGAAGGAGTGAGAGGAGTTTTATCATGCCAATAAACAATTCATCATTTCAATTAATCAAAGAACTAATGGACTTGCAAGCGACAAGTGGAGCAGAAGACCAAGTCAGAGAATATCTGAAAAAAAACATTCACGACAAAGTGGATGAACTTGTTACAGATGGTCTGGGGAGTCTTTTTGGAGTTAAACATGCCAAGAAAAAAGATGCACCTGTCGTTATGGTAGCGGCTCATATGGATGAAGTGGGTTTTATGGTAGAAAGTATCAAATCCAATGGTCTTTTATCTGTCGTTAGTCTGGGTGGATGGAATATGCAGGTAGTATCAGCTCAACGTTTTACATTACAAACAGAGCAGGGCGATTTTCCTGTGGTATCTTCTTCTGTTCCACCTCATTTATTAAAGGATAAGAATCAGACACCCGAATTATCTCAACTTTCTTTTGATGGGGGTTTTTCTTCTAAGGAAGAAGCCGAATCTTTTGGAGTCCGACCTGGAGATGCTATTGTGCCGGATGCAGAAACTATCCCGATGGCTAATTCCAGCCGAGTATTGGGCAAAGCTTTTGATAATCGATATGGAGTGGCCATGGTCATTGATTTATTGAGAAATCTTGCCAATGTCGACTTAGACTATACATTAGTAGCTGGAGCTACTGTGCAGGAAGAAGTGGGCTTGCGTGGCGCTAAATCTGCCGTAGAGCTTATAAAACCAGACTTTTTTATTGCTGTAGATGCTTCACCTGCTAATGATATAAGCGGCAGTAAAGAAGCCATGGGGCAGCTGGGCGAAGGTTTTCTTGTAAGGGTTCAAGATCCAGGTATGCTGACTCCAAGAAAAATTATTAGATGGATGGTAGGGCTTGCTGAAGAACATAAAATAAATTATCAGTATTACTTTGCAAAGGGCGGTACAGATGCTGTAGCTGCCCAAGTAGGCCATACGGGAATTCCGTCTTGTGTGATTGGATGTCCAGCGCGCTACATTCACACTCATCAATCTATTTTTGATATGAAAGATTATGAATCAGCCAAAGAAATAATATTAACTGTCATAAAAGATTTAAATAAAAATAAAATAAAAGAATTTCAAACATTTTAGGAGGATATATGATAGTCAGTGCAGTAAGTAATGATGTTTTAATGGTCGCAATCGCTAACGGTTCGAATGCAGAAAGAGAAGCTGAAAGAAAAGGGAAGGTTGCTCAAATTCGCAATATCGAAACGGGTGAAGTATATGGGTATAATTTTTTCGATGTTTCAGCTGTCGTAGACACAAATAATAATGGAACAAAGAACTTATCAGAAGCAGAAGTTTCAGAATTAAACAAGGAAATTGAAGCTGCTGGTTTTTCTCCATTACTTGAAGTGGACGATAGACCAAAATTTGTAGTAGGTTTAGTCAAAGAGTGTGAGCCGATGGAAGGCTCTGACCATTTGAAAATCACCCAGACTGAAATTGATCAAGGAGAAGTTTTACAAATTGTCTGTGGCGCACCTAATATTGAAGCAGGACAGAAAGTTGTTGTGGCTAAAGAAGGTGCAGTGATGCCTGATGGTTTAGTTATTTGGGCGGGCAGACTACATAAAGCAGATAGTCACGGGATGATTTGTTCAGCTAAAGAACTCCAATTGGAAAGTGCACCTAAAAAACGTGGGATACTAGTCCTGGATGAAGACACCCAAGTGGGAGAAGCTTTTCAGTTTTAAGGAATAGGAGGTTGATGGCATGAGTGGATATGATGGACCAAGTTTTTTTCGTCACAAAAAAAAAGAAACCAACAAATTCCCTCCTGTAAATAAAACAAACGATGTCAGCCAGACAAATAAAAGAGCTCAAAAAACTTCTTTGAGTAAAATTCCTTACCAGAAGACAGATGTTAATAAGAAAAAAAGAAGTTCTACACCTTTTAATCCGAAAAAACTTCCACCTAAGGAATACTTTGAACATCGTTATAATGAGGGACTGAATGATAGCAATAAAATATATAGTATCATCCGCAGTCGATTGAAAAAGTCGGATCAAGATATTCTATTGTTTGAAAATGAAAATAGGATGAAAAAAAGTATAGATGTAAAGAATAAAAGTCAAGTAGTTCTTAAAAATAAAGTGAACACTACGACAGGCTTAAATCGAAAACTAGAAGACATATTTGTAGATAATGGTCATATTCAAATAAAAAATCCCGAGAAATTCATTTAGAATTTAATGTAACCCCTCAAAAGTTAGAATGAAAATTGCTTTTGGGGGGTTATTATTATGTTTAAAAAATTCATATAAGGTTAAAGTGAAAGTGGCACGAGGAGGAGATTTAGAGGAACTTCGGGAGTTGGCTTTGAAGCATAATATTTCTAGTCATCTTTAATTCAAAAAAATGGAGTGACTTATCTCCGGTGAGCTACCGAAAAATAGACACTCCATTCGTTACTTAATATTTAATTTAACTCCAGTTTCTTTGCTTGTTATACTTATATTTTCTAAGTGCTAGGAATTAAACTCTTTCTTCATCCATTCGACGTCTCGCTGTATTGACACCTAATGTTCCACCTAAGGTTGATATAACAGCACCCAGGACAACTCCGACAAAGGCCCAGATTGAACCTTGAGAAGCTGTATCGCTTGCTTCTTCAGCTTGAGCGCGTAACTCTTCCTGTGTTTCCTGGATTTGAGTTTGAGCATTTTGAATACCTTCTCGTGTGTTTTGAGCCGTTTCCTGGTAACCGTCAATAATATTCTGTGTTGCTTCTTCAGCTTCTTGTTGGTTTAAGTCTGTGTTTTCTTCAACCGAACTTGCCACAGCATCTCTGTCTAGATTTTCTGTGATATTATCTACCCGATTAGTCAAGGTGTCTGATAAATCTTGGAAGATCTGATCAGAATTCTCTGGATTCACCACTAAATCTTGAAGTGCTTGTGTAATATCAGATGTCGCTTCATCTACTTGTCCACTTAAGTATTCAGGTTGAAGTTCTTCTACATCAGTATCTTGCAAAATTTCTTCCACATTCGCATTAAAACCATCAATATCACCGGAGTCGATATTGATATTATCAGTCAATTGGGATACTCCTGATCCTATTCCAGAAACAGCATCACCTGCTAGATTTGCCGCTGATCCTGCAACATTACCTACTGCTGATAAGGCAGCTGAGGCTACCCAGACCGACAAGATGACGACAGCGATTAATGATCCTGCCCACGTTAGAAAACCGTGCATAAAGCCGAAGCGGCGAGAAGTGGCTCCTGCAACAAAACCTGCACCTAAAAACGATAAAATGAGAGCAATAATCGTCCAAATCGCTTGTCCTGTACCGACCCCATCAAAAGGATTCCCGCTTGTAGGTTCGATTTGGCCAAATCCTAATGCGGCATTAATAAGAGAAAAAGTAATAATTAGTGCGATAAAAGTGACAATACCAGCAAACACCGATCCCCAGGAGAGGTTAAAACCTGCTCTTTTTTCATAGTAATCCTCTGGTCCAACATGTCTTTGTTCAATATGTTCTTTCATGATAAATTCCCCTTTCATTAATTCTATCTCTATTTTAACGAGAGTCGAAGGATTAGTAAAATGATACGGGTTCCTTTGTCCTGATTTAATTTATAGCAGTAATCTGGTAGAAATTTATTTTTTAATAGAGATAATTTTTAAAAAGTATCCAATCATTGCTAGATTGTGCTAGAATATTAAGTGATGATTATTTTAGTAAAGGAAGCTTAATTATGAATTTAATGGAAAAAAATTACCATTTTATAGGAATTAAAGGATCCGGAATGTCTGCTTTAGCTAATATTTTGTATGATGAGGGCTACCATGTTCAGGGATCTGATGTAGAAACTTATTTTTTTACTCAAGTTGGCTTAGAAATGAAAAATATTCCAGTTTTACCTTTTGATGAATCAAACATTAAAGAAAATATGTCTATTATTTTAGGTAACGCATTTTCTGATGACCATCCGGAAGTTGTTCGAGCGAAGGAATTAAATCTTGATGTTTCTCGCTATAATCACTTTTTAGGTGAGTATATTAAACAATATACAAGTATTGGCGTCAGCGGAGCGCATGGTAAGACAAGCACGACAGGCTTACTCGCACATATTTTATCCGGCCTCGATAAAACATCTTATCTTATTGGTGATGGAACAGGGCGAGGGGTAGAAAATGCTCGTTACTTTGCTTTAGAGGCAGATGAATATCGGGGGCATTTCCTAACTTATCAACCCGATTACGGAATCATTACCAATATTGATTTTGACCACCCGGATTATTTTAAGGATTTAGATCATGTCATGCGGTTATTTGATGAATATGCCAACCAAGTAAAAAAAGCTGTCATTGCCTGTGGTGATGATGCAAATGTCCGCCGATTGTCGATTGATACTAAGACGTATTATTATGGCTTAGAAGATCATAATGATTTTATCGCAAAAAACATCTTGAAAAAATCAGAAGGCTCAGTCTTTGACATAGAATTTCAAGGTGAAAAATTAGGAACCTATCAGATTCCTCTTTATGGGAATCACAATATACAAAATGCTGCAAGTGTCATAGCTGTTTGCTATTTAGAAGGTCTGGATTTAGAATTAGTGAAAGATCTTTTCTTATCTTATCCTGGAGTTAAACGTCGTTTTAATGAAAAACTAATTTATAATCAGCACATTATTGACGACTATGCTCATCATCCCAATGAAATTAGTGCTACTATAGATGCTTCAAAACAGAGACATCCTGATAAAAAGATTGTAGCTGTTTTCCAGCCACATACCTTTTCTAGAACGGAAGCCTTAATGGAACGCTTTGCCCAATCTTTAAATGAAGCAGATGCGGTCTACCTTGCTCCAATATTTGCCAGCGCAAGGGAACAAAGCGGAAAGGTAACGATTGAGGATCTGGCTCAAGCAATACCACAAGATGTTACTATTTTGACTATAGATGACATTCGTGCTCTTTTAGATCATAAAGAAGATGTTCTTTTATTTATGGGAGCTGGAAACATTCAAGATTATATGAATGCCTATATTGAATTGGTTTCTGAATAGACTTTATTAAAGCATGAAATCTTATCTGATTTCATGCTTTTTACATTTTAAAGAGAGTTTCATAAAAGGACCTTCATTGTTGCTAATAAAGTATCTTTGATATGGTGGTAGAAATACAGTAAATGAGGAAAGGTGAATGTCATGGCGCTGATTGGAATGTTGGGTTTCTTTTTGTCTATGTTCATAATTATCCAGGGATCATTACGTGGTTACAGCATTATTATTTTGTCAGTGATTGCAACTTTTGTGGTGGCCGTTACTAATCGGATGAATGTTATGGGAGCTTTTTTTACGGGAGAATCTTCTTATATATTTGGAGTTGCAAGTTTTTTCGTAGACTACTTTATCATATTCCTTTTAAGTTCAATTTTGGCTCAGTATATTGAAAATAGCGGTGCAGCTAAGTCAATTGCTGATTATATACTGGAAAAAACGGGTAAAGACCGACCATATATTGTCCTTATATCTATTTTCCTTATTTCTGCTGTGTTGACATTAGGCGGTGTCAATCTTTTCGTAGCTTTGTTTGTCATTATTCCTCTCGCTCGAAATATTTTCAAAGAGTTAAACCTATCATGGAAATTAATTGTTACCCCATATTTCTTGGGTTCATCATTCTTCACGATGACTGTCATTCCCGGGAGCCCATCTATTCAAAATGTGATTATGTCAAATGCATTGGGGACAACATTAACAACTGTACCTCTATACAGTTTGGTTTTGGCTGCTTTCATGATTGGATAGGCTCTTTGGCGTATGCGTGTTGAATTAAATCGTTCGATAAAAAATGATGAAATTTTTGAAGATCGCTTTGGTAAAGAAGACGAAATCGATTATGGTAACCTGCCCCCATTCGGGGTCAGTATTGCACCCTTAGCTACTTTATTTTTAGCTATTATTGCAGGCTCTTTCTTGAGTATAGATAGTATTACTATATATGCCTTGGTGATTTCAGTTATTCTTGCCACTCTTCTATTCCATCGCTATTTAGATGGGCATCAGAATTCCTTAAATAATGGGGCTGCCAACAGTATTACTTCGGTGATGTCACCCGCCGTTGCTGTTGGATTTGGTACAGTGATAACAACTGCACCAGCATTTGAAAATATTATGACTTTTATTCAAAGTTTACCACTTACTCCGATTATGTCGTTAGTCCTGCTGACGGCCATCCTCCAACTTGTCATGGGTTCAGCATCAGGAGTTCTGGGGATAATCAGTGAACGTTTTATTCCCTTATATGACTTATCTTCCTATAACCCAGGCTTTGTTCATCGAATGGTATTGATGACACCTGCCTTCATGCCGCCGCAAGTAGGAGTCCTTCTGACGTTTTATAATGTAACAGGCTTGAAACATGAGGAATCTTATCGTGACGTCATGGTATCCTTGAACCTAGGTGTGGCGCTGTCGCTCGTTCTGGGTTACTTCCTGGGTCTTCTCTTCTTCTAAGTAATTTTGATTAACCAGGACCAAAAGTCTTGTTTTTTTTATGCGTAAAAACATGATACTCGGCTTCTGTAATTGCCGACTCATTTATGATAAAATTATAACTAAATTTTGATTAAGGAAGGTAGACCTTGTGAATATTATCGGGATTATTGGGTTTTTAGCAGCTATGTTTTTAATGTTGTGGGGATCGACGAGAGGCTATCATATTATTATTCTGACCGTTTTGGCTTCCGTCATCCTTGTTCTAAGTAACCAGATGCCTTTATATGATACCCTTTTTGCAGGGGATCAAAGCTTTGTTGCGGGGATGACGAGTTTTATCGGGCGTTACTTTGTTATTTTCTTATTAAGCGCTATTTTGGCGAAATATATTGAAAATAGTGGAGCTGCTAAGTCTATCGCCCAATATATTATTTCAAAGACAGGTAAAGAAAAGCCTTATATTATTTTGGTTGCTCTCTTTACTTTTGCTTCGATCTTAACTTTAGGAGGAGTCAATCTTTTTGTGGCCATGTTTGTCATTATTCCTTTGGCCCGTGATTTATTCCAGGAATTAGATATGTCGTGGAAGTTAGTCGTAACGCCCTATATGATGGGGGTAGGGACATTTACAATGACGACAATGCCAGGAACACCAGCTATTCAAAATGTAATCATGGCAGATGTTTTAGGGACAAGCCTCACGACTCAACCTATTTTTGGGCTGGTTTTATCAGCTTTTTTAATTATATACAGTCTTTGGCGGATGAAAGTTGAGCTGGAAGACAGCTTAGCTAAAGGTGAAGGGTTTGAAGATCGATTTAGAGTTAAAGCAGAAGAAAAGAGTGAAGAAATACCGTCTTTTTTTCTTTCTATCAGTCCTTTACTGATTCTCTTTTTAACAATTATTATCGGGAGTCTGATGAAAGTGGAGAACATTATTTTGTATGCGTTGACTTTTGCAGTTTTACTGTCAGTGCTTAACTTTAATCAATATATTGACAGTCAGCGGGATGTGTTGAATATGGGAGCGATTAACAGTATTACTTCAGTTATGGCTCCGGCGGTTACCTTAGGTTTCGGGACGGTTATGTCGGCGACTCCGTCTTTTGAAATGATTATGGGATTTTTCCAAAGCCTCCCGCTGACTCCTCTCTTATCTCTGATTGTTATTACAGCGATTTTACAATTTGTAATCGGATCAGCTTCAGGTGTTTTGAGTATTGTAGGGGAAAAGTTTGTTCCTCTGTATGATTTGTCCAGCTATGATTTAGGTTATGTTCATCGTATGCTTTTAACTACACCGGCCTTTATGCCGCCTCATGTGGGAGCATACCTCACTTTTCTCGATGTGAGTAAGTTGACTCACAAGGATTCTTTTAAACAGGTGATGATTTCCTTAAATGGCGGGGTAGCCTTGACCGTAGTCTTGGGTTATCTGCTGGGCTTCATATTTAATTAATGGATTAAACTCTTCTTCTGAGAAACGGAGAGTTTTTTTATTTGTTTATATAGGAGCATCCGGCGTGAGAATTGTCAATTTATGTTTTAGTTTGATAGAATTAGTTAACAATAGCTTGCGATGTAATAAAGGAGTAAACAATGACAAAAGAAAAAAAATTACTACTAATGGACGGGCATTCTTTAGCCTTCCGAGCTTTTTATGGATTGGCCAGCCAAATAGGTAATATGAAAAACAGGGAGGGTCTCCATACCAATGCTCTCTACGGTTTTCATAATATGGTAGAAGCAAAAATCAAAGAAATTCAGCCCAGCCATGCCTTAGTAGCTTTTGATGCTGGAAAAACTACTTTTAGAAATGAGTTTTTTGAAGACTATAAGGGCGGCCGGGACACGATGCCTGCTGAATTATCCGAACAAATGCCTTATTTTAGAGAACTTTTAGAAGGTCTTGGTATCAGCTACTACGAATTAGAAAACTATGAAGCAGATGATATCATAGGGACTTTGGCTAAAGAAGCAGAAGAGCAAGGTTTTGAGACGATCATTATGACGGGGGACCGTGACCTCGCTCAACTTGTTGGTGAACATACCCAAGTCGACTTCACTAAAAAAGGGGGCTTTGATGCAATCACCCCAGAGTATTTAGAAGAGTCTTACGGTTTAAGTCCAGAGCAGGTTCCGGATTATTTAGGATTGAAAGGTGATCCTTCTGATAATATCCCAGGTGTCAAAGGAATCGGTGAAAAGCGTGCCCAAAGTCTTTTGGACCAATTCGGCAGTCTGGATGTTTTATATGAGCGTCTGGATGAATTAAAACCATCGAAAATGAAAGAGAATCTCATTGAACAGGAAGAAACAGCCAGACTATCTAGAAAACTGGCCACGATTGATCGTACATCTCCCATCCAAGTCTCTATCGATGATCTGGAATATCCAGGGAAAGATTTAGAAAAGCTGGTCAGTTTTTATAAAGAGATGGATTTTGATTCCCACTTGCTCAACTTAAATTTATCGGGTCTGGATATTGAAGAAGAAGAAGAGGTACCTTATCAGTGGGTGACTGACATATCTGAAGATATGTTAAAAAATCAACAAGCTGTCTATGGGGAAATGTTAGCTGACAATTATCATAGGGCAGCTATCGAGTGTGTAGCCTGGGGGGACAGTGAACAGGTCTACGTTACTTCTATCGATATTGCACGTGAATCAGAGACTTTCAAAGCCTGGGCTGAAGATGACTCGATTGAAAAATATTCTTTTGATGCTAAAGCTGCCATTGTAAGCTTTTTAAGAAGAGGAATCGTTTTAAATAATGTTTCATTTGATATTCATTTAGCCAGTTATTTATTATCAGCATCAGATCACTCAGACTCTGTAGCGGATGTAGCGAATGGGCATAATTATCGCGGAATAGCCATGGATGAGCTTATCTATGGCAAAGGAAAGAAAACTGCTGTACCTGAGCCTGTTGAAAAGATGCATCAGCATGTTGCCAGTAAAGTTAAGGCGATTTATGAACTAACGGCTCAATTAAATAAAGAACTTATCGAAAATGGTCAAGAAGATTTATTAAAATCGATCGAACTTCCTCTGGCCAAAGTATTAGCCAAAATGGAGGTCCGCGGCATAACAGTAGATGCGGCGCAGCTGGAAGAATTACAGACACAATTTCAAAAGATCTTAGATCATCTGGAGCAAGAAATACATGAAAAGGCTGGTGAAGAATTTAATGTAAATTCACCTAAGCAGCTGGGTGTTATTCTCTTTGAAAAAATGGGCTATCCTGTGATAAGAAAAACTAAAACAGGATATTCAACTGCCCAGGATGTTCTGGATAAATTGCAAAGACAGGCGCCGATTGTAGATGATATCTTGAAATATCGTCAAATTAGTAAAATTCAATCAACCTATGTCACCGGTCTGCTAGCTGAAATTGCGGAAGATGGAAGAATCCATACCCGCTTCCTTCAAACGGTAGCAAGAACCGGCCGGCTCAGTTCTGTTGCTCCTAACTTACAGAACATTCCTATCCGAACAGAAGAAGGACGCCAGATTCGTAAGGCATTTACAGCTAATCATGAAGGATGGAAAATTTTTGCTTCTGACTACTCACAGATCGAACTCCGGGTCATGGCTCATATTTCCAGGGATGAGCATATGACAGCTGCCTTTAAGGCGGGAGAAGATATCCACTCAGCAACAGCTGCTCGTATATTTGACTTAGAAGATACTGACAGTGTGACGCCCAATATGCGGCGAGATGCTAAGACGATTAACTTTGGAATTATCTATGGGATGAGTGACTATGGTTTATCAGAAAGCTTAGGAATAACACGTAAAGCAGCTCAAGAATTTATCGACATTTACTTTGAAAGATATCCAGGCATTAAGAATTATATGGATGATATTAAGCGAGAGGCCAAAGACAAGGGCTATGTGGAGACTCTCTTCCACCGACGCAGATACTTACCGGATATTAATGCCCGCAACTTCAATCAAAGAACATTCGCTGAGAGAACTGCAATAAATACCCCTATTCAAGGGAGCGCGGCAGATATCATTAAAATGGCCATGATTGAAATGGAAACACATCTGAAAAAAGAAGGCCTTCAAGCAGAAATGCTACTTCAAGTCCATGATGAATTAATATTTGAAGTTCCATCGGATGAGATTACGCAGCTCAATGCCCTGGTTAAAGATGTCATGGAAAATATTGTGGACTTAGATGTGCCGCTTGAAATAGAGAGCCATTACGGTGATAATTGGTACGATACTGAAGATTAGAAAAGAAGGGTGAATAGTATGCCGGAATTACCTGAAGTTGATGTGATGAAAACAGGTTTAGAGGAACTAGTAGTTGGTAAAACCATAGAATCAGTGGATGTCTACTGGGATGCAATTATTGATCAGCCATCGGTTGACGAATTTAAAAAAGATTTAGTTGGCGACCAAATATTAGATGTCAGAAGACGAGGGAAGTATCTCATTTTTAAATTGAGCAACCATGACTTGGTCAGCCATCTGCGAATGACGGGTGGTTATTCGCTAGAAACTAATGATCTTGAAAAAGATAAACATACACATGTCATCTTCCACTTTGAAGATGGGAGCCATTTACTCTATCATGATATTCGCAAGTTTGGACGTATGTACTTGATGGATAGAAATGAGTCAAAAAACTTTACCCCTTTATTAAAATTAGGCCCGGAACCGACCATGGAAGATTTAGATTTCATGAAATTTATAACCGAACTAGGGGATTATAATATTCCTATCAAAAGCTTACTGCTCGATCAAACATTTATTGCAGGGCTGGGCAATATTTATGCGGATGAATCGCTCTTTCGTGCGAAAATTCATCCTTTAACTCCTGCCAATCAATTAAATAGAGGTCAAACAGTGAAGTTATACTACGCAATTACAGATATCATTCGAATTGCTATGACAGAGGGTGGGTCTTCTATCCGCAACTACAAAAATGCTTTTGGGGAGCAAGGAAACTTTCAAAATTATATGAAGGTATATGGTAAAGAAGGAGAAGCTTGTCAAGTTTGTTTTACTCCTATTGAGAAGATTAAAGTAGGTCAGAGAGGGACGCATTTCTGCCCTCAATGTCAAGTGGAGGCAGCTTTATAATATGATACTCGGATTAACAGGAGGCATAGCTACAGGCAAGTCTCTCGTTAGTGATTATTTCAAATCCCAAGGGTATCCTGTTATTGATGCAGACCAGGTCGCAAGGCAAGTAGTAGAAGCAGGAAGTTTGGGTCTCAGTCGCGTAGTGAACCATTTTGGCTCCCATATGTTATTGGAAAATGGTGAATTGGATAGAAAAAAATTGGGGCAATTAATTTTTTCCGATTCTGAAAAAAGAGAAGATTTAAATAGAATTCTGCACCCATTGATTCGGGCAGAAATATTAAAACGACTGGAGCAGTTAAAAAAGCAAGGCTGCGATCTAATTGTTTTAGACCTCCCGCTTCTTTTTGAATCTGATTATGAGGATCAAGTGGATCAAATCATGGTCGTTCATATCGAGCAAGATCTTCAGTTAAAGCGTCTCATGAAGCGAAATGAATTAAGCCAAAAGGAAGCTCTCCAAAGGATTCATTCACAAATGCCTTTAGAAGAAAAGATGACAAGAGCTCATATCCTTGTAGACAATAGCGGGACAAAAGAAGAAACTTATCAACAAGTGGCTGCTTGGTTAGAAAAAAGTCTATAAATATCAAATAGGATCTCTGTATAAAAAATACAGGGATCTTTATTTAGATAAGCCTTAGAACAACTACATAGTTCATTAGATTTATGCTAAAATGACAGTGTATAATTTTACAGTGAGGTGATAGAAATGAATTGTCCCCGATGCAATAGTAGTCGAACACGCGTTATTGACAGTCGTCCAGCTGACGAGGGTCAGACTATTCGACGTCGAAGAGAATGTGAAGAGTGTTCTTTCCGTTTTACAACATTTGAAAGAGTGGCTGAGACGCCGATTGTTGTTGTGAAAAAAGATGGGACCCGCGAGGAATTTTCACGGGATAAATTATTGAGAGGGGTGGTCCGCTCTGCGGAAAAACGCCCTATTTCGATGGAACAGATGGAAAGTTTAGTTGCTGATATCGCTCGTGCCATCCAAAAAGAAGGGGATAATGAAATCCCCTCAAGTAAGATTGGTGATTATGTTATGGAACGATTGATCGATCTAGATGAGGTTGCTTACATTCGGTTTGCCAGTGTTTACCGCCAATTTACCGATGTGGCTACCTTTATGAATGAGGTAGAAAAGCTGCAGAATAAACAGCTGGAGAATGATCTGAGTGAAGATTAAAGGGGGGAGAAATGTGATTTTCGGCTGGAAGGAAATCTCACCTAATGACAGTTATCAAATGAGTCATCAAAAGCCGCTTTCTTTAAGCCAGACGAATATTTTGCAGATGCTGTATCAGCCGATTATCGGTGTGCAGGCAGAAAGTTTGTATGAATACCTGGCTAATAACCACCGTATCAAGCAGAATTATTATTTAAAACACTTGTTTTCTGTTTTAGGTATGGGCATCCCTGACTTTTACCAAGCCCGACTTCAATTAGAAGGCATTGGCTTATTAAAGACTTTTAAAAAGAAAACTGATTATATATTCAAGCTAGCAGAGCCTCTTAAAGCACAAGATTTCTTTGAAAATGAAATCTTGCGCCACTTGCTAATTCACCAGGTAGGAGAACCTACTTATCTTTCTTTCGTGGATTTTTTTGATGAAAGTCCAATAGATGATGGAGGATATGAAGATATCAGTAAAAGCTTTACCGATGTCTTTCACTATCGTCCCAGTCAAGAAGACTTAGAAGAATCTTCTTCACAGCTGCCCCGATTCCAAGTAATAAAAAAAGGGCAGCCCCAGCTGCATGAAAGCCAATCTACTTTTGAATGGAATTTATTCGTGGAGAGTATGTCTAATCATTTTGTTAACCGCAGTTCTTTACTCGACATTTCAAACAAGGAAACGATATTGTTTTTACATGAATGCTACGGTATAGATGAAATGGATATGCAAAATTTAGTTTTAATGGCCAGTGATACGAACACAGGTGTTTTAGATAAACAGGAACTGAGTCAGTTGGTGAGAAAGCAATATCAAGTTATTCCCAGTCAAAGAGAAACTCAGAAAGAATTTTTAACGACGAAGGATAAAGAAGCTGAACAAAAAGAGAATCAAAATCTTACACTCCAAGAAAAGCAGCTGGTTGAAGCCAGCCAGATGAATTCCCCGATTGCTTTCGCCAGTTCTGTCAAGCAGCAAAAAGGCGGCTATATCTCCAATCAGGAAAAATATGTTATTGAAGAAGTGACAAAAAAATCCCAGTTAAAATTAGAGGTTATTAATATTTTAATTCACTATATTTTAGTGATTAAAGATAATGAAAGCATTCATGCGAACTTTGCTCATCGGATTGCTAATAGATGGGCTCAAAACAAGGTCAGGAGTGCAGTCCAGGCTATTGAAGAGGTGAAAAAATCTAAGCAGGAGGAAGAAGAGAGGAACAAACAGCCCCGACAAAATAATTATCGCAAACCCTCCTATACAAGGACTGAGCCTATACCGAAGTGGGCTCAGGAAGGTTCCAAGAATAAAAAAGATCAGCCGATGACTCAAAAGCAAGTTCTTGAACTTCAGGAACGGTTAAAAAGAATGCGCGAGTCCCAAGTAGGAAAAGAAGGTGAATAGATGAAAAGTATGAGCGATGCTATACATAAAATGATGAAAGAAAACAATTATCAGTCCAAATACAAAGAGCTGGTTGCTGAGTCCATGCAAGATGAAGATGTTCAAACCTTCTTAGAGGAAAATGCAGAACGTCTGACGGCAGAAAGTATCCTCCGTTCGTCCGCTAATATTTATGAATTTGTTCAGGAAAAAAATAAAATCTTGAATAATAAGGATGGAATCGCACCTGGCTTCTACCCTAAATTGGTCATTAATAAAAATCATATCGATGTGACCTATGTGCCTAGTGATGAAAAATATCAAGAAATGATGAATTTAGCCAAGAAAAATAGAGTTAAAACATATTATATGCCTAAGAATATTCAGGAAGTCAGCCTGGCTCAAATTGATGCAACAGTAGAACGGAAAGAACTTCTCGATCAGGTGTACCAATTTATAGAGGATTATATTCAAAACCCTCAAAGCTTTCACCCGGGTCTCTATCTTCATGGTCGCTTTGGAGTGGGGAAGACTTATATTTTGGGAGCGATGGCCAATGAATTAGCCGGCCACGGTTATGAATCTGCTATGGTCCACTTTCCCTCTTTTTCCTATGAGGTGAAGCAGTCTATCAGCAGTAACACGACTTCTGAAAAAATTGATCCTATACGTCATGCACCTATTTTGGTTATTGATGATATTGGGGCAGATTCTATGTCTTCTTGGTTAAGAGATGATGTATTAGGAGTCATTTTGCAGCACAGAATGCAGGAACAGTTGCCTACTTTCTTTACGTCTAATTTTTCTTTAGATGAGTTAGAGACTCATTTAACTTATTCTCAAAAAGGGGAAAATGAACCCATCAAAGCTAAAAGAATTATGGAAAGAGTCAAATATTTGGCAAAGCCGCTCGAACTGGATGGAGAAAACCGTCGCCTAATGTCGCAATAAGGAGAATTCAATGAAGAATAATGAACAAATTAAAAATCAGTTAAAACACCGGTCGATTCGCTTCTTCAAAGACCGACCGATTGAGGAAGAGGTTCTCGAGTCTATATTTGCGGTAGGGCAGCGCACAGCCACTAGTGTGGGTATGCAGGGGGCGAGTATTATCCGCCTGACCGACCAAGATTTAAAAGATAAGGTTATGACAGTAGCAAAACAGCCTTACATTGCTAAGGCTCCAGAATTATTCATTTTTGTGGTGGATTTACATAGAAATATGAAAATTGCTGAAGAGAGAGGATCAAAAATTGAAGCTCCCACGATGAATCACTTTTTCCAAGGAGCAGCAGATGCCTACTTGATGGCTCAAAATATGATGACTGCTATTGAGTCTTTAGGCTTAGGTGGAACATTTTTAGGAAATATATTAAGTGATCCGGATGCAGTAATTGAAAGCCTGGATCTTCCTCGATACACATTTCCAATCTTAGGTATGATTTTAGGCTATCCTGATGATGACCCTCAAATCAAACCGCGTTTGCCGATGGAACTCAGAGTCAGCAATAATACTTACCAGACCTATGATAATTACCTGGATGAGATTGCTGACTATGAAGAGCAGAGCATCCTTTATTATGACAGTCGAGAAAAGAATAAACGATCCGATTCATTTTCTCAGCAAGTCTGCCAGCATATGGAAACTCGGTCGGTCAATCGAGATGAAATCCTTAAGTTTATTGAAAAGCAGGGCTTTGACCTCGGTTTGTAGATCAAATCTTAATGTTTTCATCAAATAGATAAGAACTTGCAAAAAGAGCTATCCTTTGCTATATTTTAAAAGAGAAATAAATCGATGAGAAAGACCTGCATGTAAAGTGTTTATTTAAGAGAGGGATGGGTGGTGTGACATCCTATAAAACTTTACTATGAACCACTTTCAAGAGTTTTACTGAAAAAAGAGTAAGTAAAAACGTGAGCCCGCGTTAAGGGAAATGAAGTATAAAAAGATTATTTCTTTTTATTAAATTTGGGTGGAACCACGATTAGTCACGTCCCATTAAGCAATACAGCTTAATGGGACTTTTTATATGATATAAAATAAAAAAAAGGGGCAATAAAAAATGTCTATGATTGAATTAAAATTACCCGATGGGGCTGTAAAAGAAGTAGAAAAAGGCACAACAACACGGGAAATAGCTCGTGATATTGCTAAGTCTTTAGAAAAAAGAGGCTTATCTGGAGAAGTAAACGGTAGATACCTCGGCTATGATGATCCTATTCAAGAAAGTGGAGATTTCCGCATTGTAACCACTCAAGATGAAGATGAAGCTTTAAATATTTTACGTCACTCAGCCGCTCATATAATGGCTACTGCTTTGCGCCGGATGAAACCTGATGTTAAATTTGGAGTAGGTCCTTTTATAGAGAATGGTTTTTACTATGATACGGATTCTGAAAATCCGGTAACTGAAGAAGAATTAGAAGAGCTGGAAAAGGAAATGCAAAAGGTCATTCAAGCAGATGATTCTTTTGAAGGGCATGAAGTTTCAAGAGAAGAAGCCTTAGAAATTTTCGCAGATGACCCCTATAAAATTGAATTAATCAATGATTTACCTGAAGAAGAAGCGATTACTGTATATCAAAATGGTGACTTCATTGACTTATGCCGGGGCGGGCATATTCCATCGACAGGTCATCTAAAGCACTTTAAATTGCTGTCGGTTGCAGGAGCTTATTGGCGGGGAGACTCTGACCGCAATATGATGCAGCGTGTGTATGGAACAGCCTTTTATAATCAAGAAGATCTGGATGAATACTTAAAAATGCGAGAAGAAGCTAAAGAACGTGATCATCGTAAACTAGGTAAAGAATTAGATCTCTTTATGGTTGATCCAGAAGTGGGCTCAGGACTGCCATTCTGGCTGCCTAAAGGAGCTACTGTACGTCGTGAAATTGAACGTTATATCGTAGATAAAGAAATTGAATTAGGTTATGAGCATGTCTACACACCAATTATGGCGGATGCAAACTTATATAAAACCTCCGGCCACTGGGATCATTATAAGGATGATATGTTCCCTCCAATGGATATGGGAGACGGAGAAATGCTTGTTCTACGTCCGATGAACTGTCCTCACCACATGAAAATCTATGCACGTGATGTACACTCTTATCGTGAATTCCCAATTCGTATCGCAGAACTCGGGATGATGCACCGTTATGAAAAATCGGGAGCATTATCAGGGCTGCAGCGGGTGCGTGAAATGACCTTAAATGATGCGCATATTTTTGTCCGACCAGATCAAATCAAAGAAGAGTTTGCCCGTGTGATTCATCTGATGCTAGAAGTATACAAAGATTTTGATATTACAGATTATTCTTTCCGTTTAAGTTACCGTGATCCTCACGACACAGAAAAGTATTTTGATGATGATGAAATGTGGGAAAATGCAGAAGCCATGTTAAAAGAAACAATGGATGAATTAGAACTGGATTATGTTGAAGCTGATGGAGAAGCTGCTTTCTATGGTCCGAAATTGGATGTTCAAGTTAAGACAGCTATCGGTCTAGAAGAAACCCTGTCAACGATCCAACTGGACTTCTTACTGCCGGAACGTTTTGATTTAACCTATGTCGGGGAGGACGGCGAAGATACTCACCGCCCGGTCGTTATCCACCGTGGAGTCGTTTCTACTATGGAGCGCTTTGTAGCTTATTTAATTGAAGAGTACAAAGGAGCTTTCCCAACATGGCTGGCACCTGTTCAAGCGACTTTAATTCCAGTTTCCATCGAGCATCACATCGACCATGTCAGAGCACTAGAAAAAGAAATGCGTTCGCATGGTATTCGAGTAGATGTGGATAATCGTAATGAAAAAATGGGGTACAAAATCAGACAGTCACAAACTCAAAAAATCCCTTATCAGCTTGTCGTAGGGGACCAGGAAGTGGAAAACAATACGGTAACTGTTCGTCGATATGGATCAGAAGAAACAGAAGCTGTACCATTTGATAAATTCCTGGCTATGATAGATGAAGATATCGCGACATACAGTCGTGGAAATAGTAAACAAATGAATTAAATAAAATTAAAATAACTTGACAGTGATTGGTAATATCTGTTACTATTTGTCTTAATTACATAGATGAAAAATTCAAGGGCCAATGAAAAGAAAGTTTTGTTAGAGAATTTGCGGCTGGTGCAAGCAAATCAAAACTATCTATGAAGACACACCCTTGTAAAAAAATGATAGTATTATCCGGACAGACCGTTACCCTGAAGTTTTATACTTAATAAGGTAATTATTGTGAAATGATTACGAACTAAGGTGGAATCACGTCGATTTAACGTCCTTAAGCTTTGACAGCTTAGGGACTTTTTTTATAAATTAAGACTTATAAAAGCCGAAGAATTAATATCCCTCATTAACAGAGACTCTGCATAAGTGAGAAGCAGGGAATGATATATTATGACGACACAACTTTTGATAGACAAGTCTCGGAAGATCCGTTACCCCACAGTCACAGACTGAAAGAGGCAGCTTTTATGAAAGAGCTGCGAAAAAAGGTGGAACCACGAATTTAACGTCCTTTAACTCCTAGGAGTTAAAGGTTTTTTTCATTTAAAAGAGGAGAGTTTGTTGATGAATAACAGAGTATTAAGACGTTTGAATTTTGCCACTGCTTATTTAGAAAAAATGCATCAAAATGATTATGACCTCTTAGATTTGAACATGATTGAGCGCTTTTACGTAGAGGATAAGATTCATTATCCAACAAGTATTGCTTTTGAACGTAACAATACGATGATGAGTATTCGGAGTGATTGGACACGGAGCATCTTGAATTATAAGGAGCGTTACCATATAGATGAGAGAAAATTAGCTTATTTTGGTCCTGTCATCCGTGATAATAAAACGATTATTCAAGCAGGAGCAGAAATGTATGAAGTAGAAAGCGAAGATATTATTGAAAGTATTTCTCTTCATCTGAAATTTATCAGCAGTCAAACAGAGCAACCTTTAACAACGCTTATTATGAATGATGAGGCTCTGCTTGATCTATACTTTGATAAATATCAACTTGACTTTTCCATACGTCCTTTGATTTATGATAAGAATATTTCAAGCCTGGCGGATCTTTTAGGCAAAAAACACTCACTTTATCAGCTTTTGACGCAGCCTGTCAGTCAGCAGTTTGAATCTATTCAAGCCGAATTCTCTGGTGAAGGACCTGTAGAGCTGATTAATCAATTAATAGATAAATTAGCTGATTTAGAAATGAAAACGATAGTCGATTTATCTTTCCGTTCGCCGCAGACTTATTATAATGGCTTTTATTTCCAAATCTTTTTAACAGAGAATTCACCTATTTTAAGTGGCGGTCAGTACGATAAGAGTGCTTTCGGAATTGGTATTAACTTGTCAAATGGAGGAATTGTATGATTACAGTAGCCTTAACTAAAGGTAGATTATTCAAAGATTTTATTAAATATATTAACGAACAAGGCTTGAGTCAATATACAGAGGCTCTGGAAGACGAGGGACGTTCCCTTTATACTGAAATCAATAATATACGTTTCATCTTTGCTAAAGGAAAAGATGTACCTCTGTATGTAGAAAGTGGTGTGGCGGATTTAGGAATTGCCGGCCTGGATATTTTAGTAGAGGATCCTGCTGATGTTTTGAACGTATCAGCTTTACCTTTTGGGGAATGCCGCCTTGCTATCGCCGGTCCGCCGGGTATTCAAAAAATAGAAAAAGTAGCTACCAGCTTCACAGAAATTTCCTTTCGGTACTTTACAGAACAAAAACAAGATGTAGAAATTCTCCATCTCCATGGTTCAGTTGAATTAGCACCCATCTTAGGTTTGTCAGATGCTATTGTAGATATTGTCCAAACAGGAACCACATTAAAAGAAAACGGATTAATTGAATATGATAAAATAATGGATATACAAGCCAGATTAATTGCCAATAAACAGACATTTTATACTAAAGAAGAAGAAATATATAATTTTATTAAACAATTAGGGGTGTTCTAAATGAAATCTATTAACGTAAAAGAATTTATTGATACTTTCTCCAGTGATGAGTCTTACACCAGTGCTGAACAATTAAAGAATGTCATGGATATTTTGAATGATGTACGTCAAAATAAAGATCAGGCTTTATTGGACTATACCAGCCGCTTCGATGGACAGGAACTTGATGAGATTAAAGTGCCTTTATCTTACTTGAAAGAGTCTTATGAACAACTGGATGAGGATATCAAAAAAGCTTTAGTAACTGCAAAAGAACGAATCGAAGCTTATGAAAAATCTATTAAATATGAGGACCGTAACTTAGGAGAATTTACTTATGTTTACCGTCCCTTGGAACGTGTAGGTATCTATGTGCCCGGCGGAACTGCTCTCTATCCTTCAAGTGTGCTTATGACAGTTATTCCTGCCCAAGTAGCTGGAGTAAAAGAGATCCATGTTACGACTCCAACCTTTGAAAGAAACAATATTACCTTTGCGACACTGTATCTTTTAGGTGTAGAAAATGTATATACAGTAGGCGGAGCTCAAGCTGTTGCTGCTTTGGCTTATGGAACAGAAACGATTCCAAAAGTCGATAAGATTGCCGGACCTGGTAATGCTTATGTCGCTATCGCTAAACGTTTAGTTTATGGTGATGTAGGCATCGATTCGATTGCCGGGCCGTCTGAGATTTTATTATATGTTGATGAAAGTTCAGATGTCGATGCAGTGGTTTATGATGTATTTGCTCAAGCGGAACATGATCCCAATGCCCGTACATTTTTACTCAGTGAGTCTGAAGCTTTCATTCAAAAAGTAGAACAGCGTATGGAAGAATTGATAGAAGACCAGCCGAGAAAAGAAATTATTAAGCATTCTGTGGCCAACAACCACTATCCAATAGTAGATACTAGAGAAAACTTAATTAAAGTATCTAACTATATTGCGGCTGAACACGTATCTGTGCAGCATGAAGAGGAAGACGCTATTGTTGATGCTATTGATTATGCAGGAGCCATCTTTAAGGGAAAAACAACTTGTGAAGCCATTGGTGACTACGTGGCAGGGCCTTCTCATGTTTTACCGACTGATCGTACAGCCCGCTTCTCACACGGATTAAATGTCAATGATTTCATGACCAGCCATTCAATCATTTCATTGACGAATGAAACCTATCAGTCCATCGTCGGCGATGCGGCTATTATTGCTGATCGTGAAGGATTGTTTGCTCATAAAGCATCACTATTGGTTAGAAAAGAGGATTAGATACTCCATGATTATTATGAATAGAAATACCAGCCCTGTTTCGCCTTTCAGAAGGGAACATTACGAAAAATCCAGTCAAATGACTCCGGTCAGCCAATATCCTGAAGTAGAGATTGACCGCTTCAAAAAAAATTATGGGCAAATAACAGATTTGAATCCAGAAGAACTGGAGTTAGCGAATGGATCTGATGAGTGGATTCAAAAATTAATGATTGTTTTTGGATTAGACGGCGGAGCTCTGACTCTTGCCCCGGACTTTTTTATGTATACAGATTATGCCGGGCAATTCGGTGTAGATTTGCGTTATGTCGATGCTGATGAAAATTATGATTTTGATATTCAAAAAGTTATTAAAGAAATTAAAAAAGTTCAGCCGAAGATGTTTATCTTCTCTAACCCGCAAAATCCGACAGCTGTTCAGTTTTCCGAAGAAGATATTCAGGACTTGGCAGATGCAATGAAAGAGATTGACGGCTATCTGGTGATTGATGAAGCTTATGTCGAATTTGGAGAAGAATACAAGCGCCCTGAAGGGGATCATGTCATCATCATTCGAACCATGAGTAAGATTTATGGCATGGCGGGCTTAAGAATTGGAATCCTGCATGCCACAGGATTGACTTATGAAAAAATAACAAAAATTAACCATCCTTATCCGCTGAACAACCTTGTTCTCAACCTGGCTTCAGAATTTTTAGAAGATCAGCCGGCGCGTGATGATTTTATTGACTATCAGCTAGAAGCTAAAAAGTTACTGGTTGAAAGCTTGAAGCCGATTGAAGATGTCATCCAAGTCAAACCATCTTCAACTAACTTTGTCTTTACCTATGGTGATAAGGCAGTAGATTTGGGTCGCTATCTTGAAAATCAAGGTTATCTGGCTCGTTTTTATGAAGAGGATAACTTAAAAAATGTCGTTCGGTATTCGATTATTGACTTGGAAGAATATCCAAGTTTTGAAGAAGCAGTAAAAAATTGGAGGGCGATGCAGTAATGAAAATAGAGAAAAAGAGAGAAACTTTAGAAACTTCGATTCAATTACTTTTAAGTGATGAAGAAGATGCCGAACAATCTAAGGTTGATACAGGTGTAGGCTTTTTTGACCATATGCTTACTTTATTCAGTTTTCATTCTGGATTATGCCTTGAGGTGAAGGCAGATGGGGATACAGAAGTAGATGACCACCATACGGTTGAAGATATAGGCATCCTGCTGGGGGAGTCTATTCGTGATCTTTATCAAGAAAGAATCTCCTATAGGCGCTACGGATCTATGTACCTGCCGATGGACGAATCTCTGGCTCGAGTGGTCTTGGACTTATCAGGCCGTCCTCATTTTAATTTCCAGGCGGTTTTTTCCAAGGAAACAGTTGGTAATTTTGATGTAGAATTGGTAGAGGAATTTTTTAACGCCCTGGCTATGAACAGCCGCATGACTTTACATATCGATTTATTAAAGGGTGGGAATACTCACCATGAGATTGAAGGCATTTTTAAAGCATTTGCACGAGCGTTAAAAGAGGCTTTAGAGATTGTAGAAGGTGGAGTTCCGTCTTCTAAAGGTTTAATTCAATAGGAGGAAAAAAGATGAAAATTGTTCCTGCAATAGACTTGATAGATGGAGAAAATGTCCGCTTGAAACAAGGTGATTATGATCAAAAAAGCCTGATGAAACGCAGTCCGCAAGATACGATTGATTTTTATACTCAATATGAGCAGGTCGTTCGGATTCACGTCATCGACTTAATTGGAGCTAAAGAACAAAAAGCTCTGGAAAGTTCAATGGTGGAGAAGTTAAAACAAAAAACAGATATTCCCCTTGAAATTGGGGGCGGGCTGCGCAGTATGGAAGTGATAGATGACTATGCTGAAATGGGAATTGACTACTTTATTTTAGGAACCCAGGCAATTATGGATGTTTCTTTCCTTGCAGAAGCAGCTGCCAAATATCCTGGTCGTGTCTTTGTTGGGATAGATGCCAAGGGTGAAGAAATATATATTGACGGGTGGACGAAAGCATCCGGCCGCCAGATTAATGAGTATGTGAAAGAAGTTGAGGAACTTCCTTTGGCAGGTATTATCTATACTGATATTGCTAAAGATGGGATGGAGTCTGGACCTAATGTTGAACGTACAGGAGAACTTCAAAAGATAACTAAGCATAAAGTGGTAGCTTCAGGTGGTGTTCGCGGGCAAGAAGACTTGACTCGTTTGGAGGAGGCCGGTATTCAAGAAGCTATCGTTGGTAAAGCTGCGCATGAGGAGTCATTCTGGGAAGGGTTAAGCTAATGAAAAAAATAGTACCCTGCTTAGATATTAAAAATGGGCGCGTTGTAAAAGGAGTTCAATTTATAGACTTAGAAGATAAAGGTGATCCGGTCGAACTGGCTCAAAAATATGCTGATCAAGGCGCAGATGAAATTGTGTTTCTAGATATTGCCCGAAGCGATGACGGGCACGAAGCTATGCTCGACTTAATCACGCGAGTCAAAGCAGTCATGCCGGATATACCCCTGACGGTAGGCGGAGGTATTTCAAGTCTTTCGGATGTAGAAGCGATACTCCAAGCTGGAGCGGATAAGGTCTCGGTCGCTTCAGCTGCAGTGAAAAATCCAGATTTAATCAATGCTATTGTTAATCAATTTTCCTCTGATGTTTTAACTATTGCTTTAGATGTCGATCAAGATGAAGCAGACGGCTATTATTATGTGTATACACAGGGCGGTAAGAAAAAAGAAGAAATGAAAGCTCTGGACTGGTTGAAAGAAGTTGAATCCAGGGGTGCAGGAAGTCTGTTGATTACAAGTATTCCTGCTGATGGAACTAGGGCAGGCTTTGATTTAGACTTCTTAAAAGAAGCCAGTCAGCTTGTGTCTCTTCCGATTATTGCCAGTGGAGGCGCTGGAAATATCGACCATTTTGTAGATTTATTCAAACAGACAGATGTTGCTGCCGGCCTGGCTGCTTCTATCTTCCATAATGGGACAGTTAATATACAAGATTTGAAAGACAAGTTAAGACAAGAAGGGGTGGATGCTTAATGGCTATTGATTTTTCAAAAGGAAATGGTCTTGTACCTGTTATCCTTCAACATTATTTAACGAAACAAGTGCTGATGCTGGGATATATGAATGAAGAAGCCTATCAAAAAACATTAGAAGAAGAAGTGTGCTGGTTTTACTCTCGCTCTAAACAACGCCTATGGAAAAAGGGAGAGTCAAGTAAAAATTATCAGTATGTAGTTGATATTCAAAAAGACTGTGATGCTGATACTCTTTTAATATTTGTTAATCCAGCCGGACCCACTTGTCATTTAGGCAGCCAGTCTTGTTTTGGAGACGACTATTTTAATCTCAATATCTTAGAAGAGACAATCAAAAACAGAATGAATAATCCAGATGAAGGCTCCTACACGAAATATCTCATGGATGAGGGCCTGGATAAGATTCTTAAGAAAAATGGCGAAGAGATGACTGAAGTGATCATCGCTGCTAAAAATCAAGATAAAGAGGAATTAATTGATGAAACCAGTGACTTACTCTATCATTTATTAGTCCTGCTTAATCACGAAGAACTCTCTTTGGGACATATTGAAGAAAATTTATCTAATCGTCATGGAGTGAAACAAAATTATTCTATTCGTCAAGAAATTGATAAATGGTAGAAATTAAAAAAAGAAGCTGGGATTGACCCCAGCTTCTTTTTTAATACTAAATTTTATAGATACTGGAGGATATCGCTTATTCAAATGTAAAATAAGTATGTTAAACTGAATTCCAATGCTCAGTCATAAAACAGAAGGAGATGACAAAAATGAATAATCAACGGATCCGCAGGCACTCTCATCAGCTGGTCAAACAGAATTTTTGGAAAATAATTTTAATCAATATTTTAGTTGCTATAGTCACAGGAGTGATATCTTCTATATTTTCTTCGAATGTCGTGTTGATGGATGGACTGTCTTATTCCTACCAGCCGGGTATGGGGGAGCTGCCTATGGTTTTTGGAAATTTAGCTAACTATTCAGGACCGCTGATGTTTTCTAATATCATAACTACTATTATCACACCTTTAATCACTGTCGGAGTGGTTTACTGGATGACCCTGCATATGAGTGATACCGGCAGATATGATATCAAGGAATGGTTTGCCACTTATGGTCGTAATCCAGGTCCGGCATTCTTAAATATAATTGTTTATAATATCATAAGAAGCATAGCTGCTTTTATCGTGACATTGATTGCCGGTCTGGTTTTTATATTCCTGGCTGCTGCTCTTATTATCCCTTCTTTTTCGAATGATTTAGGGAGTGGCTATATGCCGTTAACAGCTATGATTGTATTCATTGTTCTTCTTCTCATCTTTATTTTTACGCTTTATCCTTTGTTTTTCTATATAGAATTTCTTTTTACTATGCCAAACTTCATTGTATACGACATTAAAGGGATCAGCTTCGGTGATGTTTGGAAGTTGAATCGAATGATCCATAAAGGTAAATTCTGGGATGCTTTCCGCTTAATGATATGGTATATCTTAGTGTTGGTTGCTGCTGCTCTTGTCTATATTGCTGTAGGTGGTTTAATCATGGCGGGTCTTGGAGGTGCAGGCGGCGGTATGGATGGCGTGATGCTTTCAGCCTTTGTCCTTTACTCTATCCTTGGTCTCTTGGCAGCTGTTTTCTTTCTGATTCCATTCAATGTAGCCAGACAAACTTCCTGGGCAAGCTTTTACCGTGAAGCAATGAAGGAAAGGCAAGCTGAAATAGAAGCGGAATTTCCTCATATTGATTTTGGTACTCTGTTCCAACAGGGAATTCCTGATGCACATGCTCTCGATCCTGCCCCTTCCATTCACTAACAGCTTTCATCATAAAATTGATAGCAAGAGTAAAGTCCTCCTGAATTATCAAATTTAGGAGGACTTTTTTTAATGGACAAAGAGCCCAGATGCGGGCTCTTTAATTTATTTGCAATCACCTAATTTAGAAAGATCTTTCCAAGTGACCGCTTTCAGCTAGTTCATCTAAAAAGTCAGCTACTTCCTGTGAGGTGAAAGCTTCGATTAAAGCATCGGCCTCCGGGGTGTTTGCATTTTCTTCACGCAGAACAACCTGTAAGGCGAAGAGGTTATCTGGATCATTTTCCAGGAAGAGGGCGTCACTTGTTTTCAAACCTAGCTTAGCATCGATATAAGTAGGATAAGAGAAGACTAACTCGACTCCGTCTTCATAAGCAGCCGGGGTGTTGCCGACTTCTAGTTCTGTAAATTCAAATTCATAAGGATTTTCCGTAATATCGTTCAAAGCAGGTAAGATTCCTGCATCTTCATCCAATGTGATTAAATCATGTTGTTCAAGAACAAAAAGTGAACGCGCTAAGTTTGCCGGGTCAGAGGCAATGACAACTTCAGCACCCTTGTCAATCTCATCGATTGATTCGTAAACCGGCGAATAAAAGCCAACAACAGCATTATAAATAGGCTGGACAGCTACTAAGTCTCCATCACGTTCCTCATTGAAAAGTTCCATATAAGGTTCGTGTTGAGCAAAGGAAGCAAAAGCCTCATCATTTAAGACGGCCTCATTGTATTGAATATTGTCTGTTACTTCCAGTAATTCTCCTGTGTAGTCAGGATTTTCTTCGAGTTTGGCGATCGCCAGTTCAACCACATCTGTCATCGGATTGGTTTGAGCAGCTATTTCAAAATGAAATTCTTCACTTTCAGCCGTTTCCTCAGTTCCTGTTTCTTCAACTGCATCTTGATCTGCCGAATTACCACTACATGCGGCTAATGTTAAAGCAGCTGCAGCTAATAAAGACCATTTCTTTAAGTTTGACATTCAAATTCTCCTTTTTTATATTCGTTTATTAAAATAGCAATTGTTAACGGTGATCCAACTTGCGAGCTAGCCGCAGGCCGATCCATTGTGTAAGTTCAACTAAAATAATAATTATTATGATAGCGGTATACATGATATCTAACTCATAGCGTTGGTAGCCATAGCGGATAGCGAAATCACCAATCCCGCCTCCGCCGACGACCCCCATAATAGTAGAGTAGGAAACAAAAGACACGAGTGCCGTAGTAAAACCTATAATCAGGGATGAGCGGGCTTCCACATAAAGAAACTTAACAATAAGTTGTCTGGTAGAAGCTCCCATAGACTGAGCTAATTCAAGTACACCTGTAGGGATTTCTAAGAGAGACTGTTCCACAAAACGTGCATATAAAGCAATGGCAATCAGCATCATAGGGAAAGAAGCTGCAATAGGATCGCCTGTCGCCCGGCCATATATTTCACGTATGAAGGGCTGCATAGCAACAACTAAAAGCAAGAAGGGAAAGGCCCGAACGATGTTGACGAAAGTATTGGCGATAGTATAGACAAGCTTGTTCTCTCTTGGCTTATCCTTAGCTGTGAGGAAGAGGAGAGTACCCAGCGGCAAGCCTAAAAGGATGGCTGCCAGAATAGAGAAAAACATCATAATACCAGTTTCACTCATGCTCTCCAGGATAGCTGGAAAAAACTCCTGCAATCTTTCTAAATATAACAGCAGCTGCTCTCTCATGATTGTAAAACCTCCAATGCTCGAGCATGATAAGAGTCATATCCCTTCTCCTCTTGCTGGTTTTTGACCTCGATCATGTGGAGAAGCTGGCCGTCTTGTAAAAGAGCAGACCGGCTGCATAAACGTTTGATGACATCTAATTCATGAGTCACGCTCACGACCGTCATATCGAATTCTCGATTAACCTTGTCCAATACCTGGACGATATCGTGGGTAGTTGACAAATCTAAGGCTGATGTGGGTTCATCACATAAAAGAATCTTAGGTTTAGTGATTAAGGCTCGTGCAATCCCGACTCTTTGCTTTTGACCGCCTGAGAGTTGGCTGGGGTAGGCTGTTTTTTTATCCAGCAGCCCGACAAAATCTAGGACCTCATCGACAGTCAGAGCCTGCTCATGACTATGAATATCCAAGGGTAATTGAATATTATCTTCGACTGTCTTGTTGTTTAGTAAGTTGTAGTGCTGAAAGATCATCCCGACCTTGGAACGATGCCGGTTCAATTCTTTTTCGGACAGCTGGGTCAAATCTTTATCGTCGACAATAACTTGACCCGATGATGGTGTTTCTAAGCCATTAATCATCCGCAGGAGAGTTGATTTACCTGCCCCTGACTCACCAATGATGCCGAAAGATTCATTCTTTTCTATATTGAAGGTGATTTGGTCTAAAGCTTTGACTTCTTCTTGATTTGTTATAAAGCTCTTAGATAAATTATCAAAGCGAATCATATAAATCCTCCTCATCGTAAAACTTTCGCAGACTAAGCCACTTCTTCTAGTTAATCATAAAAGAAACAATAAATCAGAAAACAGGAATAAAAGAGAGGACCTTACTTTTTAGTTCAAAGACAAAGATTGAAAGATTAACCTTTCATATGGCATTGTTTTTTAGAATTCAAACAAAAATGTTTTTAACATGGAGACTTTAGAAAATGATATTGAGTTTCATTTTGTTTTCTTATAAGATAGTAAAGAAATAAAAGCCCCTTTCTCACGTTGGTTGGAGACAACCACCTAAATAGAGAGGGGTTTTTCTTAGTGCCTTTAGATAAAACTAATGAATAGAGTAAACAAAGAAACAAACTAAACAGATGAAAGGAGGGGAATCCATGTATAGAAATGAAATGAAATTCTTAGTTGATGAATTGACGCTCCAATTTATGCAGAGAAAATTAGAACCGCTGCTTCCCGCTGACCGCCATCAAACCGATGGATCTTATAGAATCAGGAGCATGTATTTTGATACTTATGAAAGAAAATCTTATAGGGAAAATGATGCAGGTGTTGAAGAGAGAAAAAAATATAGAATTCGTGTTTACGACCAGCCTAAAGAGTATATCCGGCTTGAAATCAAGCATAAATTAAAAGGCATGAATGTTAAAGAAGGATGCCAGCTGTCAATAGAAACTTATCAGCAGATTATAGATAGAAGCTTGAGGTTTGACCCTTCATATCCTAAGGCTTTAACCCAGTTGTATCTGGATATGTCTATGAACCTCTTACGCCCGAGTATTATTGTGGAATATGAGAGAGCCGCGCTTGTCTATGATATCGGAAATGTTCGGATCACTTTTGACAGGAATATTTCTTACTCTCACGAGTTTGACCTTTTTTTAGAAGATGAGATACCCAAAACACCCTTATTACCTTCGAATAAACATGTCTTTGAAGTGAAGTACGATAAGGTGCTGCCAGAATTTATTTCACAAACCATTGAAACAGGGGAGATGACTAGAACAACGTTTTCTAAATTTTACTTAAGTCACTTACACGCAGAAGGAGAAAGAATTATATGATGCCGGAAATTATGGAGTTTTTAACACGCAGTGCAGGAATGTCCTATAGGAATATGTTATTTGCTTTATTATTTGCAGTTTTATTAGGTGTATATATCTTTTTTGTTTATCGAATTATTTCAAAAGATTCTTTTTACTCTAAAAGTTTCAATATTACCTTGCCTGTTCTTACAGTTTTAACGGCAGCTATTGTTGTCGCTATGCAGGCTAACTTGGTGGTTTCTCTGGGTATGGTAGGGGCTCTTTCGATTGTCAGATATCGTACCGCTTTAAAAGACCCTATGGATTTAGCTTTTATTTTTTGGGCGATAACAACAGGTATTATTTCTGGAACAGAAATTTACGGTTTAGCCCTGATTGTAGCTGTCATCGTTACTATCGCTTTATTTGTTCTTGACCGGATCAAGTTGAAGAAAGCTCCAAGATTACTTGTTGTTAATGGTAAAACCAAGGAATATGAAAGTGATTTGAATCATATTCTCGATCAATATCGCGTCAATTATGCTGTCAAATCCAGAAACATTAACAAAGGTAACCTGGACATGATTTATGAAATAGATACTGATAATGGGGCAGCATTAGTGAGGGAAATCAGCAGTTTGGATTCAATTTTTAGTGTATCTATATTGGATCACGATGGTTCCTTGCGATACTAAAAGTAAAGAGGGATTATTATGAGAAAAAACTATAGTTTTTTTAACCTGGCAAGTTTAATTATACTTCTTCTTGGAGTCTTCTTACTTGTCTTTTTATTTCAATCGCAGGAGTCGACAACTGTCCAATTTAAGGACTCGGGTTTAGAGCAGGCAGTCAGAGATACGATAGGCCAAGAGGAAGATGAAATAAAAAAAAGCGATGTTGACTTAATACAAGTATTAGATGCGACAGGCTATGATATAGAAACTTTAGAGGGAATTGAGGAGCTGCCCGAACTGAGAGAACTTAACTTAGAGGACAATCAGATTAAAAGTCTGTCTCCGCTTCAAAACTTAACTAAATTACAAAGGTTGAACTTAAGAAATAATCAAATAACTGATCTAAAAAAAGTAGGTTTTGAAGACATCCTCTATTTAAATATAGAAGAATTAAATCTACATCATAATGTTGTAAGAGATGATGAAGGAAATGATACGCGATTATCAGACATTTCTTTAATTGGCCGTATGATAACGCTTCAAAAATTAGACTTACGAGATAATCATATCGAGGACTTATTTCCTTTGGGTAATTTAAGGAATCTTGAAGATTTAGACCTCCGGGAAAATCGAGTCAAAGATATTGATGTTTTGCAGGCCTTGACGAATCTGGAAGAACTTAATCTAAGGGATAATTCTATCGAGTCCTTAGAAGCTCTCCGTTTTTTATTTTATTTAAATGATTTAAACATACA
>JAUNQW010000008.1:0-21970 GCA_030535975.1 Atopococcus tabaci | reverse complement strand
TCAAATAAAGAAATTAAATCCTTGGAACCGCTCAGCGGCTTGGTTAACTTGGAAACTCTTATCATGGAAGAAGTTCCGATTCAGGATCAAGGCAATTTCCTAAAGAAAATGACAAATCTTCAAAGATTAAATGCCATCGATACAGGAATTGAAGAAATTGACCCTGAAATTATAGAAAATTTACGCCAGAAAGGAGCTCTCGAAGGTGAGGTCCGACCAAGCAGGTTAATTGAAACACTGGAAGCTCCAAAAATAGACCAAGAATCCGGTTTCTATACTCAAGGCTTTGAATTAGAAATTGACACTTCGTCAACGAAAGACCCTGTCTACTACACTCTGGATGGTTCAGAACCTTCAGTCGATTCACAAAGATATAAAGAGCCTATACCTATTCGAACAAAAACTGACGACAGCTTTACTGTGGTACGGGCGAAAAGTATCTCTGAAGATGACCTAATGAGTGAAACTATTACGAAATCTTATTTTGTCCATCAAGATGCCGACGAACGCTTTGATTTACCTGTCTTTTCTCTTGTAAGTGACCCGAGTCACTTATTTGATGAAGAAAGTGGAATTTATACGGATGAGAATTCACAATTAAGCGGCAGTGAATGGGAGAGGCCTATTCATCTGGATTTCTTTGAAACAGATGGTCATCTGGCCTTGGAACAGGAAGTGGGTATTCGAATACATGGTGGAGCGACAAGGATTCACGATCAAAATTCACTGAGATTGTATGCTGATGATGAATATGATAGTGAAGAATATATGGTCCATGACTTTTTCAACGGTTTGGAAAGGCTGGATGGTCAGGGAACAGTCGATGAATTTAAGAGGCTGATTCTTAGAAACTCTGGAAATGATTGGCCCCAGACGATGTTTAATGATGCCTTGATGCAGTCATTAGCAGAACCTTTAGGTACTGTAGACACTCAAGCTTATCGACCGTCCATTGTATTTATTAATGGACAATATTATGGTATACACAATATACGTGAAAGGTTCGATGAGTATTATTTTGAAACACATTATGATATCGATCAAAAAGATTTGGTTATTTTAGAGCAAAATGGAGAATTATACCGTGGAGGTAATTCTGATACTTATCCTTATCGCAATATGATTGAGTACATTGAAGAGAATGGATTAGAAGATAATGTGGATTTTGAGTATATTCAAACACTAATAGATATTGAGAACTATAGAGATTATTTTGCATCTGAAATATTTTTTGCCAATGCTGACTGGCCCCATAATAATGTCAGATTCTGGCGTAAGACAACAGATGGTTATCAAAAAGATGCTCCATATGGACATGATGGTCGTTGGCGTTGGCTGTTATTTGACCTAGACCATGGCTTTTACAGAAATGATAAACTTTTTGGTGAGAAAGGCTATCCATTAAATCATAAGCATAATACGATCGATTGGGTGATGGGTGAATATGATGGACGGCAGGGCACAGAAACCTGGCCTAACTTTTTATTCCGCTCCCTCATGTCCAATCAAAACTTCAGATATAACTTCTTAAATCGCATGAATGATTTGATGAACAGCTATTACTCAAGCGGGGTCGCACAGGATCAAATAGACACTATGGTTGAAGGGATTGAAGATGAAATGCCTTTCCATATTGAACGATGGGGTGCTGTCGAATCTATGGAGGATTGGCGAGAATTTGTTGATAATAAATATTTATTTGCCGAGCAGCGCCCAGAAATATTAAGAGGTTTTATCATGGATGAATTCGATATCGAAGAAGCGGTGACTGTTACTGTGGATAACGAATCAGAAATGGGATATGTCCGCCTGAATACCATTGATATCAATTCAGAATTACCTGGGAATTCAGATGAAGAGTCATGGTCTGGTCAGTACTTCAAGGATATTCCGATTACTCTAGAGGCTGTAGCAAAAGAAGGTTATACCTTTTCACATTGGGTAGGAATCGATTCAAAAGATGAAATCAATGAAATAAAGCCATCTCAAGATTTAGATATTCAGGCAGTCTTCACTTCAGTAAATGAATAGGTATAATAAATCAAAGCGTGCTTACCCTTTTCTCATCTATTTTTCATATTAATTACTCAGTTGGATTTCATCATACGAAAGTAGTAAATTAAATATATGTTAAAATAGATAAAATAAGAATTTTGGGGGCTTATCATGAAAGTAACAATTTTATCGACGTCGGATATTCATGGACATTTTACTTCGGAAAACTATAAGAATCCGGGGGAAACTTTATCAGCGGGTCTGAGCAGAGCAGCCAGTGTGATAGAGGAAGAGCGTTCTCGCGCCCTGAATCCGGTCATTTACATTGATAATGGCGATCTGACACAAGGTTCACCTCTGGCTAAGTTGTATAGTGACCATGATGCACCTAGAAAATTGATGAAAGGGATTAATACCCTGAGACCGGATGCAGGAACTCTGGGTAATCATGAGTTTAATTTTGGACGTGATTACTTAGAGAAGTCTATGTACAGTGCAAGCCATTTGACAGTTCTGGGTAATGTGCTCATTAATGGTAAGCCTGCTTTTGGGCCTGCTTATATGACCAAAACCTTCGGAGCGGTTAAAGTTGGTATTTTAGGTCTGACATCACCTGTTGTCAAGCAGTGGGAAAATCCAGATCATATTAAAGGAATGCAGTTTATACCGGCCTTGGAAGCTGCGGAGCGTTGGATCCCTCTTTTGAAAGAACAAGAGAAATGTGATGTTGTTGTCGTAGCCTATCACGGCGGTTTTGAAAAAAATCCCAGGACCGGTGAAGAAATTGAGGGTTTGCCGGGTGAAAATGAAGCTTATGCTTTGTTGAAAAGTGATTTACCTATTGATGTTCTAATTACTGGACACCAACACAAAGTATGCGCAGAGATTATCGATGGAAGGGCAGTCCTTCAATCTGGGATCTATGGAGAGGCTGTTGGAAAAATCGTTCTGGAATTTGAACGCGGTGAGGATAATCAGATTCAATCTGAAGTGATATCCTGCGAAAATATTATGACCAATGACTATCCGGAAGCTAAAGATATTAAAGAAATCTATGAGGAAGATATTCGCAATCTGCAAGAATATCTCAGCCGAGAAGTGGGACAAGTGAGTGATGATTTTGTAGTAGAAGATGTTTATCAAGCTCAAGTTGAGGGTCATGCATATATCGATCTTATTAATGATATCCAACTTGAGGCGATGGAGGCAGATATCTCGGCCACTTCCTTTTTCAATGACCAAGTTAAAGGGCTTCCTTCTACAGTAACCCAGAGAGATCTTTACTACCAGTATCCATTTCCTGCTATTTTATCCAAGGTTTTAATCACCGGACGTCAACTGAAAGAATTATTAGAAGAAAATGCAACTTATTTTACAGCCGATGAAGATGGCGGAGTCCAAGTTGCAGAGAAATATACTTCAGTTAAAGACTTTGTTTCCTTTTATGACCTCTATCGAGGCATTGACTATGAGTATGATTTCTCCCAGCCGGAAGGAAATCGACTGGTTCGTTTGGAAAAATCAAATCAAGTTATTTTAGACGATGATGAGTTGGAATTAGTAGTAAACAGTTATGGAAATTATGTCGGCAAACATTATCCAGAGTATTTTGAAGACAAACTAGCGGCTAGAAAATCTTTTGAAATGGCTGATTTAATGAGTCATTATATACAAAAACATGGGCCTTTAGTATAAAAGTATAATAATGTTTGTTTATTATTTTATTTTATGGTATACTAATAGAGTGAGAAATTAAGCAGAAGCACCCGCTTCTCGCCTTAGGGAAAATATCCCTGGGCAAATATCTAAGACAGACTAGAAATAGGATGGAACATCTTTTTTCTAGTGCGGATATTAAAGGAACGGGTAAAGAAAGTGACCCGTTCCTTTTGCATTCTTTCTCAAAAAATATCCAGAGAGGTGAAACGTCATATCAAGTAAAAATATTATTTCAAACCAGAATATTCGTGCGAATGAAGTTCGAGTTATTGACGATCAAGGTGAACAAATAGGTGTGATGCCTAGAAATGAAGCTATAGATTTAGCTCTAGATAGAGGATTGGATCTTATTCTAGTATCGCCTAATGCCAAGCCACCTGTTGCTCGTATTTTAGATGAAGGAAAGTATCGTTATGACCTTCAAAAGAAAGAAAAAGAACAGAGAAAAAATCAAAAAACTCAAGAAACTAAAGAAATTCGTATGAGTCCGACCATCGATGATCATGACCTTAATACAAAATTACGTCATGCGCGTTCGTTTATCGAAGATGGTAATAAGGTGAAAGTAGCCATCCGCTTCCGTGGACGTGCTATCACACATAAAGGCTTAGGTCGAGAGGTTCTGGATGAATTTGCGAGTCAAATTACAGATATCGCAGATGTTACAACAAGACCTCTAATGGAAGGCCGTAATATGATGATGATGCTTGAACCGAAAAACGAAAACTAATATTAATTGGAGGAATTAGAATGCCAAAACAAAAAACACATAAAGGGATGGCTAAACGTTTTAAGAAAACAGGATCAGGAAAATTAAAACGTGGTCAGGCTAAAACAAGCCACTTATTCGCTAATAAAACACAAAAACAAAAACGTAAATTACGTAAATCAGCTTTAGTTTCTAAAGCTGATCAAAAACGAATCCAGCAAAGATTAGATACTTATAAAGGCTAAGAAGGAGAGGTAAATCAATGGCACGTGTTAAAACTGGTGTTACTCGTCGCAGACGTCATAAAAAGATTTTAAAATTAGCTAAAGGATATCGTGGTTCAAAACACCGCTTATACAGAACAGCTAAGCAGCAGGTTATGAAATCAGGAAACTATGCTTTCCGTGACCGTAAACAGAAAAAACGTAACTTCCGTAAATTATGGATTGCTCGTATTAACGCAGCAGCTCGTCAAAATGGAATTAGTTACAGTCAATTAATGCATGGACTGAAATTAGCTAATATTGACATGAACCGTAAAATGTTAGCTGAATTAGCAGTTAATGATACTGATACATTTGCTACTATAACTGAAGAAGCAAAATCTGCTATTGCTAAATAATTTAATGATTGATTAAAACCACTAACTCCTTATGAGTTGGTGGTTTTTTTACTAGATATCTTCTCCATTCTGTTCATTATTTTTATTAATCAATTTAATCTATCCTTTTAGCCAGTCTTGAATTTTTGCTTATTTTAATATAGAGTGAAAGGCGATTACAATTAAAAAGGGGAGAAAATATTTATGAAGAGAAAGAATTTATTCCTATCTGTTTTATTAGTCCTAGGATTATTTTTAGCAGGATGTGGGGGGGCTTCTACTTCGGACTCAGAAAGTTCTACAGAAGAAACTACTACAGAAGATACTGCTTCAGAAGAAGAATTATCAGATGCTTCAATTGAATAGCTGATAGCAGAAGCAGATGGTAAGACAGTTAGTTTCTATGGATGGGGCGGGGATGAGGCGTTAAACCGCTGGTTGGATGAAGTTTATGCTGTTCAGCTGGAAGAAAATTATAATATCACTTTAGACCGAGTTCCAATGGATATCGAGGAAGTATTAAATATACTAAGTACAGAAAAGCAAGCGGGAGAAACCGAGGGCCCTGTCGATATGATTTGGATTAACGGTGAAAATTTCCAGACTGCTATGGAAAATGATTTCTTATATGGTCCTTTCACTCATCAATTAGATAATTTTCAGGATTATGTAGATGAGGAAGACCCAGAGCATCAGCAAGACTTTGGTTACCCAATCGACGGTCATGAAGCACCTTACGGTAAAGCTCAATTTGTTTTGATTAAAGATGAAGCAGTTACCGAGGAGACTCCAGAAAATGCTGAAGAATTACTAGAGTTCGCTCAGACTTATGAAGGACAAGTGACTTATCCGGCCTTACCGGACTTTACTGGAAGTGCTTTTGTAAGAAACATTATTTATGAATTTGTTGACCCTTCTGAATTTGAAGACATGGAAGCAGATAAAGAAGTAGTTGCTGAAGCAATTGAACCTGCTTTTGAATACCTTCGTGAATTGAATCCGTACTTGTGGAATGAAGGACAAACTTTCCCTTCTGATCAGCCGCAGCTGAATAATATGTTCATGGATGGTGAAGTTGTCCTCATGATGAGTTATGGAGCTTATGATGTGGCGGTAGCAATCGAAAATGGAGAGTACCCGGAAACAGCTCAGTCCTTCATTTTTGAAAATGGAACATTAGGAAATACCAACTTTATCGCTATTGCTGGAAACTCAACGAATAAAGCCGGTGCGATGGTAGCGATTAATGAGATGCTCTCTCCAGAAATGCAGGCTTCAAAATATGAGCAGCTGAGAACCTTGCCTGTCTTAGATCATGACTCTTTATCAGAAGAGCAGCAAGCATTATTTGATGAAGTAGATCCAGGACCTGGTACAATTCCACAGGATGAATTATTATCTGCACGTCTGCCTGAAATGCCGGGAGAATTAGTTCCTATTATCGAAGAGTTATGGCTGGAAGAAGTTGTTGGTCAATATAACGAATAGAAAATAGTATACCGGCTAAGCAGCCGGTATCTTTTTTAGGAGAAATTATGAGATCATCAAAAAAAGAAATTATATTACTGTTAATTCCTCAATTTATCATGACCCTGTTTTTAATAACAGGTATTTTGAATGGACTTCTACAATCTTTTGGAGTCATGCCCTCGGTTGGACTTCTTCAACCGACCTTTGCTTATTACCAAGAGGTACTAAGCAGTTCTATGACTCTTAGAAGTTTGTTTTTTAGTTTATGGCTTGCTTTTGCTTCAACGCTTTTATCCGGGGGCATCGGTCTATGGATTTGTTATCTATTTATTAATCAAGATCAACTGCCAGGTTGGGTTCAAAGAATTATTCGAATTCCCATTATTGTTCCGCATATTGTTGTGGCTTTATTTATTATATTATTATTTACTCCAACGGGATGGTTTGCTAGAATATTTTATGCCCTGGGCTTTGAAAATATTCAAAACTTTTTCCGCTACTGGGTTTTTGATCCTTATGGCAATGGAATCATACTCGGTTATCTATGGAAAGAAATTCCTTTTGTGATTTTTTTCACTCTGGCCTTGATGAGACAAATAGATACAAGTTTGGGTGAAGCCGCTCAAACTCTCGGTGCCAGTCGTTTTCAAAGTTTTTTACATGTGACTTTACCTCTATGTAAAAAAACAATTGTCTCAGCCTTATTTATTATTTTTATGTTTACTTTTTCAGCCTATGAAATGCCTGCCTTACTTGGGCCCACCTTGCCTAAGTCTTTACCTGAATTAGCTTATATAGAGTACACACACCCTGATTTTGCTAATCGTCCGTATGCTATGGCGATTAATGGCCTTATATTGATAATTAGTTTAATCATATCGCTTATTTTCTTCTATTGGTCTGAGTATTCATCAAAAAAGGAGAAGAAAAATGAAAAGAAATAGATATTCTTGGATCAATGGGTTAATCGCTTTGGCGGTTATTTTACCGATACTTTTGCTTGTTCTGTGGTCAGTGAGTACGCGGTGGCCTTGGCCTGAACTTATGCCTCATTCTTTTTCTTGGAGAGGAATCAGTGACTTGTGGCGGCAGAATTATGAATTTACACAAATTTTACTCTCGAGTATGCTTATATCCATTGTGGTTGCTGCATTGTCTCTTTTTATATCACTGGCTACATCACGAGCTTATATACTTTTGCAAGCCAAGCGATCGCAGATGGTTTTGTATCAAACACTCAGCTTGCCTTTTGTGATACCAGCTGTCGTTTTTGGTATGGGAATCCATCAGCTCATGATTCAGTGGGGTCTGAACAACACTGCCACAGGAGTTATTTTAGTTCATCTTGTTTATTCACTGCCTTATGCTACTTACCTCATTTTGGATGCTTATCAATCGATTGGTTTAGAATTAGAAGAACAGGCCCGACTTTTAGGATCCACGGCCTTTCAAGCTTTCAGGTTGGTAACTTTTCCTTTGTTACTACCCGTCATGGCCACAGCTTTTTCTATGAGTTATATAGTTTCATTTAGTCAATATTTTCTGACATCCTTGATTGGCGGGGGTCAAGTCAGGACTTTTACTATTGTCATGTTTCCCTATCTTCAAAATAATGACCGGCCGATTGCCAGCAGCTATGCTCTAGTATTTTTAACATTCACGTTTTTAGTGTTTTTAGTCTTTGAGGGGATTTCTAAATTTCTTCAAAGAAAGTATCAAACATCTTATTATTACTAGGAGGTTTTTATGTCACTCTCTATCACCAACTTATCTCTTTCTTTCGATCATGAATGTGTTTTAGAAAACTTAAGCCTAAAGATTCAATCAGGAGAGTTTCTTTCTCTTCTAGGTGAGTCTGGAAGTGGTAAAACAACTTTATTGAAAAGTATAGCAGGCCTGCTGGATTTTCAGTCCGGCCATATCCAGCTCAATGATCAAGATATTACTCACTGGGAACCCAATAAGAGACCTATCTCCTATGTTTTTCAAGATTTGAGATTATTTCCACATTTGACCGTCTATGAAAACATTGCCTTTCCATTAAAGATGCATAAAGTAAATAAAACAGAAGCTGACCGGCGGATTTTTCAACTGTTAGATGATGTTCAAATGACTGGCTTTGAAAACCGTCATATTTCAGAATTATCAGGCGGCCAGCAGCAGAGAATTGCTTTAGCACGAGCTTTAGCGATAGACCCACAGCTTCTCTTACTTGATGAGCCATTTTCAGGTCTGGATGAGTCTCTAAGAAAAGAAATGGGTCAATTAATAAAGAAATTGCATGAAGAAAAAGAACTGACAATTATTATGGTTACCCACGATAAAAGAGAGGCCATTGAATTATCCAGTCGTATGGCTCTTTTATATAACAATGGTATCCATCAAATAGGATCCGCTTTTGAAATGATTTATCAGCCTGAAAGCCGCTATACTTCACAATTTTTTGGAGGAGAAAATTTGATCAGTGGAGAATTAAGAAATCAAGTTTTTTATTATGCTGATCAAGAATTAGCTATAGGTGAACAGAATTTACCAGATGGAGATTATCTTTTGATGGTACGGCCGATTCATGTTTCTATTAGTGATGATAAGAAAAAAGAAGAAGTACCTGTCTTTACAGCTCAGATAAAAGAAGTCCTATTTAAAACGGACTATATTGAGATAGAAGCAGATCATCCCGACTTTTATGAGCCGTGGAGTGTTCATACCCGCAATCATGACTTTTTAGAAAAGGAAAAAAACGAAATTATTTTAATTACTTTCAACCCAGAATATATTTGGTTGTTGGAAAGAAAGTAGTTTTTTATTGATTTCTTTTAGAGTCACTCGCTTCTTTCAATTCTTTAGGATTAGCGTTAAAATTAAGAAGTAAAAATGAAAGGGTGGATTATTGGTGTATTATGTAAAAAATGAAAGAAATGGACAAGAAATTCATAATCCAGAAATTAACTTAGCTATAGAATATTATTTATTAAATGAAAAGCATTTTGATGAGCCTATTGTTTTCTTCTATATAAATGATGATTCAATCATCGTCGGTAAAAATCAAAATACATATGAAGAAGTAAATATTGATTATGTTGAAGAAAATAATGTGAAAGTTGTTCGCCGATTTTCCGGCGGGGGAGCAGTTTATCATGATCTTGGTGTCTTGAATTTTTGCTTCATCACTAAAGATGATGGTAAATCCTTCCGAAACTTTAAACGCTTCACTCAACCTATTATCGATGCCCTGCATGATATGGGCGTAGAGGGTGCAGAGCTAAAAGGAAGAAATGACCTGATGATTAATGATCAAAAATTCTCAGGGAATGCGATGTATACCAGTCATGGGCGTATGACAGCTCATGGAACGCTTATGTTGGACAGTCAGATTGATGCTGTCGTTGGTGCTCTCAGACCTAAAAAACATAAGCTGGAGTCTAAAGGTATTAAATCTGTGAGAAGTCGCGTGACCAATATCAAACCTTTCTTGGATGAGCAATATCAAAATATAAATACCAAGGAATTTAGAGAAATGATATTACTTCACTTGTTTGAAGTTGAACGCTTAGAAGATGTTAAAGAATATGTTTTGACGGATGAAGACTGGGAAGAGATTGATAAATTTGCAGAAAAATATACAGCAAATTGGAAGTGGAACTACGGAGAATCTCCGAAGTTTGACTTGGAAAGAAGCGAACGATTTTCTGTTGGAACTATAGAAGTTAAACTGAATGTTGAAAAAGGAAAAATTTCGGAGATTAAAATCTTTGGAGACTTTTTCGGCAAGGGAGAGATATCTGATGTCGAAGAACGGTTGACCGGTATTGACTATAATGCCCAATCGATTCGTCAGGCACTAGAAAAGTTAGATATCAACCACTATATTGGAGACGTGGCGATTGATGAGTTAGTGCAGCTGATCTACTAGAGACGCTGATTCATACCGGAATAAATTAAAAAGAGAATCTATAATTTCTATATAAGATAAGAAATTGATAGATTCTTTTTTTATTTTTTGTTTTAGATATTTTTTTATTTTCTTCGTTTGCGTCCCAAACCGACAGCATTTTTCATTTTATTTAATGTTTTGTCAGCAGTCCGGCGTGCCTTATCAGCACCCTGGTCTAAATAATTATCCAACTCCTCTGAATTTAACAGTTCATAGTAGCGTTTTTGTAAGGGTTCCAGGGTTGCGATAATGGTATCAGCCAAATCATCTTTAAATTGAGCATTTCCGGCATCTCTGTATTTATCTACCAGCTCATCGATAGACTTGCTGGAAAAAGCAGAAAAAATAGTCAATAAATTGGCGATCGCAGGCCTCTTATCACTATCATAACTAATCCCTTGTCCCGAATCAGTAACAGCTGAACGAATCTTTTTTTGAATAGAAGAAGGATCATCCAGCATTGAAATATAAGATTTAGGGGATTTAGCTGACTTACTCATTTTGCTATATGGGTCATTTAAGGACATGATTCGTCCACCTGACTGTTTACTTGGTATGTATGGGTCTGGTAAGACAAGCAAATCATTCCCTTGTCCAAATCGATTATTAAAACGCTCAACAAAATCTCTTGTTAATTCTAAATGCTGCTTTTGATCTTCTCCAACAGGTACGAGATGGGCATTATATAAAATAATGTCAGCCACCATCAGCGGAGGGTAAGTGAGTAAACCAGCACTGATCATCTCTTGTTTAGAAGATTTATCTTTGTATTGAGTCATTCTTTCAAGCTCACCTACAGAGACATTACACTGAACTAACCAGGCCGCCTCAGCATGGGCTGATACTTCGGACTGTATGAAAGTTGTTGATTTATCAGCATCGATTCCTGCCGCAAAATATAGAGCTGCCAAACTACGGATTTGTTCGCGTAATTTTAAGCGGTCCTGTGGAACAGTAATTGCATGTAAATCGACTATACAATAATAACAATCGTATTCATCTTGTAGATTTACAAAATTTTGAATGGCACCGATGTAGTTGCCGATAGTTGGTGTTCCACTTGGTTGAACACCTGAAAAAATAGTTTGCATGTTTAACACTCCTTATACACTTCTCATTTATTATAGACAATATTAGTTTATAATTAAAGTTATAAAATAATTTAGACAGCTTTTTAAAAAATATATAGTTCCAGATACTTTACTTTTGTAAGTACTTGCTGTATAATAGTAAGTAATTCAAAGATTAAAATTGTTCACGGAAGGGGATTTACATGATTACCTTATATAATGCACCGAGTTGTACTTCATGTCGAAAAGCAAAAACATGGTTTGAGGATTATCAAATCCCGTACACTGAACGAGACATCATTAAAGATCCTTTAACAAAGGAAGAAATTAAACAAATGTTAATGCGTACTGAAAACGGAACAGAAGATTTAATTTCAACTCGTTCAAAAGCTTTTAAAGAATTAGATATTAATATTGAAGAATTGCCTTTGAAAGAATTAATTGAATTAGTAGAAAAAAATCCAGCCATTTTAAAACGTCCTTTGATTGCTGACGAAACCCGCTTCCAAGTGGGCTTTAACGAAAATGAAATCAGACGTTTCCTGCCGCGGGAAATCCGGGCCTATGAATTAGAAAAAGCTAAACAAGAAGCTGGGATCGTTTAAGAGAAAATATAGATAGTTAAAACCGCCTGTGAGCGGTTTTTTTTATTGTTGTTCCATGTATAAAAGTCTTGAAAAAAGGCGGATATATGTATAAAAATTCCTTTAAATTAATAAAATGCTTGACAAGAGCCATAAAGTAGCTTATTCTGATAACAATTCAAGTCGCCGGCTGACACTCATTTAATTGATTAAATGAGTGCAGGAAGATCTAGTTAAGTATTAGTATAGAAAGAAAAAATTGATTAGGCATCTTATGGGGAAAAAACAAGGAGGAATTAGTATGCTGCAAGGACAAAACTTTTTGAAAGAGACAGATTTTACTGCGGAGGAATTAACCTATTTGATTGATTTTTCCATCCATTTAAAAGAGTTGAAGAAAAAAAATATTCCACATCGATATTTAGAAAGACAAAATATATGTTTGATCTTTGAAAAAACCTCTACACGTACACGTTCCGCTTTCTCTGTAGCTGCCAGTGATCTGGGAGCGAGTGTTGAATACTTTGGGATGACTGACATTCAAATGGGTAATAAAGAATCAGTTGAAGACACAGCAATTGTCATGGGGTCAATGTTCGATGGCATTGAGTTTCGAGGGTTTAAGCAGACTGATGTAGAGACTTTAGGGAAATATGCGGGTGTACCTGTTTGGAATGGTCTCACGGATGAATTCCATCCCACACAGATGATAGCTGACTTCATGACTATCAAAGAGACTTATGGCAGACTGGAAGGATTGAACTTGGTCTATGCTGGGGATGGCCGGAATAATGTAGCCAACAGCTTGATGATAACTGCTGCCATACTGGGAGTTAATATCGCAATTGCAGCTCCCAAAGAACTTTTTCCAGCGGAAGACTTAGTCAAACAAGCTCAAGCATATGCAGAGGAATCAGGCGCAGTCATCAGGCTGGAGGAAGATATACAGAAAGCCTGCCAAAATGCTCATGCGATCTATACAGATGTATGGATTTCAATGGGTGAAGAAGACTTGATGGAAGAGCGTATTAACCAGCTCAAAGGCTATCAGGTGACTGCAGAACTATTCGAAGAAGCTGATGATCAGGCGATATTCTTACATTGTCTGCCTGCTTATCATGATTTAAAAACGAGTAACGGCGTCTATTTCAAAGAAGAGTTTGGACTGGAAGAAATGGAAGTAAGCGATGAGGTCTTCCGTGCGCCATATGCTAAACAATTCCAACAAGCTGAAAATCGTATGCACTCTATTAAAGCGATTATGGCAGCAACGAATGGCCATTTATTTGTACCTTAATTATAGATATTTAAGTTGAGTGATTTGAAAGGGGATATTTACAATGAAAGTTAGTATCATTGGTGCTTCCGGGTATACAGGATCCGAGTTAATGAGAATTTTAATGAACCATCCACAAGTTGAATTAGCCCACTTGACGGCGCGGTCGCTTGCCGGAGAAATTATCGCTGAGCATTTTCCGATATTCACCGGTTATTTAGAAAATAAAACATTTGTAGAAATGGATCTTGACCAGATTAAAAAAGATAGTGATGTGGTCTTTATCTGCCTGCCTCACGGCCATTCTATGAGTATGGCAAAGGAACTTTTAGGATCAGTGAAAGTGATCGATATGGGTGCTGATTTTAGAATTAAAGATATCAATACTTATGAAAAGACTTATCAAGTGGATCAGCTGGCACCTGAACTGGTGGATCAAGCAGTTTATGGATTAACGGAATTTTACCGTGAAGATATTCAAAATGCAGAATTAATTGCTAATCCAGGTTGCTTTTCTACCAATGCTCTTTTAGCTTTAATGCCTCTGGTAAAAAATAATTTGATAGATCCTCAGTCAATTATCTTTGATGCCAAAACTGGTATTTCAGGTGCGGGAAGATCGGCCAATGTTGATAATTTACTAGCTGAATTAGGGAATTCATTCAAAGTCTACAACCCATTGGGGCATCGCCATATTCCTGAAATTGAACAAGAATTAAACTTTCAATCCTCTGATCCAACCATGATTCAATTTACTCCCCAATTATTACCGACAGAGCGGGGGATTTATTCTTCTATTTATGCCAATGCTTCGCAGGAGACCAGTACAGAAGCTTTACATGATCTATATAAAGACTTTTATGCTGGTGAAAAATTCATTCATATTTTAGCTCCTGGACAATTTCCTAATCTGAAAGCTGTCAAAGGGAGCAATCACTGTCATTTACAAATTCAGTTTGATGAACGTACGAAACGTATTCTAGTTTTCTCCAGTCTGGATAATCTGATGAAAGGTGCATCAGGTCAAGCAGTGCAAAATATGAATCTCATGTTTAATTTCGAAGAAAGTCTGGGATTAGAAAGTTCTGGCTTGATGCCGTAAGGAGAATTATTATGATTGAAGAAAAAAAAGGATTACATGAGGTCGACGGGCTGCAGAGTTCGGGTATCCACGTCGGCTTAAAAACATCCAAAAATGAGAAGGATCTAGGACTTCTTTACTTTTCAGAGCCGGTCACGGTAGCTGGTGTTTTTACTCAGAATGCGGTTAAGGCTTGGCCTGTTCAAGATTCTCAGCTAAAATTAAAAAAGCAGGATCATTTTCAAGCAATAATCGTGAATAGTGGTAATGCTAATGCATGTAATGGTTCACAAGGGCAGTCAGCCTTAGAAAATGTCGTAGGTGCTTTATCGAACCAACTTGACATTCCAAGTGAAAGCATTTTAATGGCATCGACAGGAATCATCGGAGCTCCTTTAGATGATCAAAAAATAATAGGAGGCCTGAACTCTCTTGTCGATTCTTTACAGGAAGAATCTTCTTCAAACTTCTCTGAAGCTATTTTAACAACTGATACGATTGAAAAACAAACGACTGTCAGTATTGAAATAGATGGGGAAAGTTATTCCTTTACCGGGGCAGCGAAAGGTTCAGGTATGATCCATCCCCGCCTGGGAACGATGCTTGCTTTTATAATGACAGATATTAATTTATCCCAAGCGCAACTCTCTGATATCTTACAGGACAGCGTCAAAGAAAGTTTCAACAGAGTCAGTGTTGATGGTGACACCTCTACGAATGATACAGTCTTGCTTTGTTCGACGAAGAAGAAAGAACTGGATCTGACTATAGAAAAAATGAATTTAATTCATTCCGCGATAAAGAAAGTATGTCAAAATTTAGCCCAAATGATCATCGAAGATGGTGAAGGTGCTACTAAATTTATTACTGTTCAAGTGGAAGGTGCAGCGAGTCTGGTTGATGCAGACCAAGTAGCTCAGACCATTTCCCAATCACCTTTAGTGAAAACAGCTATGTTTGGCGAAGATCCTAACTTTGGACGGATTTTAGCTGCTGTGGGTTACAGCGGAATCAACCAGCTTAACCCCAACTCTATAGATATTTATTTTTCTTCAACTAAAGGGGAGGTACAGGTTTGTAGAGACGGGCAGGCCTGCTCCCATGACAACTCCCAGGCGGAACATATTTTGACAGATACTGATTTAACAATAAAAGTAAATTTAAATATGGGGCAATATAAGAGCTGGGTGTGGACGAGCGATTTAACTTATGATTATGTCAAAATAAATGCAGAATATGAAACATAAAAATAAAAGAGGAGACTATGAGTGGTACATTCAGAAAAAGTTGAGGTTCTTATTGAGGCCCTTCCTTATGTCAATCGATTTTATAAACAAATTATTGTTATTAAATACGGCGGCAATGCGATGACCAGCGAGGAGTTAAAAGAAGCTGTCTTGTATGATATTTTATTGATGAAATCTGTAGGGATGCTGCCTATCATTGTTCATGGCGGCGGACCATTCATCTCCGATATGTTAGGCAAGTTGGAGATTGAAAGTGAATTTGTCGATGGTATCCGGGTTACTACTGAAGAAGCGATGGAAGTGGTTGAAATGGTTTTAGCAGGATCAGTCAATAATGACATTGTTAAAAAATTTAACCATATCGGTGGTCGTGCTATAGGTATAAGTGGGATGGATGATCAGTTTCTCAAGGTAAAAAAAGCTCAAAGTGATTCAGCAGATTATGGCTATGTAGGTGAGATTGAAGATATTGAGGTTGATTTAATCCGACAGCTCATTGAAAGTGACTATGTACCTGTCATCTCTTCAGTAGGGATGGGAGAAGACGGTAAAAGTTACAATATTAATGCGGATACCGTAGCCAGTGCTATAGCAGGTAAAATTGAAGCTGACAAATTCATGCTTCTAACAGATATTGAAGGTGTTTTATTAGATAGAAATGATCCGGATAGTTTGGTTTCTCATTTAAGTAAAAAAGAAGCTGAAGATTTGATTGCTCAAGGTATTATTAGCGGTGGTATGATACCAAAAGTAGAGTGTTGTCTGGATGCTATTAAACAAGGCGTTCGAGCAGCACACATTATCGATGGAAGAATGAAACATTCGCTTTTACTGGAATTATTTTTTGATATGGGAATTGGAACTATGATTACCAATGAAAAGGAGAAAGCTCATGCTGACTAAAGAAAATATGGTGGAACTGGGACAGAAATATTCGATGAATACCTTTGACCGTGGTGATCGTGTGATGGTGTCAGGTCAGGGAAGCTATTTAACTGATAGTGACGGCAATACTTATTTAGATTTTATTTCTGGAATTGCGGTGAATACTTTAGGTCACAGCCACCCTAAAATTGCCAATGCTTTGTATGAACAAAGTCAAAAGTTAATGCATGCTGCCAATACCGTTTGGTATGAACCGACGATCAAAGCTTCTCAACGTCTGATTGAATATTCTGTCTTAGATAAAGTTTTTTTCTCTAATTCCGGAGCAGAAGCCAATGAAGGAGCTATTAAATTAGCTAGAAAGTATGGAGAAGAAACCAAAGATAAGGATGCAACAGAAATTATAACAATGAAGCAGTCCTTCCATGGAAGAACGATGGCCACGCTAAAGGCCACAGGTCAAGAATCTTTTCACAAAAACTTTGGTCCTCACCTGGAAGGATTTAAATATGTAGAGTTCAATGACAGTCAAGCATTAAAAGAAGCTGTCACTGACCAGACATGTGCCGTTATGCTGGAAGTTATTCAGGGTGAAGGCGGAGTGAACACTGTTTCGGATGGATTTGTTGAAACAATTAAGCAATTAAGAAAAGAAAAAGGCATTTTGGTCATCCTTGATGAAGTTCAAACAGGTATTGGACGTACAGGTAATATGTTTGCCTATGAACAAGTCAATTTGGAGCCGGATATTATGACGCTGGCTAAAGGTATTGGAGGAGGGTTCCCAACAGGAGCTTTCTTAGCTAAAAACTATGTCGCTGAACATTTTAAGGTCGGAGATCATGGAACAACTTTCGGAGGAAATCCTATGGCGGCAGCCTGCATCAATACTGTCTTGGATGTTATGGAAGAAGAGGATTTAATTAAAAATGTTAATGAAAGAAGTGCACAGCTTAAAGAAGGCATAAAAGACCTGATGAAGAAGTATGATAAACTAAACTCTATCAAAGGATCAGGTCTGCTTATTGGGATAGAGTATGATGGGGATGTTAAGCCTGTCATAGATGCTTGTTACGAAAATAGGCTAATGATCACCTCTGCTAAAGGAAATGTCCTGCGTCTCTTACCTCCACTGAATGTAAGTAAAGAAGAAATTGAAGAGGCACTAACAAAATTAGACCAAGTTCTTGCTGATTAAGATGTATTATTTTCACACCGAATCCTTTTGAAGGTCGGTGTTTTTTAATGTTTTATTTAAAAAGAAGGTTTGAGGAAGAGAAACTGAAATAAGTCAGTAAAGGAGCATCTGTTGTAATTCCTTGTATTTAAAAAGAAGTTTTGATAGAGTTTGTTACTAGAGTGAAAGCTTTTCATTGTTTTATTTTTTTAATACGTTAAGATAAAGATGAATGAGAAGCTACTATGATGCATTTCCTCGACTTACTTTATTATTGAAAATAAAGTACACTGAGAAGTCAGTACAGAAAAAGAGGTGTTGTCACTATGGAAATGGAACAGATCGATGAAAATACAATCCGTGTTTTGATTAATGACGAAGACCTGGAAGAACGAGGTATCACGATGTTAGACTTACTGGGTAATCAACGTCAAATTGAAAGCTTTTTCTATAGCATCTTAGAAGAAGTAGATATCGATGAGACATTTAGAGAAAATGATATGATTACCTTCCAAGTAGTTCCGAATACAAAAGGCTTGGAATTATATATCAGTAAAGATGGTAATCTCGATATGAATACAGTTAATAAAATTCAAAATTATCATCAACAATCGGAGGATGATTATAATATCCCCGACGATGCTGAATTTCATTGGATAGGAGCAGAGGCTAATAAACCTAAAACTTTAGCAGAAACTGGTGACCTTGAGCAAGAGGAAGCAGATCAAAAAGAAACAGTTTTTGAGTTTTCAACAATTGAAGAGGTTATTACTTTTGCCCACCACGTTACATTAGAAAATGGTTTTTCTTCCTTACATGCTATGAATGATCACTATTATTTAACGCTTGTACAGTTCACAGGAAAGACTCCAAACTTTGTCTTGGAAAATGAAATTTCTATTGCTTTAGAGTTTGGTGAGAGACGCAAGATTCCATTGGTTGCTATAGAAGAATATGGTAAGGAGATCATGCAGGGTAATGCTCTAGAGTTATTAAGAAAACATTTTAAGTTAAATTAAAATGTAATAATCATTCACTTTATAAAAAAACCTTCTACTTTACGTATGTTAGTAAAGAGGAGGTTTTTTATGTTATTGGCTATAGATGAACAAAACAAGAAAATACTTGCAGAACATGCGACTAAAGAACAAAATTACCGGTGTCCATCTTGTAAAAATCCGCTGATACTCAAACAGGGAAAAATTGTTACCACACATTTTGCTCATTATCCTGCAAAAAAATGCTTCTCTTTTTCAGAAGGTGAAAGTATGGATCATATTGAAGGCAAGAAACTACTATTTCGATGGCTTTCTTCTCATTATTCTACTGTGGAGTTAGAAGCCTTTCTACCTCAAATCCAGCAGCGACCCGATCTTTACTTTGAGAATGAGCGAAAAGATAAAGTCTGTGTGGAATTCCAATGCAGCAAACTGTCCAGTGATGAAATGTTGAAAAGAACACTTTCTTATCAGCGTCATAACTATAGTGTCTGGTGGATATTGGGTCCCAATTCAGCGTTGAAGCAAGACAAAATAAGTGCCTTACAAAAACTTTTTGTTTTTCCGAGTCATTTGGGTCTCTCCATTGCCCGATTAAATATTTTCAAGGAGCATTTAGAACTGATTAATGACTTTGGTTATTCTTCTAAAGAAAAATTAAATTGGACGGAGACCAACTTTAGTTTGGAAAATTCTTCTCCGGACTTAATTTTCACCCAAAATCCAGAAGCTGGCCAGTTAAAAAAATTTAAGCGGACAGATTATCTTTATACCCATCATAAGTATATGAAACAGATCAAATATAAAAATAAAAATCTTTTAAGTCTCGTTGAAAAATTATATAGAAATAGAGAAAGCCTGCATACTGTTTCTTATCTTATTTATCAAAGTATTAACTATGAATGGATGATTCGAAACCATCCTATGGAGTGGAAATATGATGTTCTACAGATAATAAATAAGCTGCCGGAAGCTCATATTTTCAGCAGAAAAGAATTTCTTACCTACATAAAAGAATTGAAATTAAAATACTATGACATGCCTTTAGTACAAGATAACATGAGGACAACAGTTTTATTTTTCTTTTTAGATTTTTTATGTTTGGAAGGGATTTTAACAGAAATAAATTCAAATACCTGGAGAAAAAATAAGTCAGTCATATCCTATTCAAATGAAGGTGAAAAGATAAAGCACCTCTATCTCCTTTCTCAGCAATTGTGCTAGAATAATGATATGAAAAGGGGAGAGATTATGTCAAAAATGCAAGAACTGCCTGCACGTGAAGAATTACCTGAAGATTTAACTTGGGATTTAAAAAGTATTTATGAAAGTGATCAAAGTTTTGAAGAAAGTTTTGCCAGTTTTGAAGAAAATTACCAAAGCCTGGCTTCTTATCAAGGAACATTAGCGGATGGGGCTGACCAGCTGCTAACAGCTTTAGAAAATATCTTAGCCAGCAGCAGGCATCTCGGGAATTTACACTTGTATGCACATTTGAAAAATGACCAAGATACCAGCAATGCCAAATATCAAGAATTGTATGATCGTGTTCGCAGCCTCTCGTCACAATTTTCTGTTACTATCTCATGGTTTCAACCAGAATTATTAGCGATAGATGAAGGAAAAATACAAGCTTATATCCAGGAGAATTCTGAACTGGAACTTTACAGACATTATTTAGAAAGGCTGATGACGAAAAAGGAACACACTTTAAGGGAAAGTGAAGAAGAGCTTTTAGCCGGGGCAAGTAATCTTTTTTCTGTACCAGGTCAAACCTTTAGTGTTTTGAATAATGCTGATCTTAAATTTCCGGTGATCGAGGACGAAGAAGGTCAAAAAGTTCAGTTAACTCATGGGAATTACAGTGAATTTTTAGAGAGTAAAAATCGCAGGGTCAGAGAAAATGCTTTCAAGAATTATTATTCTGTTTATGAGGGTCTGCAAAATACATTTGCTACTACTTTATATGGAAATGTTAAAGTTCAAAATTACCGGGCAACAGTGAGAAATTATTCAAGTGCTCGAGATGCAGCCTTGTCTTCTAATTTTATTAAAGAGGATGTGTATGATCGCTTGCTGGAAGCGGTAGATAACCATTTACCGTCCTTCCACCGTTATTTAAAATTAAGAAAAAAAGTATTAAAACTAAAGGATTTACATATGTATGATATGTATACCCCTTTGATAAAAGAATCTTCTTTTGAAGTAACTTTTGAAGAGGCAAAAGAAATCACGCTGCAAGCCCTCAAACCGTTAGGAGCAGAATATCAAGAAATTTTACAGAAAGCTTTTGATGAGAGATGGATCGATGTCTGTGAAAATAAAGGAAAAAGAAGTGGAGCATATTCTTCTGGAAATTATGATAATAATCCTTATATTTTACTCAATTGGCATGATTCCTTGAATAATTTATATACCTTGGTTCATGAGTTGGGCCACAGTGTTCATACCTATTTAACTACTAAAAATCAACCTTATATTTATGGAGACTATCCTATTTTCCTAGCAGAAATAGCATCTACAACAAATGAAAATCTTTTAACCATTTATTTATTAAATCAGGCAGATACTGATACAGAGAAGATCACTATCTTAAATCAATATTTAGATGGATTTAAAGGAACAGTTTTCCGACAAACTCAATTCGCTGAATTTGAACACTTTATGCACGACCAGGCAGCGTCAGGTCAGCCATTGATCTCACACTTTTTAAATGAACATTATTACAAATTAAACAAGAGATACTATGGTGAAGATGTGGTATCTGATGAAGAGATAGCTCTGGAATGGTCACGTATTCCACATTTCTACTATAATTATTATGTCTATCAATATGCGACAGGTTTTTGTGCATCTTCAGCGCTGGCTGAAGCTATATTATCTGATGAAACAGGCTTAGATCGCTATCTAAGTTTCCTTAAAGCAGGACAAAGTGATTATCCTATCGAAGTGATGAAGGAAGCAGGGGTGGATATGAGGAGTTCTGATTATTTAAATCGAGCCTTTGAGGTGTTTGACCGCTACCTTAAGCAATTAGAAGACTTAATACAATAAATAAATAAGATAGGGCCCGATTAATCAGGCCCTATCTTATTTATTTTGATTAATATCTTTTTCTGGTAAAAGCTGAATAAGATTACTATTTGAGTCTGTGTTGTTTTTTTCATGCTGGCAAATGCCGTGCAGAACTTCTTTTGAGATAGTAGATTCAATTAAATATCCTA
>JAUNQW010000019.1 GCA_030535975.1 Atopococcus tabaci | reverse complement strand
ATTTATCATCCAGGATTTGAAGCGAAGCGTTTAGAAGTAGGTGCTTTAATCTCAGCTGCTCCTCAAAAGAATATTGTCCGTGAAGAGCCGGCATCGGGAGATAAAATTATTCTTTTAGGTGGACGAACAGGACGGGATGGTTTGGGCGCTGCTGTTGGTTCCTCTCAGATTCAAACAGAGGAATCACTCGAAGATGCTGGGGCAGAAGTTCAAAAAGGTGCCCCTGCGGTAGAACGTAAAATTACTCGTTTATTTAAAAATGGTGAAGCCACCCGCCTCATTAAGCGTTGTAATGATTTTGGAGCAGGTGGAGTAGCTGTAGCTGTTGGAGAATTAACGGATGGTTTAGAGATAGAATTAGATCGAGTTCCAGTTAAATATGAAGGGATGCATGGTGGAGAAATTGCTTTAGCCGAATCCCAAGAAAGAATGGCAGTTGTTGTAAGAGATGAAGACGTTGAGGCATTTTTAGCTTTTGCTGAAGAAGAAGATGTCGAATCAGCAGTTATCGCTAATGTAACAGAAGATAAGCGTATGAAAATGTATTGGGATGGCGATCTGATCATCGACTTAAGCCGTGAGTTCTTAGATTCTGATGGAGCTCCTAAACAGGCAGAAGCTTTCTTATCCCAACCAGAAGAGGTTTTTGATAATGGTTTAGAAGACAAAGAGTGGAATCAAGACTCTGTTGAAGAATATATGACAGACTTAAACCGCGCCAACCAACAAGCCATGGCTGAGCAGTTTGACGGCTCAATTGGACGGGCATCTATCTTATATCCTTATGGAGGAGTCAACAGAAGTACTCAAGAATTAGGAATGGTTTCTAAATTACCCGTTGAAGCAGGTCTGACCACTACTACTTCCGGTATGGCTTATGGCTACCACCCGGATCTAGCTGAGCAATCGCCATATCATGGAGGATATTATGCTGTTATCGAATCTGTCAGCCGTATGGTTGCTTTAGGTTTTGACTATAAAAATATCCGTTTAACTTTCCAAGAGTATTTCGAGTCATTAAAAGATGATCCTAAACGTTGGGGCAAGCCGGTCTTAGCTTTATTAGGAGCTAATACAGCAATGGATGGCCTGGACTTAGGAAGTATCGGCGGGAAAGACTCTATGTCAGGAACGTTCGAAGATATTGACGTTCCGCCTACTTTGATTTCATTTGCGGTAGCTCAAGGAAAGAGCAGTCAATTAGTATCTCGTTCCTTCAAAACTAGTGGATCTCAGGTTGTTTTAATTGAAAATGCACTAGATGATAAACAAACTATCGATTTAGACTTAGCAAAAACAATATATGACCGTATCCATACGCTGACAGATACAAATCAATTATTGGCTGCTTCCACAGTTGGTTTTAATGGTATCTTAAAAGAATTAATTGAAATGTCTTACGGTAATAACATCGGTGTGGATGTTGCTGATGATAGGCAGTCTATATTAGGGCAGGCGATGATGGGATCATTTATCCTTGAATTAGCTGCGGATACAGATTGTGAAAGCTTATTAGACGGACTGGACTATCAAGTCCTGGGCCAGACGCAGGAAAAGAATTTTTCGATTAATGGAAATGTCATAGATTTAGCTGAGGTTTTAGAAAAATCTAAAGCTGTTTTTGACTCAGTATTCCGAAATGTAGAAAAAGACGACTATGAAGTCACATCAGAAAAAACTGAGATTTTTGAAGAAAAGAATGCTGTCGACCAGCCGAAAGCCTTACTACCTGTTTTATATGGTACAAATGGCGAATATGATATGGACTTTGCTTTACAAGCGGCCGATTTCGATGTTACTCAGTTAGTAGTCAAAGATTCCTCACATCAAGCCTTTGAATCTTCAGTTCAAGAGTTTATTCAAGCCTTAGCTGAACATCATGTTTTAGCTATGCCGAATGGAGCTGTCTTTGGAAATGAACCGGGTGAACAGGGACGAGCATGGGAAATTATTTTTAACCGCCAAGATGTCAAAGAAGCGATTCATCAATTTATTGCCGATAAAAAATTAATGGTAGGTACAGGTTCTGGCTTTGCGACTTTAATCCGTACAGGTTTAATTGAACATGGAGAAATTACCGGATCAACAAATATCCATATTTTACCAAATGAGGACGGTAAATTTATTTCAGATGTTTATACGGGACAGATCATTTCTAATGCATCTGCATTTACAGCAAATCCTGGACAGGATACTTATACAGCACCTGTAGCGACAGCTTATGGACGCTTGGACATATCTGAGGTGGAAGACCATCTAAAAATGAAGGGCCAGATTTTATCAGCTTTTGATACTTACCATGATGAGTTAAATATTGATGCTTTATCCAGCCCGAATGGCTTGATTTTTGGATCACTTTCATCATACGAGCGGGTATCGGAAGATTTATTCCAAAATATTACTGATGTACACATGCCTGAATTCTTAACACAAGCTCGAAATTACTTTAAAGGATAAAACAAGGGGGAATTATCAATATGTTAGTAAGAATCGTTATGGGGAGCTCATCAGATGCTCCAATTGCAGAAAAAGTAACTCAATTTTTGAAAAAATTCGATGTCAATTATGAAGTGTCAGTTATTTCAGCTCATCGTGCTTTACCTGATCTAGAAACACTTATCGAAAAGGATGATGCAGGGGTATATATTGGAATTGCTGGAAAAGCTGCTCACTTGAGCGGAGTAATAGCTGGTATGTCAACAAAGCCAGTCATTGGAATCCCGGTCAAATCATCAACATTAGATGGTTTAGATGCGTTACTATCGACCGTACAAATGCCCAAAGGTGTACCGGTAGCTACTGTTGCAATTGATGGTGGAGAAAATGCAGCGATTTTAGCTGTGCAGATTTTAGCTCTAAGTGAGGAAAAATTAGCTCAGGCCTTGGTAGACTATAAAGAAGAAATGCGCGAAGGTGTTTCAAAAATGAATGAAGAAGAAGCTGTAGCAAACTTATAAGGGAGCGTTAAAATGAGTGGAGTTTTAGGAGTATTTTCCTTTGAGGAAGACGAAATCGAAGTATTTCCACTACTGTATTATGGCTTATACGCCTTGCAGCATCGCGGACAGGCAGCTGTTGGTGTGGGGACCATAGATTCTGAAGGCAAGACAGATGTGCACAAAAATAATGGTCTCATCAGTGAAAATTTCGGAAAAGGGCTCATTACGCATATGGAAGGCAGTAAAGGTTTAGGTTTTGTGAAGTATAAATTCCGTAACCAGACCCTCCCTTCTATGCCGATTGTCCGAGGAGATAATTTACTTGTCATCGAAGGTTCAATAGAAACTGAATCTTTTGATGTGAATGAGTGTATCGAAGTTCTGAATGGTGATATCAATGAAATTAAAATTTATTTTGAATCAATCGTAGGGAAATTTGTTTTGGTATTCATGAATAAAAATCGTTTCATTGCCCTTAAAAATCAAGATGGAATTAAGCCTTTATCTATCGGCAAGTATCAATCCGCTATGATTGCCAGCTCTGAAACTTCTGCTATCGAAACGGTCGGCGGAACGATTATTCGTGAATTACAACCCGGTGAATTATTCTTCCACAGTCAAGATCAGACCTTCTCTTATTATTTAAGTAATGAGTTGGAGGCTACAGAAAATGTCGATGCCTTTGAATTTGTTTATACAGCACGACCAGACTCCATTCTCGATGGCGTGAATGTTTACGAAGCGCGCCACCGCTTAGGAGAAATGTTGTGGCATGAAGATCAAATAGACGAGGGAATAGTCATTGGAGCTCCCGATTCTGGAATCATAGCATCGCTGGGTTATGCTAAAGCTTCAGGATTACCCTATCAAGAAGGTTTTGTGCGTAATCGTTATGTAGGTCGTACCTTTATCGAAACCAGCCAGCTGGACCGGGAGCGGGGCTTACAGATAAAGTTAACGCCTATCCGGCATAATGTCAGCAACCGAGATGTCATCTTAGTCGATGACTCTATTGTCCGCGGATCAACGATTAAACGAACCGTAAAAAGTTTGAAAAATGTTGGAGCTAAGTCTGTTCATGTACGCATTGCCTCACCACCGGTTATTCATGATGAATCAGATACTATAGATATTCCAGATAAATCAGAATTAATAGCCTGTAATTATTCAGTTGAAGAAATGGTGGACATTATTGGATGTGACTCCTTGAGATATATTTCCTTGGACGGTTTCCACCGTGCTATTGGAAGAAATCAGATGTATGAACCTTATTTTCTGGATTAAATGTGGAGGGAAAAATGGGATTAGATTATAAAGCAGCTGGTGTAGACAAAGAAGCAGGTTACCAGCAAGTTCAGCTAATTAAAGATATGGTGAGTAAAACTTTTACTAAAGATGTCATCACAGAAGTTGGAGGCTTTAGTGGAATGGTCGGTTTAGATATGACCGATCTTGAAGAGCCTGTTTTAGTTTCTGGAACAGATGGAGTAGGGACCAAGTTAATGATTGCTCAAGCGATGAAGCAGCATGATACGATTGGTATCGATTTAGTCGCTATGTGTGTCAATGATATTATATGTCAAGGAGCTCGACCGCTTTTCTTTTTAGACTATATTGCTACAGGTAAATTAGACCCGGAAAAAATGGCCACAATTGTTGAAGGGGTAGCAGAGGGCTGTATTCAATCTGGAGCTGCTTTAGTTGGTGGAGAAACTGCTGAAATGCCCGGAATGTACGGAGAGAATGACTATGATTTAGCTGGTTTTGCAGTAGGAGTTGTAGACAAAAAGAAAATAATTTCTGGAGCAGCGATTAAAGAAGGCGATATTGCGATTGGATTACCATCATCGGGAGTTCATTCCAATGGCTTTTCCCTGGTACGTGCTATTTTAGATAAAAATAATATCTCTTATGAAGATACATTTGGTGAGACCGATCAAACAGTCGGTGAGGTATTATTAACTCCAACGAAGATATATGCTGAAGCAATCACAGAACTCTTGAAAAAAATAGATGCTCATGGGATTGCTCATATCACCGGTGGAGGTCTTTATGAAAACTTACCACGTGTCTTACCGGAAGGTTTGGGAATAGAAGTGGATGCTGCTGCTATCCCTCAACTTGAAGTTTTTGACTACCTGCAAGACTTAGGTAAGGTAGAACAAAAAGAAATGTTCAATACCTTTAATATGGGTGTAGGTATGGTGATTTTTGTTAATCCTGCGGAAGTTGAAGCAAGTTTAGAGAGTTTGACAGCAACAAATATTACAGGATTTAAGCTAGGAGAAGTATCCAGCAGTATCGATGGTGTCCAAATTAATGGTTAAATTAGGAGTTTTGATTTCTGGTGGCGGCACTAATTTACAAGCCATCATCGATGCCTGTCAGACAGGATATTTGGATGCGGAGGTGGCCCTTGTGATTTCTAGTGTACCCGGTGCCTATGGACTTGAGCGTGCCCGCCAAGCGGGGATTGAACAGGCTCATTTAACAGATGATACCGATATATTAGAAGCTCTTCTTGATCATGAGGTCGATCTCGTGGTTTTGGCAGGTTATTTAAAGTTGGTTACTCAACCTTTACTGGAAGCTTATCCAGATCGTATTCTTAATATTCATCCTTCTTTAATCCCATCTTTTTCAGGTAAGGATTATTATGGCTTAAAAGTTCACCAGGCAGCTGTTGATCGTGGAGTAAAAGTCAGTGGGGCAACAGTTCATAGAGTGAATGCAGAGTTTGATGAGGGTGAAATATTAGCTCAAGAAATCGTGCCAGTCTTAGAAGGAGATAGGGCAGAAGACTTGCAGCAGCGTGTGTTAAAAATAGAACATCAGCTGTATGTAGATACTATTAAAAAAGTAATTCAAAATTTAGGAGAATAAGATGAATATATTAGTGATCGGCAGCGGGGGCCGTGAACATGCCCTGGCTTGGAAGCTGGCTCAGTCTGAAAAGGCAGATAAAATTTATGTAGCTCCCGGCAATGCTGGAACTCAAGAAGATTTTACCAATGTGGCTATCGATGTTATGGATTTTGATGCTTTGATTGAATTTTCTAAAGAAAATGATATTGATCTTGTTGTAGTAGGACCTGAAGATCCGCTCAATGAGGGAATAGTCGACCGCTTTGCAGCTGCGGATATTTCTATCTTTGGACCTGATCAGGCCTGTACCCAATTTGAGTCTTCTAAAGATTTTACTAAACAATTTTTAAATACCTATGATATTCCAACGGCAGCTTCTTTTACAACAACCAACTACGAAGCAGCGGCAGCCTTTGTTGAAACCTCTGATTTACCCCTCGTAGTTAAGGCTGATGGTCTCTGCCAAGGCAAGGGAGTTATTATCTGTGAGACTAAAGATGAAGCTGTTGACGCCTTGGAAGAGATGCTGGTCCAGAAAAATTTTGGAGATGAAGGATCGACAGTCGTTATTGAAGAATTTCTTGAGGGTCAAGAACAATCCTTACTCTGTTTTGTTTCCAACAATAAGCTGGTTCCTATGGAAACCGCTCAAGATTATAAAAAAATCTATGAAGGTGAACAAGGCCCGAATACTGGAGGAGTGGGAATCTACTCCCCATCAAACTTGGTAACAGAAGAATTGGATGCTTGTGTGGAAGATATCTTATCTAAGATTGAAGCAGGTCTAGAGGCAGAGGACTTAACATTTAATGGTATTCTCTTTATTGGTTTTATGGTTAAAGATAATCAGCCTAAAGTTCTGGAATTTAATGTCCGCTTTGGTGATCCGGAAACAGAGGCCTTAATGCCGAGGTTAGAAAGTGACTTAGTCGAAGTCATGGAAAAAACTTTAGTCGGTGATTTAGAAGCAAAAGACTTAAAATGGTCTGATCAATCGGTAGTCGGTGTCGTTCTTTACAGTGAGGGTTATCCTGCTGGCTATGAAAATAATATAGAGATTACACACTTACCGGAAGTATCTGGAGACCAGGAGATTATTTTTCATAACGGAACCTGCTTTAATGCGGAGGGCGATTTATTAACGAATGGCGGTCGTGTTTTAACTATTTTAGGAAAAGCAGATACGATTGAAGACGCCCGCCAGATTGCCTATCGTTTAGCAGAGCAAGTAGAGTGTACTTCTTTAGGTTACCGAAAAGATATTGCTGAATTTTAATATAATTAAGTATTTTCATAATAGGTTTTTTCTAATCTAATAGAATTGGATTTTAATAAAGCCCGACACCTTCTTGGAGGTTGTCGGGCTTTATATGTATCCTTTAAAATCTGAAATAATTCATAAAAGGGAATGATTAAAAGCTTATAATAATTTGTAAATGATAATTATTATAAGCATTAATATTTAACTGCTATCTATTTCATTAAAAAATAAGCCGGTAATATAAAGCGATATCGTTTAAGACCTGAGTAAGATATTGATAAGATAAAGTTGTAAACATATTGGAAAGGAGAGAAACCAAGATGATGAATGTAAAATATCAGGGACACCAAGAGATGCATGTTGATAAAAATGAGAAACGAATAATTGTTCCTGGAAAAGTAAATGGTCTATACTTTGAAAATCCAGCTCGCCATTTAATCGTGGCGGATGAAGGAAATGAAGAAGGAAAAACATTATTCCGCACAGATGTGACGCCGACTGAGTTTTATAATGCTCTGTTGGAAATAGGGGCAGAACCAGGAGATAATATGGTCTATGAGACGGCTCAAGAACAACACGTTGAAGGGCAACCATTAGATATTCATGTTGTCTGGGAAGGTAGTGATCAAGTCTATAGTGTAGATGACTTGATCGAAGACAGTAAGGGCAACTCAACTGACTTCCGTTTTGCAGGAAATATTGAAACATCGAAAGAAAAAGGAACAGGTTGTTTAGTTTGTTTGGATAGTTGTTATATTTCACCCGTTTCAAATCACACCTATACCTTTGGCGCAATCAAAAAAAGAGACGAAGTATCTTTCCCTGCTAATAAAGATATAGTTCCAGAAGACGGTACACCCGTTGATATTATTATCAGTATGAAATAAAAAAATTATTCTTGAAAGCCTTTCGCTTCTGCGGAAGGTTTTCTTTTTTTAAAATTATTAAGAAAATTAAAAACTGGAAATTTTGAGAAAGGATAAGCCGGGCATAATTGATTGGGTAAGAGGTATAATAAGGATAACGTCAAACCAATCTATATTCAGCAGAGAGGAAATCAAAATCATGAAGGAAAATAGCAATATGGATCAAAATATAGATGAATTTAAGCCTACTGCTAATCAGCCGGTCAACTATCAAGCCTTATTAAAAGGTCTTCAAGATCTCTATCCTATGATACAAGTGTTAGATAAAGATGGAAAAGTAGTGGAAGAAGATTTAGTTCCTGATTTATCCGACGAACAATTGATTAAATTAATGGAGAAAATGGTTTTTACTCGATGTTTATATGAAGAAACGATGACTTTTTCTAAGCAGGGCCGCCTGGGATTTTACGCCCCTACTTTAGGTCAAGAAGCCTCAAAAATGGCCAGTGCTATGGTCATTGATAAGGAAGATTGGCTGTATGGTGCTTATCGGGATATTCCCCAACTTATTTCCCATGGGGCAACGATTGCTCAAGGATTCAATTGGTCTCGTGGTCATGTTCATGGAGGCAGCTATGGCTCTCAAGGCGAAGTAAAGGCTATGGTCCCTCAGATTATTATTGGAGCTCAAATTATACAAGCGTGTGGAAATGCTTTAGGTCAGAAACTTAACGGAGAAAAGCAGGTTACTTTTACTTATATAGGGGATGGCGGCACATCTCAAGGGGATTTCTATGAAGGTCTTAACTTTGCAGGATGCTACCAGGTCCCGCTAGTCGTTATTGTACAAAACAATGGCTATGCTATTTCAACACCGCGTAAATTGGCAACTCGTGCACAGACACTAGCCCAAAAAGCAGCTGCGGCTGGGATTCCCAGCGTTCAAGTGGATGGCATGGACCCTTTAGCTACCTATATTGTGACAAAGCAGGCTCGAGACTGGGCAGCAGCCGGAAAGGGTCCCGTCTTAATTGAAACAATGACTAATCGAATGGGCCCGCATTCGACAGCCGGAGATGATCCGAGCCGCTACCGTGACAAGACATCATTTGAATATTGGAAAGAACGTGACCCGTTAAAACGCTTCCGTAATTACTTAAGTGAACGTGACTTATGGTCCCATGAACATGAAGAGCAGATAAAAAAAGAGTATGTCAAAGAAATAGAAAGAGAAATGGAAGAAGCAGAATCTCAACCCGACATGACAATTGCTGAATCCTTAGAGTGGATGTATGCAGATCCGCCTGCTCATATTTTAGAACAAATTGAAAAATATCAAGAAAAAGGAGTCTAGCTGCCATGTCTAACAATTTAACGATGATTAAAGCTATAACGCAGGCCTTGGATCAGGAAATGGAAAAAGACAATCAAGTCTTGTTATTTGGGGAAGATATTGGTAAAAATGGTGGAGTTTTCCGAGCGACAGAAAGCTTACAAGAAAAATATGGTAAAGATAGAGTAAGTGACACCCCTTTGGCCGAGTCAGCCATTGGTGGATTGGGAATCGGGTTAGCGGTGCAAGGTTTTAGACCCGTACTTGAAATCCAATATTTTTCTTTTGTTTATGAAGTGATGGATTCGATTGCAGGTCAAATGGCTCGCCAACGTTATCGTACAGGCGGTCAAATTGATATGCCGATCGTTGTTCGTGCGGCTACAGGAGGAGGGGTTTATGCGGCTGAAATGCATGCAGATTCTTTGGAAGGGTTAATGGCCCAATCACCTGGATTGAAAGTTGTCATGCCTTCCACAGCCTATGATGCTAAAGGCTTGCTCACAGCAGCTATGCGTGATGATGACCCTGTTATATTTTTAGAGCATATGAAATTGTATCGCTCTTTCTACGAAGATGTTCCCTTCGAGCAATATGAAATAGAGCTGGGGAAAGCGAATGTTTCTCGTCCTGGAAGAGATATTACTATCATTGCCTACGGAGCTATGGCCAGAACAGCTTTACAGGCAGCAGAGGAATTGCAAGCAGAAGGGATTGATGCAGAAGTAATTGATTTACGGACAATTGCCCCTATTGACTTAGAAACATTAATTACATCAGTAGAAAAAACAGGGCATGTTGTTGTGGTGCAGGAAGCTCAGCGTCAGGCAGGCATCGGTCATCAAATTATTTCAGAATTATCTCAGCGTGCTATTTTATTTCTGGAAGCACCGCCCTATTTGGTAGCTAGTCCAGACACCATTTATCCCTTTGGTTTGATTGAAGATGAATGGCTTCCAGCTTCTCATGATATTGTGGATGCTGCGATTAAGACTCTAGAATTTTAAAATCTGAGAATAAAACAGTGATATAAGAGGGGATGAATGAGAAATGTCCTATACATGGGAAATTCCTACTTTTGGTGAAGGAATTTATGAAGGGAAAATTTTGAACTGGCTGGTCGATATCGGTGATTCAGTTACAAAAGGAGAGATAGTTGCAGAAGTTCAAACTGACAAATCTGTGGAAGAATTAGCTGTGCCTGTCAGTGGAACTGTTAGTCAATTAATGATTGAAGAAGGTGATAAAGCCTGGGTTGGAGATCCAATTATGTTATTGAATGGCGTGGAGAATGATGATAATACCAATAAAAACAAATCGAAAAATAAGGAGGATCTCAGAATTTCTTCAGGTGGAGGTACAGCGCCTGTTGAAGCTCAGATGAAAAAACAAGAAGCCATTGACCAAGCCAATGAAAAAGCCAGACAGCAAAGAAAAAAGGCTAGACAAGCAACTATGATAGGTGAAAAAGCTCCGCGAGTAGATACGTCTGGTGAAAAGGTATTGGCTATGCCATCGGTTCGCTACTATGCTCGCCAACAGGGAGTAGACATTACTCAAATACCTCCAACAGGTAAATTTGGACGTATTACTAAAGAAGATATTAATAACTATCTCAAGCAAAGACATCAGCCAAAATACGAAGAACCACGTGGCAGAGACCGTGACCAAGTCATCAAATCTTTCCAGTCAGGTCGGGAAAGTGAAGAAACACGTGAAGAAATGTCCATGATACGTAAAACGACAGCCAGACACATGTCGACTGCTGAAAAAGAAATCCCTTCCTTTGCTCTTTTTGATGAGGTAATAGTAGATGATTTAGTCGAGCATCGTAACCGTTATAAAGAGTTCGCAATAGAGCAAGATATTAAATTAACCTACATGCCTTATATAGTTAAAGCTTTAGTTGCAACGATTAGAGAGTTTTCTATTTTGAATGCTTCTATCGATGCTTCGACGGATGAGATAGTTTATAAACATTATTATGATATTGGTTTTGCAGTAGATACGCCTCAAGGCTTATATGTCCCGGTCATTCGAGATGCTGATAAAAAACCGATGTTTAGGATTGCAGAGGAGATTGTAGAATTATCAGAAAAAGCGCGAACTAACCGCTTAAAAACAGAAGAAATGGGGAATGCTTCTATAACTGTAACCAACATTGGGTCGGTAGGAGGGGGACATTTTGTTCCAGTTATTAACTACCCTGAAGCAGTTATTCTTGGTATCGGTCTCATCCACAAAAAGCCGGTAGTTAATAGCCGAGATGAAATTATTGTTGCTCAAGTTCTTGATTTATCCATGAATGTTGATCATCGAATTGTTGACGGTGTAGTTGCTCAGGAAGCTATGAATTATTTGAAAATGATGTTGGCTGATCCAGGATTACTCTTAGTGAAAGGGTAGATGAAGGCATGGAAAAGGTGAAAAAACTAGATACTCTTGTGATTGGATCTGGGCCTGGAGGTTATGTTGCAGCTATTCGAGCGGCTCAATTGGGACAGAAAGTGACACTGGTTGAACGAGACTATATTGGAGGCGTATGTTTGAATGTGGGTTGTATTCCTTCTAAAGCTCTTATTGAGGCCTCTAAGCGTTATGCAAATGCCCGGGCAGAAGATGAAATGTTTGGTTTAGAATATCATGATGTCAGCCTCAACTGGCAGAAAACTCAAAAGTGGAAACAAGAACAAGTAGTTGACACTTTGGTATCAGGTGTAAAGTTCTTATTAGATAGACATGGGGTAGAAATCATTCGAGGTGAAGCGAGCTTTATCAGCACTAAAGAAATTCAAGTCGCATGGGAAGCAGAAAATACACACTATACATTCAACCATTGTATAATTGCCAGCGGCTCTCATCCTTTAGAGCTCAAGGATTTTCGTCTTGGAGAACGAATCCTGGACTCCTCGGGCGTTCTGGATTTACAGGAAATACCTCAACGCATAGTCTTTCTTGGAGGAGGAGTCATAGGTGTAGAGCTGGCTGGACTTTACAGCCGTTTAGGTTCTGACGTGACAATTATTGAAGCTGGTGAAAGGATATTGAAGAACTTTAGTTTGGATTTAGTTAAGCTGGTGATTCGACAAATGAAAAAAGATGGGGTTAAAATTATTACTCAGGCTCAATTAAAAGATATGTCTGCAGAAAATCATAAACTCTATTTAACTTATGAGAAAGAAGGTAAAAGTGTCAATTTAATATCGGATTATCTGGCCCTGGCAATAGGACGCAAACCTCATACAGAAAGATTAAACCTTCAAGCTGCAGGACTAGAAACAGATAGTCAAGGCTTCATTCCAGTAGATCATCAAGGCAGGACAGATACTCCTCATATTTTTGCGATAGGAGACATAGTAGGAGGACCAGCTCTAGCCCATAAAGCTTCTTATCAAGGAAAAGTGGCCGCAGCTGCCATTAGTGGAGACCATGCTGCAGCTGTTGACTATCGGGCTCTCCCTCAAGTGGTCTACAGTCAGCCGGAAATCGCTCAAGTAGGCTTCAGCAGTAGAGAAGCTGAAAAAAGAGGTATCAATGTTATAAGCAGTCACTTTCCTTTGTCAGCTAATGGGCGAGCTCTTTCTTTAAATGATACAAATGGCTTTATCCGTATCATTGCCGACAAAGAAAACCAAACTATTTTAGGAGCTGAAGTTGCCGGACCATCCGCTTCAGAATTAATTGCTATACTAAGTTTAGCAGTTGAAGGCGGGCTGAACGTCCAAGACCTCGCCTTAACTATCCAAGCCCATCCGACCATCAGTGAGGGGATGATAGACGCAGCTGAAGGTATACTAGGGCATCCTATCCATATGGTTTAAAAAACAAATATTCTAGGACAAAGACGAACATAGATGTGATTGTTCGTTTTTTATATTTAAAATAAAAAGACCGCTGCTTTTAACAGAGGTCTAGAAATTTATTTAGGGTGGTTAATTTGAAGAATAGTTAGGTGCTTCTTTAGTGATTTCAACATTATGAGGGTGGGACTCAAGAAGAGACGCATTTGAAATTTTTACAAATTGTGCTTCTAATCTTAATTTTTCTATTGTTTCCGTACCACAATATCCCATACCTGATTGGATACCGCCAATCATTTGGAAAATAATATCTGTCACAGAACCTTTGTACTCTACTCGTCCTTCAATTCCTTCTGGTACTAACTTTTTCGCTTCGTTCGTTTCTTGGAAGTAACGGTCAGCAGATCCTGATTTCATAGCACCCAGAGAACCCATTCCACGATATGATTTGTAGCGACGCCCTTGGAACATCTCAAAGTCACCTGGTGACTCATCAGTACCAGCCAGCATAGACCCTAACATAACAGCATGTCCGCCGGCTGCCAGAGCTTTAACGATATCACCTGAATATTTGATACCACCATCAGCGATAATAGTCTTACCATATTTATTCGCTACTTCAGCTGTTTCATAAATAGCGGTTAACTGCGGTACTCCAACTCCTGAAATCACACGAGTGGTACAGATAGAGCCGGGACCGATACCAACTTTAACTACGTCAACACCAGCTTCAAATAGGGCTTCAGCACCTTCTGCGGTGGCGACATTACCGGCAATAATTGTAACGTCAGGATAGGCTTGAGTAATTTCTGAAATTTTGCGTAACACTCCAGCACTATGACCATGAGCAGTGTCAACTACTAAAGCATCTACTTCTGCTTCGATTAAAGCTTCTGCTCTTTCAAAGGTGTCAAGATTGACCCCGATTGCAGCTGCTACTAATAAGCGTCCTTGATTATCTTTAGTCGCATCAGGATATTCTTTAACTTTTTCAATATCTTTAATAGTAATTAAGCCGGTTAATTCATTATTGTCATTAACTAAAGGTAGTTTCTCAATGCGATGCTCATGTAAAATCTTACGCGCTTCTTCAGGAGTAGTTTCTTGCGGAGCTGTAATCAACTTGTCTTTTGCCATGTGAGTTGAAACAGACTGACTATAATCATCGATGAATCTTAAGTCACGATTCGTAATAATTCCACAAGCAGTGTGATCATCTTCAGAAACTACGATCGGCACCCCGGAAATGTTATATTTAGCCATGAGGTCTTCAACATCTTGGATTGTATTTTCAGGGAAGAGATAGAAGGGATTGAGAATGACACCGTTTTCCGAACGTTTTACCTTTCGGACTTCAAGAGCTTGTTCTTCGATTGTCATATTTTTGTGAATGACGCCAAGAGCGCCATTACGAGCCATTGCGATAGCCATCTGAGATTCGGTTACTGTATCCATTCCTGCACTTATAATAGGGATGTTTAAGTGAATATTATCCGCTAGACGTGTTTCTAGATTTGTATCGGCTGGAATAACTTCACTTTTAGCTGGAATAAGCAATACATCATCGAAAGTGATGCCTTCGCGTTGGAATTTAGTTTCCCATTTGTTCATTTGTATTAGCTCCTTCTTCTTTTATTTTTTGATTAAAAGTATAATAACTTTTATCCTCCTTAAAGTCAAGTTAATGCTGAACTATCAATAAAAAAACATTGAAAACGTTCGTGTTTGATCCATACCCAACCTATGGCTGGGAAGATGACTGAGGATAGGTTATAAAAATCTAGAGGTCTGTAAAAAAATGCTTTGCTAAAGGATGATAGAATTTTTTTATGTTAAGATTGAAAATAAATTAAGATAAAGTGAGGAAAAGCCATGACTTCTAATATCAGAAACTTAATTCTTGAAGAAGAAGCAATGATGATTGAAATTCGACGCTTTTTACATAAATACCCAGAAGAGTCATTCAGGGAGATTCAAACCACTAATTATATTATGGAAAAATTAGAACAATTGGATATTCCCCACCATGCGCTGCTGCCGACAGGCTTGGCTGCAGAAATTAAAGGAAAACATCCAGGTAAGACAGTCGCTTTGAGAGCAGATATCGATGCTCTGGAAGTTGAGGAAAAGAATGAGTTTCCTTATAAATCTAAAGTTAAAGGACTCATGCATGCTTCCGGCCACGATGCTCATACAGCTATGCTGCTGACAGCAGCGAAAGTCTTATCACAGATGAAAGATGATATTCATGGAAGTATAAAGCTGATTTTCCAACCTGGTGAGGTTATATTAGGTGGTGCTAAACAATTTGTTGACCAAGGTGTTTTGGATGATGTCGATAATATTTTTGGCTTGCATATTTGGTCAGGAGCTCCGAGTAAGACGGTGTCCTGTCCTACCGGTCCCTATTTTGCATCGGCAGACTCTTTTTCAGTTCAATTTATTGGTGAATCTGGTCATGCTGCTCAACCTCAACGAGCAGTGGATGCCACTATCATGATGACTCAATATATTAATGATATTCAGACCATCATATCTAGAAATACACGAGCCACCTCACCGGTTGTCATTACAGTAGGAAAAGCTGTGAGCGGCTCACATTTTAATATTATTTCCGGTCAATCTCTTATTGAAGGTACCGTTAGAACCTTCGATAATGAAATTCGAGATTTTGTTTGCGAGCGATTAGAACACATGGCAGAAAAAGTGGCAGAAATGCATGGAGGACAAGTGGAGTTTGATTATCAAAAGATAACTGATCCTCTCGTGAATGATGGAAAAAGCTCAAAATTAGTCAAAGATATTGTGGGTTCTTACTTTGGTGAGGAAGCTTATCATGAGATGGTGCCTACTACTATTAGTGATGATTTTTCATTCTATCTTAACCAGACTCCAGGTGCCTACGCGACGATAGGATCCAGCAACAGTCCGGAAACAAGTTATCCTCATCATAGTGACCGCTTTGATATCGATGAATCGGCTTTAGTTGTGGGGGCGGAATTGCATGTCCGTTATGCCTTGGAATACTTAAAACAAAATCAACAAATTTAAAAGGAAGGCTTATTTTAATTTTTATCCTTCTAATAAGATTGAGAGTATAGATATCATTTATAAAAACAGATCGGGACAGGACCCGATCTGTTTTTATACGGCTTATATTATTTGATCAGGTCTTCTTGAACATCTTTTGAGATATCCATAAGGTTGATATAAAACTCACGAACCTTATCTGCATAATCTGGGTTATTTAATCGATCAATATTTTTTTGAATCACAACTTCTTCACGACTCTCATCTAAAATAGGGAGCCCCTGTTTTTTCTTGTGTTCAGCTATTTTTTTAGCCATATTCAAGCGTCGCTCTAGTAATTTAGTTAATTCTTGATCGATGTCATCAATTTCGATACGCAGTAAATCAATTTCACTCATTACAGGTCATCCTCTCTTCCCAGCATCAGATCTATGAGAGCAAGAGCAGTGATAGATTCTAAAACGGGCAGGACACGCGGGACGATACATGGATCATGTCGGCCAAAAACTTCCAGGACATCCTCTTGACCTGTTTCAATATTGACTGTTTTCTGCTTTTGCTCGATAGAAGCGGGAGCTTTGATTGCCGTCCGAAAAACAATCGGCATACCGTAAGTAATCCCGCCGAGGATTCCTCCATTGTGGTTACTTCTTGTTTTGATTTTCCCCTCTTCATCATAATAATATTCATCATTAGATTCTGATCCCCGCATACGCGTGATATCAAAACCACTGCCGAATTCGAGTCCTTTTGTCGCTGGTACTGAGAAGACGAGCTGGGCAATAGTCGATTCGACAGAGTCAAAGAAAGGATTTCCATAGCCGGCAGGCATACCGAGAACAAAAGTCTCAACAATCCCTCCAACTGAGTCCTTGTCTTCTTTAGCTTGAAGAATAACATCTTTCATTGCTTTTTCTTGGCTTCCATCAAATAAAGGGAGCTGCTCATTTTTGAAGTTTTGGAGCTGCTTTAATGTCACGTCTTCTTGTTCCTGAAAAGTCTGGTCTTTGATATCGCCAATCGATTGAACATGAGAGCCGATGTAAATATCACGCTGCTCCAGCCACTGTTGGGCAACAGCACCTGCAAAGACAAGCGGAGCAGTAATTCGTCCTGAAAAATGACCTGATCCACGGTAATCATTGTAACCTTGGTAGCGAATTTTTCCTGGATAATCTGCTTGCCCCGGTCGCATTAATTTTTTCATTTGGCTATAGTCTTTGGATCGGGTATTCGTATTCCATATAATGGCAGTCAGTGGTGCACCTGTTGTTTTTCCATCTAGAAAACCAGAAATGATTTCCGGCTGGTCTTTTTCTTTACGTGGAGTGGTTAAATCGCTGGAACCCGGCGCTCGACGAGCCATTTCTTTTAAAATGGCATCCTGATCAAGTTCTAAGCCAGCTGGTAAATTATGGATACTTGCCCCAATCGCTGGACCATGTGATTCACCAAAAATTGAAACTTTTAAATTATTCCCCCAAACGCCACTCATGAGTAACGCCTCCTAATCTTTCGAATTCTTCCCAAAAATTGGGATATGATTTTGCTACGCATTCTGAATCAGTAAGGATAATATCATCTTGGCAGACTGTTGATGCAATAGCAAGCATCATAGCCATACGATGATCTTTGTGACTCCATACTTGGGCACCGCCTTTGAGTGATTCAACTCCTTGAATTTGTAAACTGTCGCCTTCGATTTCGATATCTGCTCCTAAGGCAGCCAATTCATCTCGACTAGCCTGCAGGCGGTCGCATTCTTTAATGCGTAAGCGATGTAAATTAATAATTTCTGTATAACCCGGGCTCAGGGCAGCTACTAGAGCCACCATGGGGATAATATCGGGGCACTGGGACCCGTCGATGACTCCTCCTCCTTTTAATTGAGGATTTTCTATGGTTAAGGAGTCGTCGACTTGCTTCACTGGTGCACCCAATTGTTCTAAAATATCAAGAATTGCTTTGTCTCCTTGCTGGGACTCAAGATTTAAGCCGTGAGATTTAACCGGATTTCCTAAGGCTGCAGCACCTAAAAAAAAGGCTGATTGAGAGTAATCACCTTCAACTGTGTAGTTTTGAGCCTGAAATTTTTGGTTCCCTGGCACAAGAATGACTTGTTTCTTAGGATTCCAATCTACCTGTATGCCAAATTTAGCAAGCATAGCAAGTGTCAAATCGAGATAGCCGACTGATTCTAAAGGGCTGGTAATGTTAATGCTGGAATCTCCAGCCAGCAAAGGCAGGGTATAGAGAAGACCGGTAATAAATTGTGAGCTGACATCACCTGGCATTTCATAGCTCCCGGCATTGAGTTTTCCTTCGACAGTTAAATCTAAGACCGGAGGTGGAGTCGCATCATAGCGGAGCCCTTGTTTCCTATAAATATTTTCATAAATATCCAGTGGTCTGACACCGAGCTGGCCTCTTCCGACAAAGTTGCTTGAGCCCTCAAAAAGGGATGAAAGAGGGATGAGGAAACGCAGGGTAGAGCCTGATTCATTAGCATCAATGCGGCGGTCTGTTTGATTCCCAGGAGCCTCAATTCCTTGTATCGTGAGGCAGAAGTTAGATTTCGTTTCTTCTTTTATTACTTCAGCACCGAAACTTTCCATTCCTGCTATGGTAGCGGTAATATCATCCGACATTTGGACATTCTTAATGATGCTTTGTCCTTGAGATAAACACGCCGCTATAATCGCACGATGGGCCATACTTTTTGAAGGCGGCAGTGTGATTTGTCCTCGAAGTTTAGCCGGGCTGAGCCTTAAGTCTGTCATGTTTAAGAAACTCCTTTCAGAAGTGGATTAAAGAAGTCAGCCGTTACTTCTATAGTATAAGCCTGACCTAACTTTTCTAAAATAACAACTTTAAGTGAACCGTCAAGATTCTTTTTATCATTTTTTATCAATGGCAGAATTTCTGAATAATCACTCGAATCAATTAAATGAGTAGGTAAATGATTTCTATTCAAAAGAATTTCAATAGCTTGAGTCGATCCTTTAGGACTTAATCCCAGATCTTCACAGATTTTGTTGATGGCGACCATACCAATAGAAATGGCTTGACCATGCGTGTATTTCTCGTAATTATAGTAAGCTTCTATGGCATGACCGAGTGTATGGCCAAAGTTGAGTAACATGCGTTGGGAAACATCTTTTTCATCTTCTTCAACAAGAATCCGTTTAATATTACAGCAAGTGTAGATAATATTTTCAATATTATCCATGATCATCTGACGTGAGTCGAGCTTTTTAAGGTGATTGAAGAAATCTTTGTCCCGGATACAGCCATATTTTATCACCTCGGCCATACCATCGGAAAAGGTCGTATCTTCAAGTGTATCTAAGACATCGGGGTCGATAATGACTAATTCAGGATGGTAGAAATCCCCGACTAAATTTTTCCCTTGGGGCAGGTCGATCGCTACTTTTCCACCCACGCTCGAGTCTACTTGTGCCAACAGAGTAGTGGGTACTTGGGCGTAGCGGATGCCTCTCAGATAGGAGGCTGCTGCATAGCCGGCTAAATCTCCGATGACACCACCGCCTAAAGCAATCATTAAGTCGCTTCGAGTGAGGCCGAAGTGGATAAATTCACCATAAAGATAGGTGAGTTGATCGATTGATTTCGTTTGTTCACCAGGTGCTAAAACAATCATTTTTACTGAAAATCCTGCTTCTTCTAAATTGAGTTGAACATTTTTGCCATATAAAGCATATACATTTTCATCTGTAACAACTGCTATTTTTTCGTTGGGATAAATAGACTGAATCTCCTTTCCCAACTGAGAAAGGAGACCTTTTTCTATTTTTAATGGATAGTCAGCGGGTTGCTCAGTGATATTGATCATTAATTCTGCCATTTTATTCACCACTTTTATTATTTTAATTATTTAACTTCAGGCAGTGTACGATCCATTGCCTTTGCAATCTTAGCCACTTCTTCCATTAGTTTGTCGAATTCATCAGGAGTCAGAGACTGGGCTCCATCTGACCATGCATCTTCTGGACATGCGTGAGTTTCAATAATTAAACCATCTGCACCAGCTGCAACGGCTGCACGTGAAGTGGCAGCGATATATTCCCTTGTACCAGCAGCATGCGAAGGGTCAATAATAACCGGCAGGTGAGAGAGTTTATTTAAGACAGGAACTGCTTGAATATCCAGACAGTTACGTGTTTCTGTCTCAAAGGTACGAATACCCCGTTCACATAACATCACATTAGAGTTCCCTTCGGACATAATGTATTCAGCAGCCATTAACCATTCTTCGTAAGTGGCAGACATCCCTCGTTTTAATAGAACCGGGGTTTGAGTACGTCCAACCGCTTTTAATAAATCATAGTTCTGCATATTACGTGCTCCGATTTGGATGACGTCTACATGCTCTGCGAATTCATCCACGTAATCTTTAGACATCAACTCAGTCACAATCGGCAGTCCGGTTTCTTCACGTGCCTTGACGAGCATTTTAATACCTTCCATTTCTAATCCCTGGAAGGAGTAAGGAGATGTTCTGGGTTTGAAAGCTCCTCCGCGTAACATATTAGCCCCTGCAGCCTTCATACGTTTGGCGATACTGATAATTTCTTCTTCACCTTCGACAGAGCAGGGACCAGCCATGATAGCTAATTCTTGTCCGCCCACGATACGATCACGTACTTGAATGTGGGAATCCTCAGGGTGGAAGGCACGGTTGGCCAGTTTGTAGGGAGCGGATACACGGATAACTTCGGAAACACCATCAGTTGCTTCAAAATCCCGCATACTCATTTGGGTCGTCTCTCCGGTGATTCCAATTACATTACGGGATTGACCTTCGATAATCACAGGTGTTAGGTCACGTTTTTCAATATTCTCAATGACATGCTTGACCTGGCCGGCAGTTGCGTTTATATCCATTACAATAATCATTATTTATTCCTCCAGATGAAAGAGCAGTTAAGGCTGAATTTTTTTATGAAAGCGCCATTAAATACTTTTCTATTTTTATTTTTTATAAGCTACTTATAAAACTAAGTGGTTGATTGAATTGCTGCATTAGAATAAAAAAGTCATAGTCGTTATCGATAAGAACCACCTCACCTGTTCAATTTTAAATGAAAAAAGCTGTACTCAATAGAATATACATTCATCGAATACAGCTTTTCCAAAAAAAGATTATTTTTATTGTTTTAGCCCCATTCGATTTTATAAATCTATGGAGCGCTTGCTTGCAACTTTAATAGCTTTAGCTTCCACAGATTAGTTGGAAAAATAGAAGCTAAAGTAAAAAATATTCAATTGAAGGCGTTGCATATTCATTGTGTTTAACATAATTTTTTCCTCCTAATTGATAAGCAAGTAAATTGCTTAGACATACTATAGCAATAGGCATCTAAATAAGTCAAGCTCTTTTTTTCTCCTAATTATAAAAAGTCACACTAAGGTTGATGTGACGCTTTTATTTTATGGAAATATTTATTCTCTATATCTACATCAGTGGGTCCATCAAAAGATAATTTCAATTCTTTTCGTGTTTCATATAGAATAATAAAAAGAGTGAAGGAGGATGTGGAATGAATTTTTACGGTTTATTTGGCTATCCTTTAGGCCATAGTATGTCGCCCATGATTCATAAAATTATCTATGAAAAGATGGGAATCGATGCAGCTTATAAATTATTTGAAGTAGAAGAAGAATACCTGGCTCAAGCTCTTGACAGCTTGAAGATTTTAGATATTCGTGGTGCTAATGTTACGATTCCTTATAAAAAAAAGGTGATTCCTTTATTAGATCAGATTTCTCCCAAGGCAGAAAAATTACAGGCAGTCAACACAATAAAAAATAAGGATGGTATTTTAGAGGGCTATAATACAGATTATGATGGAGTGGTGCGGACTTTTGAAAGGCAGGGCTGGACTGTTCAAAATCAATCCGTTTATATCTTAGGAACGGGCGGTGCCAGTCAAGCGGCAGCTCATGCCCTCCAAGATCAGGGAGGATGGGTAACTTTAGTATCTAGAAGTCCAGATAAAAAAAACATATTCCCTGTGATAGATTATCAAACTTTAGAAGAAGTAGAAGGGAATATTCTGGTTAATACAACGCCCATCGGTATGCCGCCAAAGATTGATCAATCTCCTGTTTCTGACCAAATTGTCTCACAATTTGATATTATTTTTGATGCGACTTATGACAAGGTAGACAATAAATTACTGAAAACAGCACGCTCACTGGGCAAGGAATGTGTTAATGGTTTAGAAATGCTTGTTGGGCAAGCAATTGCAGCAGTAGAAATTTGGGAAGATATTTCTATAGATGACTCAGTAATGGATGATATTCTTTCTCATGTTCAAAAAGAATGGATGTAGAAGATGGATAAAAATATAGTGATTATCGGTATGCCGGGATCGGGTAAGACAAGCTTAGGAAAAAAATTAAGTGAAAAATTAAATTATCATTTTATAGATATGGACCACTATATTGAAGAAAGCCGAAACCGTACGATTGCTTCAATGTTTGAAGAAGGGGAGGTGGTCTTTCGAGAAGAGGAAATTAAGGCTTCTCAAGAATTAGCGGATACTGCCCAAACTGTTATTTCTACAGGTGGAGGAATCATTACGCAGGAAGCTAGTATGAAAGCCCTGAAAAGAAATGGATTGATTTTATTTTTAGATCGTCCGGTTAAGAATATAGAAAAAGATATCGAAAGAGACAGCCGCCCCCTATTAAAAGATGGTAAATCTCGTCTGCAGGAACTTTATGAAGAAAGAATAGAGCTCTACCGTTTATATGCTGATCTGATAGTTGAAAATGTTCTGGATGAGGATACAGTTGTTGAAGCAATGGCAGCTGCTATTAATCAATATGAAAGTAGGGTGGAAGAATGAAAATTGCAATTATCCATGGGCCCAACTTAAATTTTTTAGGTATTCGTGAGCCTGAAATATATGGTTCTCAAACATTAGAAACAATCAATTCTATTCTTGAAGACTATGGAAAGGAGAAGAATCTGGATCTAACTTTTTTTCAATCTAATTCGGAAGGGGCTGTTATTGATTTTATTCAAAAGTGCCACAGAGACCGAGTGGAGGGAATAGTTATTAATCCTGCAGCTTACACTCATTATTCTTACGCAATCCATGATGCGCTAAAATCGGTGGATATACCTGCTGTGGAAGTTCATTTAAGCAATATTAATACTCGGGAAGATTTTAGGAAAGAGTCCGTAACAGCTTCGGCCTGTATAGGTCAGATAGCAGGCTTTGGGTCTCAATCTTATCTATTAGGATTAGAAGCACTGCTGATGACTCGATAAAAAAGAAAGTATTCTGGATTATCTAGAATACTTTCTTTTTATTTTACCTGATAAAGTCATCTGTCGGATGATCTAATTCATGAGCTTCCAAGTCTATAAAGTGGGACGTATCATTGTAAGCCTCTATTCGAAATTGACCTGATTTATATTGAACCTTTGTGATACTTGCATTCAGAATATGATCCGCGTCTTGAAGTTCGATGACAAGACTTTGGATGAGATATCGAATAACAAGTCCATGACAAACAATTAAGACTTTATCACCCGAATATTTATGTTCATTAACAATTTTAAGGAGACCTCGTTCAATACGGCTCCAGAACTCCATAAAGTCTTCTGCATGCTGATAAGGATCATTACGCTTAAAAGCAGCCATTCGTTCAGGAATATCCATATCTTCAAAGAAATCAAGAGTACTATCATAACCTTCGTTTTCTTTGATAGCTTCATAAACTTCTTCTAAACCTAAACCTTCGAAATAGCCGAAGAAAACTTCCCTGAATTCAGGCATAGTTTGAATGACTAAATCCTCAGCATGGTCGCTTTCTGATAGGACAATGTTTGCCGTTTCAATCGTTCTGTGCAGGTCACTGGAATATACCGCATCAAATTTGACATCGGACAGACCACGCCCACTGCGACGAACATCCACTTTACCTTCATCCGTTAAAGGTGCGTTAGACCAACCTTGCATTCGGCCATATCGATTCAAATAAGTTTCGCCATGACGCATAAAATAGATAGTCATTCCTTCATAAGACATATCATTGTCTCCTTTCGATATTCTTTTTTATAGTGTACCAAACTCATGGAAAAAATCATATGCAACAGTTTTATAA
>JAUNQW010000018.1 GCA_030535975.1 Atopococcus tabaci | reverse complement strand
ACTAAGATAGCACCGTCCATTTGAGCAGCACCAGTGATCATGTTTTTAACATAGTCCGCGTGTCCTGGAGCATCAATATGAGCGTAGTGACGGTTTTCAGTTTCGTACTCGATGTGGGACGTGTTTATTGTAATTCCACGCTCCTGCTCTTCTGGAGCACCATCGATTGCAGAGTAGTCTCTTTGTTCAGCTAAACCTTTGTCAGCTAACACTTTAGAGATTGCTGCTGATAAAGTTGTTTTTCCGTGGTCAACGTGACCAATTGTACCAATGTTAATATGGGGTTTTGAACGTTCAAAAGTTTCTTTAGACATTTAAGTTTTCCTCCTAAATAGTTGGGTATATTACCCTGAGATTCATTTATTAGCATACAATTATTTCATTTGAAAATCAACTCGAAATGAGCTGTTTTGACATTGACTTTATAAGTCCAGCTTATAAAGTCAGCAGCCTGTTTTTATTCTTCTTCTGGAGCTCTTCCACGTTTAGCAACAATTTCCTTTTCGACACTCTTAGGAACTGCTTGATAGTGGTCAAAGTGCATTTGGAAAGTTCCACGTCCTTGAGTTGCAGAACGTAATGTTGTAGCGTAACCAAACATTTCTGATAATGGAACAAATCCGCGGACAATATTCGTGTTCCCTGAAAGTTCCGTACCTTCGATACTTCCACGACGTGCAGAGATATGGCCCATGATATCTCCCAGATAGTCCTCTGGAATTGTGATATCAACTTGCATGATTGGTTCTAAGATGACAGGTCCCGCTTGTTTAGCAGCATTACGTAATGCCAGAGAAGCAGCCACACGGAAAGCAGACTCAGAAGAGTCAACATCGTGGTATGAACCGTCATATAATTTAGCTTTAATGTCAACTAGTGGGTATCCAGCTAATACTCCGTTTTCCAGAGCATCTTTTAGCCCGGCATCTACTGAAGGAATGTATTCTCGTGGAACAACCCCTCCAACAATAGCATCTTCGAACTCATAGCCAGCACCCTCTTCATTAGGTGAGAATTCAATCCATACATCTCCGTATTGACCTTTACCACCGGATTGACGGATGAACTTACCTTGAACAGAGACTTCTTTTGTAAATGTTTCACGGTAAGACACTTGAGGTTCACCGATCGAAGCTTCAACGTTAAACTCACGCTGTAGACGGTCAACGATAACCTGTAAGTGAAGCTCACCCATACCGGAGATAACTGTTTCACCAGTTTCTGCGTCTGTTTCAGCACGGAATGTAGGATCTTCTTCAGATAGTTTCTGTAAAGCTTCACCCATTTTATCTTGGTCAGCTTTAGTTTTTGGCTCAATTGCTAATTGGATAACAGGCTCCGGGAATTCCATAGATTCTAAGATCACAGGATTTTTCTCGTCACACAATGTATCTCCAGTTGTTGTCGCTTTTAATCCAACTGCTGCCGCGATATCTCCTGAGTAAACCGCTGGGATTTCTTCACGTGAGTTTGCATGCATCTGTAAAATACGTCCCACACGTTCACGAGAATCTGAAGTTGCGTTTAAAACATAAGATCCCGCTTCTAATGTTCCAGAGTATACACGGAAGAAAGTTAAACGACCAACGAAAGGATCTGTCATAACCTTGAATGCTAATGAAGCAAATGGCGCTTCATCGTCCGGCTTACATGTGATGACTTCCTCAGGATCTCTTGGATTGTGTCCTTCAATAGGTCGAACATCTAATGGAGAAGGCAAGTATTCAACAACAGCATCTAATAAAGGTTGTACTCCTTTATTTTTGAAAGCTGACCCAACAAATACTGGGTAGAATTCAACAGCAATCGTAGCTTTACGGATAGCTGCTTTTAATTGATCTTCTGGAATAGGTTCATCTTCTAAATACATCATCATGATGTCTTCATCAAAGTCTGCAACGGCTTCAATTAATTTTCCACGTTGCTCTTGTGCTAATTCTTTCATATCTTCTGGAATCTCGATATGTTCTAGTTCTTGACCAAGGTCATCTTTATAGATAACTGCGTCCATACGAACCAGGTCAATAATTCCTTCGAAGTTTTCCTCTGCACCAATCGGCAGCTGTACAGGGTGAGCATTTGCTCGTAAACGATCATGAATAGTATCAACTGCGTTTAAGAAATCAGCACCTAATTTATCCATCTTATTGACGTAAACAATACGAGGAACCCCATATGTATCAGCTTGGCGCCATACAGTTTCTGTTTGAGGCTCAACCCCTGATTGAGCATCCAGCACCGTAATTGCTGAGTCAAGTACACGTAATGAACGCTCTACCTCTACAGTAAAGTCTACGTGACCAGGAGTATCGATAACGTTAATTCTATGGTCTTCCCAAAATGCTGTTGTAGCAGCTGATGTAATAGTGATTCCACGCTCTTTTTCTTGCTCCATCCAGTCCATGGTTGAAGCTCCTTCGTGGGTTTCACCGATTTTATGTGTACGGCCCGTGTAATAAAGGATACGCTCAGTTGTTGTAGTTTTACCTGCATCAATGTGAGCCATAATACCGATATTACGCGTTCTATCAAGTGGATATTCTCTTCCGGCCATTGTTAAACTTTCTCCTCTCTCGATGTAAAAAATATTTTAATGTGATGACTACCAACGATAGTGTGCGAATGCACGGTTGGCTTCAGCCATTTTATGAACATCTTCACGCTTTCTTACAGCAGCACCTGTATTATTAGCTGCTTCTAATATTTCGTTAGCTAAACGTTCAATCATAGTGTTCTCACCACGCAAGCGCGCATAGCTTACTAACCAACGTAAACCTAAAGCTGTTCGACGTTCTGGACGAACCTCCACCGGTACTTGGTAGTTAGATCCTCCAACACGACGGGCTTTAACTTCGAGAACAGGCATAATATTTTCCATAGCTTGTTCGAAAACTTCTAATGGATTGTTTCCTGTCTCTTCTTGAATTATATCAAAAGCGCTGTATAAAATCTTATTCGCTTTTGCACGTTTTCCATCTACCATAATCTGGTTGATTAAACGTGTTACTAATTTCGAATCATAAATCGGATCTGCTAATACTTCACGTTTTTGAACTGGTCCTTTACGAGGCATATACAGTCCTCCTTCCTTATCTTTTGAGTAAGTTAATCATTTTTTAGTTAGGCTTTTTAGCACCATATTTAGAACGGCTCTGCATACGTCCGTCAACTCCAGCTGTATCTAAAGCACCACGTACAACGTGATAGCGAACTCCCGGTAAGTCTTTCACACGTCCTCCGCGTAATAAGACAACGGAGTGCTCTTGCAAGTTATGTCCTTCACCTGGAATATAAGCGGTTACTTCAATCATATTAGATAAGCGAACACGTGCGTATTTACGTAAAGCAGAGTTCGGTTTCTTAGGAGTCATTGTACCAACACGTGTACATACTCCACGTTTTTGTGGTGAGTTCACGCGAGTTGGGCGACCTTTCAGCGTATTGTAACCTCTTCCTAAAGCTGGTGATTCAGATTTAGTCGTTTTAGACTTACGAGGTTTACGAATTAATTGATTAATTGTAGGCATTTGAATTTCCCTCCCTTCTTAAACATATAATATTTATATTTTATTTCTAAGTCCACACATCCGGGTGTTTCATTTTCCGGAAAAAATAGTAATCGCTAATTGTTAGCGATTGGTGGGGTGGTTTATATGCTTCATTTTCCAGACGGCTTAATTAAAAGTGGTCTTTCATAAAATAAATGAGCACCTTCAATAATCTAACATTTCTGGCTTTATCTGTCAACAACTTTCTTGAAAAAAATTATTTTTCTCTGCTTTGCGTACTTTCTATACAGGAGGTGCTTTATGTTTTTAATTAACCAAGTTATTATCTTTACTGTGGGAGCCAGTCTAGCCTCTTTTGCCGTTCTCGTTGGTATGAGAGTGCCCGCCCAAGCTTCCGTCATTTTCCCCCGTTCTTATTGTGATCACTGCTCACAGACATTAGCCGTCGAAGATCTTGTCCCTGTTTTGTCTTATTTTATTAATGGCGGTCACTCCCGCTGCTGCCGACAGCCTCTTTCTTTCTTATATTTTATATTTGAATTTATTGGAGGATCTTCAGCCTTAATCATTTATTATATTTTAGTAGAAAGTTATAGACCGGAACTTGCTTGGCAACTGTTGTTAACCAGCTTCTTCGGTATAATTTTTACGGTCAGTGACTTGCAGACTTTTACATTACCCAATTCAGTTATGAAATTTTTTCTTTTATTTAGTTTTTTATATCAATTGTTATTTTATGGGAGTGATATTGGATGGACTACTTTAGGCAGCTTGGGCCTTTTCTCTGTCCTGCTGGCTTTGTATATCATGAAACCGGGCAGTCTGGGCGCAGGCGATGTTAAGTTAATGGTTGTTTTCTCTCTTTTATATGGCCTGACTGAAACGATACTAATTGTTTTTTTAGCCTCGGGATTAGGTATTCTATTTTTTATCTTCTCTCTTGTAATCCGCCGGGGAAAATCACTTAAGAAATTACCTTTTGGAGTTTTCCTCTTTTTCTCTGCAGGAGTGATCTTGCTTCTTGACTCTGTTTTTTTATCTTTTTTCTAATATACTAATATAATAGAAGAAGAGAATTTAATAAAGAGTAGAATAAATATGCGAAGATTTTATACATCCAGACCTGAAAAGCGTCTGGAACTGGTAGTAGAGCGCAGCTATGCTCAGGAAGAAACTGTCAATAGCTTAAAGGAAGGTTTAAGCCTGGATCTAGCAGATCAAATGATAGAAAATGCTTTTGGCATCTATGGTCTTCCTTATGGATTGGCTTTCAACTTTTTTGTAAATGAAAAAGAGTATGTCGTTCCGATGGCGACAGAAGAACCTAGTGTTATAGCAGCCGCGAGTGGTGCAGCCAAGACAATTAAAAGTGCCGGCGGTTTTAAAAGCCATATTCACTCTCGCCAAATGATTGGACAAGTCGCCCTCATAGATATCCCTCACGCCGATCAAGCTATTCAAATTATCGAGAATCAAGAAGATGTCCTCATCCAAGCAGCCCACACATCCTATCCTTCGATTGTTAAAAGAGGAGGGGGAGTACGCTCTCTTTCCGTAGAATATCTGCCAGCAACTGAAACAGAACAGGATTTTTTAGTTGTTTATCTAAGCGTCGATACCCAGGAAGCTATGGGCGCCAACATATTGAACACCATGCTCGAAGGAATATCACCTCTCTTAGAAGAAATGACCGGCGGGACTGCTCTCATGGGTATTTTGTCCAATTACGCTACAAACAGTTTGGTAACCACCCGGTGCTCAGTTCCTTTTGACCTCCTGAAATATAAAAAAATCGAAGGAGAAGAGCTTGCACAAAAAATAAGTGCCGCCTCTCAACTGGCGCAAAGTGATGTTTATAGAGCAACTACCCACAACAAAGGAATTATGAATGGAGTTGATGCTCTTGTCCTGGCTACGGGTAATGATTGGCGTGCTGTAGAAGCAGGCATGCATGCTTATGCTGCTCGAGACGGCCGGTACCGCGGCTTAAGCAGATGGTGGATAGAGGACGATTGCTTAGTCGGAGAGATGACTGCACCTCTTGCTATTGGAACAGTGGGTGGCTCGATTAAACTTCATCCCTATGCCCAAGCGAGCTTTGAAATACTTAATATAGAAAGTGGTCAGGCAGAGGCTGCCAATGAATTAGCAGGCCTCATTGCTGCTCTTGGACTAGCTCAAAACTTCGCAGCACTTCGAGCCCTTGTGTCAGAAGGAATACAGAAAGGACACATGGCCTTACAAGCTAAGTCCCTGGCTATCTCAGTAGGTGCCGAAGCTGATGAAGTACAAGCGGTCGTTCGTCAACTTAAGCTGGCTAAATCTATGAACCAAGCAACTGCTCAGACAATTTTAGATCAGCACCGTAAAAATAAAAAAGAAGAAATATAAAAAAGGAAGGCCCTGTCCATGGGTCTTCCTTTTTACAGGTCAGAGTACCTTGTCTCTAATCCTATAATCTTCCGATACTGCGGAATTTCTTTATATAGTTCATTTCATTTAGGAAAACATATAAGCGGCGTCGCCAATGTGAGTCTTTTGGATATGAAAAAGCATTATACACTTCATGCGACTGATAAGCTTCTTTAATTTTGGGCCAATAAGAAGTCTGACCTGCTTCATGTTTAACTAAGAATTTAGGTATGGAGGTAAATAAAGTTTCTTTATCTCCTATTTCTAAATCCATTGCTCGCTGAAAAATGTAATCTTCCACATAATAACGCGCCACATTCACACCTGCAGCTGTCGCATAATAGTTAGTCATACCTAGACGCGGGTTGATCTCTAAAAATTTGAATTCCTCTGTCTGCTCATCATAAATCAAATCGAAATTAGCAAACCCGGTCCAATCTAAAGCCTCCATCAACTTGACAGAATCATCGTATACTTTTTGAGCTGCGCGTTCAGTAAAAATAACCAGATTATTACCTAAAGATTCGGGCATAGGGTCTTCTACAATCACACGCCCAAAGCAAATCATTTTAACTTGGCGATCATGAGGGGATCGGTAAATCGTTATCGATCCTTGATAGAGCGGCTTCAGCTCTAAGAACTCTTGGAATACAATTTCCTCTGCATAACCAGCCTCCTGAATAAGCTCGACGGCTTTAAGGGCTTCCGTCTTATTATCACAAAGGAATACTTTTTCTTTTCCCTCAAAATCTAAATTCTGATAGACTGGCGTATTTGCCGCTTTGACAACATAGGGACGATCTTCAGGTAAATCCATGACATCCTTTTCAATAGAATAGGTTTCCGGATGCGGAATACCATGTGCCTGACAAATATCATAAAATTTAGATTTATCAACCGCTTCATCATGAGTTTTTTTATTGACATACGGGACTGTCCAACCTGTAAAGATATCTCGGTGGGTGATAACCTGCTCAACAAACCAATCGTCTGACCCAATAACAATCTTTGGCAGGTCGGGATATTTTTCATCTACCCGACGCTTTACATTTGCCATTACGTTAGGAAAATCATCTAACAAGCTATCATAGATATGCTTATTCATAATGGAGGAATGAGCTGTTGCGCCGAGATCCAGGCGTAAAATCATTTCTGATTTTATATTATAGGCTTCATGTATCGCTCGTGCCGTACTATAGCTCCCCTTATTACTTCCGATAATGACAGGTACAAAGGTCTGATTAGTCATAGTGTTTCCTCGATTCATTATTTTTAGCGGACCCGATATTGACGTTCGTGGTCTTTAATTCCAGCTACTATTATAGCACTATTATCCCCTGAATAATCAGTTTCATATTCACTTCCATCTACAGGTAATTCCTTGTTATAAGAATCCTCATATTCTTGAATCGATAATTTGTGACGATTATCAAATAAGCTTTGGATAGCCTCTAAGTCTATGCGTTCACGATAATCTTCTACTAATTCCATAGAGAAAAATTCCCCTACGGCTCCCGATCCATAGGAAAAGGCTCCTATACGGTCACCGGCAGATAAATGAGGGTCGTTGACTAAAGAAGATAAAAAACCGAGAAACAGGGAGCCTGTATAAATATTCCCTGCATTTTTACTCAATAATCGAGTGTGCTCGTAGTGTTTTTTCAATTCTGCTTTCTTGTCTTCCGCAGCCCCTTTCATGACTTTGCGTAAGCCTTTTTCTCCTAATTTAGTAAAAGGAATATGGAAAATAAAAGATTCGAAATCCTCCACTGTGACGTCATGACGTTTTTGGTATTCCGCCCACACTTTAGAAAGGACATCTAAATACTGCATACTCGAATACTGACCTTTAACCTCTGGATATTCTAAATAATTTGGCTTCCAAAAGTCCATAATGTCACGTGACATAGATACGCTGTCAGGTTCCACAATCGCTATACGAGGATCTTCCTTAATCAGCATAGCTACAGCACCTGCACCTTGCGTCGGCTCGCCGCCCGAATTTAACCCGTATTTTGCAATATCCGAAGCAATCACTAACGCACGACTTCCTGGATGATTAGCTATATGACTGACGGCTAACTGAAGCCCGGCAGTCCCTGAATAACAGGCTTGCTTCATTTCAATCGATCGCGCAAAAGGTTGGATGCCTGTCAAGTGGTGAATATAAACAGACCCGGCCTTCGATTTATCAATGCCTGTCTCTGTGGCTAAAACAACCAAATCAATTTTTTCACGATCATCATCATCTAAAATCTGTAAAGCTGCATTCGCTGCCATAGACACCGTATCCTGGCTCTCAGGAGGAACTGCCATTTTTTCCTGCCCCAGGCCGAGTGTGTATTTATCAGCATCCTCCCCACGTTCGTGCGCTAAGTCCACCATATCAATATAATAAGGTGGGAGATACAGACCTATTTTATCAATTCCTATTTTTTTATCGCTCATCTCATTACCTCACTCATCTATCTATTCGACCGACAATTAGCTTTCCCATCCGCTTTGCATCTGGTGGATCGAAGAAAACTTGTACATATCTCAAATATAAAAAACAATTTCTTCAAGACTATTATACTCAATACCTTAACAAACTCCTATTAAGAAAGCTTAAAATTATTAGAGAGAAGTAGCCTGTAACAAAAAAAGACCTCAGAAGCAGGGGAGCGCTTCTCAGGTCTTCCAGAGATGTCAGAATGATTATTGACTGTGGTATTCTTTGTCAGCCTGTTCTAACATTTTGTAGGTTGCTTCGTAGGTTTCACAAACATCCTTAGGCACTTCATAGTTATTCGTGATCTGGCGTAAATTTTCAAATTCTTCATCTAATTGCAGATTATCTTTATCTGTGGTGATTTTCTCTTGAATTTTTTCAAATTGCTCTCGTACTTCAAAAGCTTCCGGATGACTTTCTCCATGTACTTTTGTAATAGCACCAGAATATAAGTCTAAGGTTTTCAATTCTTTTTTATCATTTGCTAGTGTTAATGACATAATCGTCACACCTTTCTATTTTTTATCTTTTAATGTTTTTATGTCTTTTACTTCGTAGCCCAATTTTTCAACAGTGGCTGCTAATGCATCAGCTCCCCATGCTTGATTATCAAACTCGACCCTAAGCTTGCTTGTATTGAATAAGACATCTACAGCCCTGACCCCTTCTTGTTCAACCAAAAAATCTTCTATCTTTAATTTACACGAGGGGCAGGTGAGAGTTTCTAATTGAATGACTGCTTTACCCATGGATAACACCTCATTGATTCACTTGGGTTATGACACGATTAAATAAAACATAAATTCCCCCGCGACTTTACTTGGTTTCGCAGTCTGCGGAGGAAATAGAGCTAAGTCAGAATTAGGCAGCTTTTACTTTAGATTTTAAGACTTCATAACCTAATTTTTCAATAGCCTGGTTGATTTCTTCAATTGATACAATATCCTCATCAAAGTTTAATTTTACTTTTGAAGCGTTGAACATAACTTTAACTGAATCATCCTCAACACCATTTAACCCTTTAGTTGCTGCTTCAATCTTTTGTAGACATGATGGACAAGTTAAAGTTTCTAAATGAATTACTGCTGATGACATCATACATCTCTCCTTTTTTTATTGTACATTTATTATAAGTTGTTTTTAATCTTTTGAAATTGATGAGCGTCAAGTTCTTAAAAAATTATTTTAAGTTGTGTCCTAAAAGTCTCATTGCATTAAGAATAACAACCAAGATAGACCCCTCATGGACTAACATACCTAATGACATGTTCATCCAGTCTGTGAAGAAAAGCATAGCAACCAGAGCAATTACAACTCCAATAGCGATTACAATATTTTGAATCATATTATTTGATGTTGCCTTTGTTAAACTTAGCGAATGATTCAAGTGTTCAAAATCTGAATTTACTAAAACAACATCTGATGTTTCCATGGCCACATCTGTACCAGATCCCATTGCAATCCCAATATCTGCAAGAGCCAGGGACGGTGCGTCGTTAACCCCGTCTCCAACAAAGGCTACAATCTGGCCATCATTTTGTAATTCTTCTACATATTCTGACTTGTCTTCGGGCAGCATATGACCTCTAGCTTCCGTTAACCCCAGTTCACGAGCTACTAAATCCACTGTCCCCTGGTTATCTCCTGAAGCAACAATTAAGTTTTTTACCCCTAGTTGCTTCATTTTCTCTAACTGCTCTTTTACTCCTGGTCGAATCTGGTCACGAATCCCCATGATAGAAATAATCTCACCATCAACAGCTGTCATAACAATGGAGTTTCCACGCTTTTCAAATGCTTGCGTATCTAAAAGAACTTCTTCACTTATCGCATAGCCTTGATTTTCCATTAAGAACAAATTACCAACTGCTACCGTCCGACCCTCGACTTGAGCTAGGATTCCTCCACCTTTAACAACATCTGTCTCATCAACTTCCGGTAAATCGATTAAGGCTAAGTGTGACAGAACCGCCTTAGCCAAGGGGTGGTCGGATTCACTTTCTACTGCTGCTAAGTAGCTCATATAAGTTTCTGTATTATTCGTATAGAATTTTTCTTCAGCAACTTCTGGATTACCTACTGTTAAAGTACCTGTTTTATCAAAGATAATCGTATCGACTTTAGCAAAATCCTGAATAACTTCTGATCCTTTAAGCAGAACTCCATTTCGTGCACCATTACCAATACCTGCAACATTGGAGACCGGCACCCCGATAACTAAAGCTCCTGGACATCCTAAAACTAATACAGTAATGGCTAGCTCGACATTACGAGTGAGTAACCATGTCAAGAAGCCAATCACCAGCACTGCTGGAGTGTACCATTTTGAGAAACTGTCGATGAAGCGCTCAGCTTCAGACTTGGAGTCTTGAGCTTCCTCAACTAATTCGATAATACGACCAAAAGTTGTATCTTCCCCCACCTTATCAGCGCGAATTTGGATAGTACCATTATCTAGAATAGTTCCTGCAAAGACTTCATCGCCCTCATCTTTACTGACTGGAACAGATTCACCGGTAATTGAAGCTTCATTTAAGTGCCCTTCACCAGTCAGTACTGTCCCATCAACTGGAACTTTTGCTCCGGTGCGAACAAGAATAATTGCTCCTTCATCCACAAAATCTACGTCTTCTTCTTCAAAAGATCCATCTTCTTGTTGGACCAATGCTTTTTCCGGGGCCATCTCTGTCAGTTCTTTAATAGAGGTCCGCGTATAGTTTAGAGTTTTTTCTTCTAACCATGCCCCGAATAAGAATAGGAATGTTACGATAGCTGACTCTTCAAAGTTTTGGATGAATAAAGCACCGATAGCCGCGATAGAAACTAAAACATCAATGGAGACCACCTTAACCTGCAAAGCTGATATTGCCTGAAGTAAGATAGGTGCAATACCCATAATACCTGCTATTAAGAATGACCATTGGGCGACTATTTCATTGCCAAAGCCATAGTGAGCAATGAATGCCCCAATAATTAAAACAGCCTGCACAGCCATGATTTTATTTTTGTTGCCTAAGATTAATTTCTGCATTTTTTTACCTCCGTTTTTTTGATTACATTTATATTGTATTGCTTTTATCTAAAATCTAAATTGATCGACATCAAGTTTGAAATCATTTATGAAAGTTGATAGAAGCTTGTTTTGCTAAGAACTACCCCTACTATAAATCGATGGTGCTGAATAAAAATTGACTGCCGTCAATAAATAGAGGAAGAGTAGAATAAACTAACTCAGCCTTTCCTGCCCATCAGAATATCATTTTTATTTAAAAATAAAAAACCAGCCGGCCTCTTCTATGAGGACTGACTGGTTTTAAATTTCAATAAATATCACTTTTGGTTTTACTGAGTAACTTCTTCTTCTAAGTTTTCATCTGCATCGTAAACGGATACACTATCCAAGCCCACTTCTTTAGGCTCTAAGTTACGATAACGATTCATACCGGTACCGGCTGGAATAGCTTTACCGATAATTACATTTTCTTTCAATCCAGCTAATGGATCAACCTTACTGCGAAGAGCAGCATCAGTTAATACTTTTGTCGTTTCTTGGAAGGAAGCTGCTGATAAGAAACTATTCGTTTCTAAGGCCGCTTTTGTGATTCCTAAGATTAGAGGACGAGCTGTGGGAGGGGTTTCTCCAGCCTGCAAGGCTTTAGCAGCAATCGCCTTAAAGTCTTGAATATCGATTGTTGAACCAGGTAAAACATTTGTATCTCCCGGCTCAAGAATATTCACTTTTCTCATCATCTGACGAACCATTACTTCCACGTGTTTATCTGCAATTTCTACCCCTTGTGAGCGGTAGGCATACTGCACTTCTTGAAGTAAGTATTTTTGCGTCGTCAATGAATCTGTTACTTCCAGTAACTCTTTTGGATCAATAGATCCTTCAATTAACTGTTCCCCACGTCGGATATAATCTCCTTCTTTCACACTCAGGCGTGAGTTCGCAGGCACAGTATAAGAACGATCATCCGTTACTCCATTAATTTCAATTTCGACCGTGTTATTCGATGGTTTTTCTACTACCGATACGACTTGACCTGTTACTTCTGTAATGATCGCTTTACCTTTTGGATTACGTGCTTCAAAAATCTCTTGAACACGAGGTAGCCCTTGCGTGATATCAGCTCCGGCAATCCCTCCGGTATGGAAAGTCCGCATCGTTAACTGAGTTCCTGGCTCACCGATCGATTGAGCCGCAATCGTACCAATTGCTTCTCCAACTTCTACTTGAGAACCTGTTGCCAAGTTTAAGCCATAACACTTCTTACATACACCATTGTGAGAGTAACAGTTGAAAGCTGAACGAATCCAAATCGATTCGATTCCCGCTGCTGTAATCCGACGAGCTGTTTCTATAGGGATAATTTCATTTTCTTTAACTAGAATTTCTCCTGTAGCAGGGTTTTCTACATCATAACGTGCATATCGACCAATGATCCGGTCTTCTAAAGATTCAATCTCACGATTACCTTCCATGATAGCGTGAACTTCTAGACCTTGTTGTGTACCGCAATCATCTTCTCGGACAATCACTTCTTGCGCCACATCAACAAGGCGACGTGTTAAGTAGCCTGAATCCGCTGTTTTCAGAGCTGTATCTGTCATTCCTTTACGTGCACCATGAGTCGAAATAAACATCTCTAAGACAGATAAGCCTTCACGGAAGCTGGATGTAACTGGCAACTCCATAATTTGGCCGGATGGCGATGCCATCAAACCACGCATACCTGCTAGTTGTGTAAAGTTGGAAATATTCCCACGAGCTCCAGAATCTGACATCATAAAAATATTGTTGTCAATTTCTAAAATTTTACTTAATTTTTCCTGGATATCATCTTTAACTCTATCCCATACTCCAATAACATTTTCATAACGTTCATTATCAGTAATCAGACCTCGGCGATACTGTTTATTGATATTATCCACTTGCACATGACCCTCATCAATAACTTCTGCCTTATCCTGGAGCACAGGAATATCAGCGATAGAGAAGGTAATACCTGAAATAGTCGACATTCTGTACCCTAGATTCTTCATTTTATCTAACATCTCTGAAGTTTCTGTCACTGTAAAGCGTTTGAATACTTCAGCAATAATTTGCTGGAGGTATTTTTTCTTAAATGGTGAAACTATCGGCATGTCTGCAATAGCCTCTTTCAAGTTTGTACCATAGTCTAAGAAATATCGGTCAGGTGTACCGTTTTCCAAATTATCTTTTGTAGGTTCATTGAGGTATGGAATTTCATCTGGAATAATTTCATTGAACAATAATTTACCCACCGTAGTAATTAAGTACTGATTGCGCTGCTTATCAGTGAATGGTTTATGTGGGAAATCACGCACTAAGATAGCTATTCTTGTATGGTAGTGAACATAGCCCGTTTTCAAAGCTTTAAATACTTCGTCCACTGAGGCAAAAGCCTCACCTTCTCCAACTGCTCCCACTTTCTCTTTCGATAAATAATAATTTCCTAAAACCATATCCTGAGAAGGTGTTACAACTGGCGATCCATCTTTGGGGTTTAAGATATTCTGTGCACCTAACATTAATATACGGGCTTCAGCTTGCGCCTGGTCACTTAATGGTACATGGACAGCCATCTGGTCTCCATCAAAGTCTGCGTTATAAGCCTCACACGCTAGGGGGTGAAGCTGTATAGCTTTACCTTCCACTAAAACAGGCTCAAATGCTTGGATTCCCAGTCTGTGAAGAGTAGGTGCGCGGTTTAAGAGTACTGGGTGCTCTTTAATAACTTCTTCTAAAACAGGCCAAACATCGGGATCTTGTCGCTCAACCATACGTTTAGCACGTTTGATATTACTTGCGATTTCACCTTTGACAAGTTCACGCATGACAAAAGGTTTAAATAATTCAAGTGCCATTTCATTCGGCAGACCACACTGGTCCATACGCAGATTAGGTCCAACTACGATAACTGAACGGCCAGAGTAATCCACACGCTTACCTAATAAGTTTTGACGAAAACGCCCTTGTTTCCCTTTAAGCATATGAGAAAGAGATTTTAAGGGGCGGTTACCTGGTCCAGTTACAGACCGGCCACGGCGACCATTATCTACTAGTGCGTCTACGGCTTCTTGCAGCATACGCATTTCATTTTGAACAATAATATGTGGTGCATTTAAGTCTAATAATCGTTTCAAGCGATTGTTACGGTTGATTACCCGGCGGTATAAGTCGTTTAAATCACTTGTTGCAAAACGTCCACCCTCTAATTGAACCATTGGTCGTAATTCAGGTGGGATGACTGGTAAAACATCCAGGACCATCCACTCTGGTTGGTTATCAGAGTTAGAAAAAGCATCCATGATATCTAAGCGACGAATGTTGCGGTTACGCTTTTGGCCTGTAGCCGTTTTCAATTCTTCACGTAACTCTTTAACTTCGCCATTTACATCTACCTTACGCAAGAGAGTACGGATAGCTTCGGCACCAATCTGTGCTTCAAAACGATTACCAAATTCAAATTTTAATTCACGGTATTCACGTTCAGATAGTAACTGCTTGTGTTCTAAAGGTGTATCTCCCGGCTCAATAACAATATGAGAAGCAAAATAAATGACTTCTTCTAAGTCGCGTGGAGACATATCTAAGATAAGTCCCATACGGCTTGGGATACCCTTAAAGTACCAAATATGAGTAACCGGTGCTGCTAATTCAATATGTCCCATCCGTTCACGACGAACGTTAGAACGTGTAACTTCTACGCCACAACGATCACAAACAATACCTTTGTAGTGAATACGCTTGTATTTCCCACACGCACATTCATAATCTTTTGTCGGACCAAAGATACGCTGGTCAAACAAACCGTCTGTTTCTGGTTTTAATGTACGATAGTTGATAGTTTCTGGTTTCTTTACTTCTCCATAGGACCATGAGCGGATCTTATCTGATGATGCAAGACCAACTTTAATCGAATGGAAATTATTAACATCTATGCTTGTAGTCAAGGGGCCAACCTCCCTTATAATAATGACAGAGCTGCCCATGCTCTAGGCTAACTTACCCCAAGTGACCCATACAATAAGATCGATTTGAGAAGATAGCTTATATGTTATTCGTTTGCACTTTCTGCTTCTTGTTGAGAACGTAATTGCTGTTCTTCCATTTCTTTTAAGGAATCGACACGCTCCATATCATCTAATTCATTATGCTCCAAGTCAATTTCTTCATCCTTGTCATTTAAGACTTTCAAGTCTAAACCAAGAGCTTGTAACTCTTTAACTAGAACGCGGAAAGATTCAGGTACTCCCGGTGAAGGGATAGGCTCTCCTTTAACAATTGCTTCATAGGTATTCGTACGTCCCTGCACATCATCTGATTTGTAAGTTAAGATTTCTTGCAGAGTATAAGAGGCTCCGTATGCTTCTAGAGCCCATACCTCCATTTCTCCGAAACGCTGTCCACCAAACTGAGCTTTACCTCCCAGTGGCTGTTGCGTAACTAATGAGTACGGTCCAATTGAACGTGCGTGTAATTTATCATCGACCATGTGAGATAGTTTCAAGAAGTACATGACTCCTACAGATACTTTGTTGTCAAAAGCTTCTCCTGTACGACCATCGTATAGGACTGTCTTCGCATCATCATCCATTCCTGCTTCTTTGACCAGCTCCCACATGTCTTCTTCCTGGATTCCGTCAAAAACAGGTGTTGCAATATGAATGTCTAAATTGCGAGCCACCATACCAGTATGTAATTCAAAGACCTGTCCGATGTTCATACGGGAAGGTACTCCTAATGGATTCAGACAAACGTCAACAGGTGTTCCATCTGGTAAGTAAGGCATGTCTTCTTCCGGTAAGATAATAGAAACAACACCTTTGTTTCCATGGCGACCGGCCATTTTATCCCCAACCTGAATCTTACGCTTTTGAGCGATATAAACACGTACTAACATGTTTACACCTGGTGATAGTTCGTCCCCATTTTCACGACGGAAGACCTGAACATCTGATACAATCCCTCCTCCACCATTCGGTACACGTAGAGAAGTATCACGTACTTCACGGGCTTTTTCACCAAAAATAGCATGCAGCAAACGCTCTTCAGCTGACTGCTCAGTTACTCCTTTCGGTGTCACTTTGCCAACTAGAATATCACCTTCTCGAACTTCTGCTCCGGTACGGATAATGCCGATATCGTCTAAGTCTTTTAGTGCATCTTCCCCGACGTTCGGAATCTCACGTGTAATTTCTTCTGGTCCTAATTTTGTATCACGGGCATCCGATTCATATTCTTCAATGTGAATCGAAGTGTAGACATCGTCTTTTACTAAACGCTCACTCATGACCACTGCATCTTCAAAGTTAAATCCATCCCATGATGTGAAAGCAACAAGCGGATTACGGCCTAATGCCATTTCTCCTTTTTCCATCGATGGGCCGTCAGCTAAAATTTCAGACTTATCTACTGAAGCTCCAGCTTTTACGATCGGTCGTTGGTTAAAGGATGTTCCCGCATTGGAACGACGGAATTTAGATAAGTGGTACTGACGAAGGTTGCCGCTTTCTTCCCGTACACTGATACGTGTTGAGTCCACATATTCCACAGTTCCTGCTTCTTCAGAAATAATAGCTGATCCAGAGTCGTGGGCTGTAATATACTCCATACCAGTTCCTACCAAAGGTCCTTCTGGATCGATTAATGGAACAGCCTGACGCTGCATATTTGCTCCCATTAAGGCACGGTTAGAGTCATCACGTTCCAAGAAGGGAATACAGGCTGTCGCTGGAGAAACGACCTGCTTAGGCGATACGTCCATATAGTCTAGACGACTAACAGGCATCTCCAAGTTTTCATCCTTGTAGCGAGCAAGTACATTGTCTTCAACAAAATGTCCTTGATCATCTAAAACTGCATTCGCCTGAGCTACTACATATAAGTCTTCCTCATCTGCTGTTAAATAGTCAATGTCACTTGTCACTCGGCCTGCTTCACGATCAACACGGCGGTAAGGAGTTTGAATAAAGCCATACTTATTAATACGCGCATAAGAGGCAAGGGAGTTAATTAGTCCAATATTAGGCCCCTCCGGCGTTTCAATCGGACACATACGACCATAATGAGAGTAGTGTACGTCACGTACTTCCATCCCGGCACGATCACGTGTTAATCCTCCAGGTCCTAAAGCTGACAGACGACGTTTATGCGTTAATTCTCCAAGCGGGTTGGTCTGGTCCATGAACTGAGAAAGCTGCGAACTGCCGAAAAACTCTTTAACAGAAGCTGTCACTGGACGGATGTTTACTAACTGCTGTGGAGTAACTGCTTCAGCATCATGTAAGGACATGCGTTCACGCACGATACGCTCCATACGACTTAAACCAATACGGAACTGATTTTGAATCAATTCACCAACTGAACGAATCCGACGATTACCTAAATGATCGATATCATCCATGTCACCAATTCCTTCTTGAAGACCAAGGAAATAGCTGGTTGCTGCAATCATATCTGCAGGCGTAATATGTTTAATATCCTCGCTTAAGTTTGTGTTGCCTACCACATGGACAATGATATCCGAGTCTTTTTTAGAGTAAACCTTAAAGATTTGAACATCGAGGTCTTCAGGTACAACTGCATCATCAGTTGGATGAAGAGTAATTTTATTCAGACCTGATTCAATATACGGTGTCAATTTATCAATAGCATCGCGGTCTAAAAAGCTGCCTTCTTCCATAAGGATCTCCCCTGTTTCAGGGTCCACTAAGGTTTCAGCCAATGTCTGTTCGTAGAGACGAGTGATTAGATTTAATTTTTTATTGAGCTTGTAACGACCTACTGGAGCAAGATCATAACGCTTTGGATCAAAGAAACGTGTTTCTAATAAGCTTCTTGAAGAGTCTGCGGTCTTAGGCTCACCTGGGCGCAGGCGCTCATACACATCTTTTAAAGCTTCTTCTGTACGAGTATCCTCTGGATTTTTATGGACATCTTTTTCAAGAGTTTCTATTAAAGTGTTTGTGCGTCCAAAAATATCAAGAATTTCATCATCTGTTTCAATCCCTAAAGCACGAATCAAGGTGGTTAAGGGGATCTTACGTGTACGGTCAATACGGATGTTAGAAATACCTTTACTGTCCGTCTCATACTCCAACCAGGCTCCGCGGTTAGGAATAACAGTTCCTGACACTCCTTCAAAACCATTTTTTTCTATTTTTTCACTAAAGTAAACTCCCGGAGAACGGATTAACTGAGAAACAATTACACGCTCCGCTCCATTGATGATGAAAGAACCCTGATCTGTCATTAATGGGAAATCAGAAAAGAACACTTCCTGTTCTTGTACTTCCCCGGTTGTTTTATTTAATAAACGTAAAGTGACAATTAAAGGAGCAGAGTAGTTCGTATCTTGCTCACGAGCTTCATCTACATTATATTTTGACTCCTCAAAGCGGTAACTAGCAAAAGAAAGAGCTAAATCTTGTGAAAAATCCTCAATAGGGGAAAATTCATCAAACATTTCTTGTAGTCCTTCTTCAACAAACCATTTATAAGAATTCTTTTGAATCTCTACTAAGTTAGGTAACTCTAAAACTTCACTGATACGTGAGTAACTGCGACGCGTACGATGTTTACCATATTTTACGTCATGACCTACCAATAGGCTCACCTCTCTAATAATTCTAGCTGAAACAACATCCATATATTACAAAACAAGACACAATCATTACATTTTCATTACAATCGTTGCTTTTTACCTATTTATGGCAAAAAAAATACAAAAGAACAAGTGATAACTCATTTGTCTTTTGTCTATATTAAGCATTCAAGCGGATAAGAGTGCGCTTGAAGCATTTAACAACAATTCATTCCAAATTAGTATACCTGATTTAGAAAAGAAGGTCAAGAGCAAAGCGTATTGGTTATATAAATAAAGCTGTTAGTTGATCTAATCATTTCATTTGACCTGAATTGATTTTTAAGTGATAGTTAATGTATCAGAAAACACAAGGAGGATTTTTTTATGTCAAAATTATTTGATGTCTTAAATCAAGTCGTTGCTACTCAAAACGTATTATATATTCGTTTACACCAGTTCCACTTCTACGTCAAAGGGCCTCATTTCTTTACTTTACACGAAAAGTGGGAAGAGATGTACGATGAAGTTACTGCTGATATGGATGAAGTAGCCGAGCGTATTATCCAGTTAAAAGGAGAACCAGTCGCTACTTTACAAGAGAGCTTAGATCAAAGTGTGATTAAAGAAAACGAAGCAGACAAAAACTTATCTGATCGTGAAATGGTCGAAGCTACTCTAGAAGGACTTAAAGCTTATCGTGATTTAGCTATTGAAGCACGTGAAGCCGCTGAAGCTGAGGAAGACGAAGTAACAGTAGATATCTTTGTAGACTTACAAAGCCGTATCGATCTAAATATCTGGTTCTTTGAAGCTTGGCTGGCTTAATTTTTATATGAAATGAAAAAGACACGAAAATTTTTCGTGTCTTTTTTTATCTGAAAATTTAAATATATTTCTTGTCCACGCTTAGTATGTCAATGCTGAACATATTCAATGAGGCGGTGGCTTAACTCTTTATCATTTTCACCCGACAAATCCAAGGAATCTACAAAGTTTTGAATTTTTTCCAGAGAATCATTTTTTACTTTTCCAACATAGATTTTTTCAAAAACTTTTTCACCTGTCGTCTCATCATCTAATAGAAGTTCTTCATAAAGCTTTTCGCCTGGCCGGATGCCCATTTCTTTAATTTCGATCTCATCTTCTGTATGCCCTGATAGTTTAATAAGTTTTTTAGCTAAGTCTAATATTTTAACCGGCTCACCCATGTCTAAAACAAAGAGTTCGCCTCCTTGAGCATAAGCTCCGGATTGAATCACTAATCGTGATGCTTCAGGAATAGTCATAAAATAACGTGTCATGCGTTTATCAGTAATCGTAATGGGACCTCCCCGGCGGATCTGCTCTTTAAATAAGGGCACAACCGACCCGCGGGAACCCAACACATTGCCGAAGCGCACAGCCACAAATGAAGTGTCACTTAAGTTATTCATGCCTGCCACAATCATTTCTGCGATTCGTTTAGTGGCTCCCATGACATTGGTAGGATTATTTGCTTTGTCTGTTGACACCATTATGAATTTATCAACACCGGCTTCAATAGAGGCTTTAGCGACATTATATGTTCCATAAATATTGTTTTTTACAGCTTCCATTGGATTACATTCCATTAAGGGAACATGTTTATGAGCTGCCGCATGAAAAACATATTCGGGATGATATTTTTGTATAATTTCGTGCATGCGGTCCAGCGATTTAATATCTGCGATAATAGGCACAAATTCGATACGAGCGTAATCATATTTAATCATTTCTCGATTAATTTGATAAACAGAATTTTCACCATGGCCCAGTAAAAGAACACGAGCTGGCTGGAAAATAGAGATTTGCCTGACAATTTCAGACCCAATTGAACCACCTGCTCCGGTAATCAACACTGTTTTACCACCAAATATTTTATATAGTTCATTAGTATCCAGCTCTACTTCATCTCTTCCCAGCAAGTCTGTGATATCAATATCGACATAATTCGATATTTGGACATTCCCCAGCATGACATCTTCCATTAAAGGCATCTTCTTGACGGGAGTGTTAGCCTCATTACCCATATCTAAAATCATTTCATATTTTTCTGGAGACATACTTGGTGCCGCAACAACGATTTGATCAACTTTATTAGCGGGAATGAGCTTGGGAATATCAGATGTTGTACCGAGAATCGGGACACTCATAAGAGAGGTCCCTTTTTTAGTTGAATCATCATCAACCAACCCGAAGATATCAACATCATCTCTCTGTTCCTTGATCCGGCTAATTAAAAGCTGCCCCCCTTGGCCCGCACCCACCACAAGGATGCGATTTTGAGTTTCCGGCAGGCGCTGATTCTTTCTCATTCGATGCTCACTATATAAGCGCCACAAGATACGCGAAGTATTAATAAACAAAGAAACGAATACGAAATTTAAGAGATAGAACCGCAGACTGGCACCATTTAGTAAAAAAGCATCCAACAGAAAAGTGACAAGAGTCGTCAAACCCACAGCCCTGACAGTTTGAAATATATCATAAACTGAAAAATATCGATTAATCTTTGAATACAGGTGGAAAAAGCTGCTGATACCAACATGAATAAAGACAAAAACTATCAGAGCCAATATAAACTCCTGCACTGAAAAAAGAATATAATAACTTAAAAATAAATAGCTAATAATAAAACTCACTGTGATGAGGAGAGCATCCACCAACATCAGTATTATTTTAATTTTTTGACGTGTAATTTTCATATAACCTCCTTATCTTTAACTAACTAAAAGCATAGTAGATGGAAATCTAAAACAAACCAAACCATCGCCGTCTCTTTTTTTGCGGAAGGACCTGTGCAGAAGGAGCCTTTATCTTCACTCCATTAATAACTTGACGGGCATACTCTTGAATTTGACGGACACGATCGGGACCCAGTTCTTTTTCAAGAAAAGTAAACGCCTCTTCAAGATAGGCTTGACGAAATCCCAAATCATGCATATCTGAGGCTACCAGATGAGCCAGATGATGGTCAAGCATTTCTAAAGCTTGTTTCTTTACATCCGAACCAAAGACACCTGCTAAACTGGCAGCAGTCACCTGACTCAAACATCCTTGATTTATCAGATCAAACAACAGACGGGGGTCTTTTTGGATGGCATGATTACGTTCAGGATGAGCAATAATAGGCGTGACGCCCAGGTGTTTCAAGTCATATATAACATCTTCGGTATAATCAGGGATATGTGCCGTCGGAAACTCTAATAAAAGATAATGCTTCTCTCTATCTAGAAACTGAATTTCCCCTTCTCGAATAGATTCAATTAAATGAGCATGAATTCGCACTTCCTGACCCGGAAAAACTTGAAGAGGCACTTCGGCCTGATCTAAATAGTCTTGAAACTGAGCCGTCACTTGATTAATCTTACCAGCAGGATTTACATACTTCCCATTCATATGATGAGGTGTAACAACTGCTTGGGTTACGCCTTCCTCCACAAGTTTCAGAGCCAATTGAAGAGACTCTTCAAAACTTTGTGACCCATCATCTAGATTGGGTAACAAATGATTATGTAAGTCAATCATTTAATCATCACGTCCACCCGCTCAACTAATGATCGATCATCTGATATTGTCAATGTATGCATTCCTCTCATTAGACTCTCCAGATCCACGATAGGATTTTGCCAAATGATGTGGTCACCGAGCAGAGTTCGACTTAAACTGGTTCTCATTTTTTGTACTGTATCCATACTCAACCTCATTTATTTCTTGTTATCCCTCTATAATATTTAATTTATTATTCAACGATGAACTTCCAGCTTGATTATACCTTATTCCAAGCCATATTACAGCCGGCTGAAAATTGTTTTATTGCATCATTATCATTACTTTTATTGTTTAACAATCTAAAAAAGTATTGGCGATGTTTTAACACCAATACTTTTATTTATTTACTATGTTTCTTTTGAAGAATTTTTGAAGCCTCTACCATATTCGCTAGTTTATCTTCGATGATATCGTAAGGGTTCATGGGGCGATGAGAGAACGTTTCAAAACCACAATCTGGATTTAACCAGACTTGTTCTGGAGGCACGAATTCTAAAGCCTCTTCAGCCCGGGCAACAATCTCCTCAACTGTCTCTACTCTAGAGTTGCGGGGATTGATCACGCCCAGACCTAAGATTATTTTCTCATCTAAACTATTATTATAAAACAACTCGTCCAATTCTCCCGCACGTGGAGTAGAAAATTCCAACATATAAACATCAACTGGAAACTTTTCTAATGTACGCGCCAATTTATCATAAGCACCTACGAGTAGAGCATCTTCATCTCGAGTATAATTCCCTCGACAAATATGGAAGGCACTCGTGACACCCGTCTCATTAATTGCTTCTAAAACAGGGATAATCAAACCTTGAGCAAAACGTAATTCTTTGTCAGCCTTGACCTTTGCGGACAAAGCCCCTCAATAGAAAGAAGTATCCTCTGACGCAGCCGTAAAGACGACCTCAGATAAAATAGGATCATCCAGTTGGATAATATCCACGCCTAAATCAGCTAATCGGTGGATTTCGTTAATCAGCAGATCAATAATATCATCACCCAAAGCTTGTTTATCTTCATAAACATCAGCTGTTATTTCATCCAGCCAACAAGAGCGGGTCAGTAGATAAGGGCTTGGCAAAGTTGCCTTCAATCTTCGATCAGTCATTTCTTGGACATTCGCTATTTGATCGGCATCTAACTCAGCTTGAGCATCGATTTTCTCAACCACAATTGGATTTTTTATGTCTGTCCCGTCAGCATCTCCCTCGGCCAAACTAGCTTCAAAGCTGTCTTTTGTCGAGGTAATTTCGACTAATTCCTCCATAGTTAACAATTTAATCCCTGGGACATGCTGGGCTACATAGGACATGTAATTGTCACGGTCTAATTCACCACTAACAATGACATCTAAGTCCAGCTTTTCTTGGAATCGAACAACTTCTTCGGTTTCATCACGCAAGATTTTTTGGTACTCATCATGCGCTTCAGGACTATCAAATTGTCGGGATCTCGCTTCGACTAATTCTTCAGAGCGAGGCATGGAACCCAGCAATGTCGTCGTAAAAGGCTTAAATTTTTCCGTCACAATAAATCTCTCCTCATTAATTATTTAAGCAGGAGTAACAACCTTTTCGCTTGAGGCAAATAAGTCAACAAAGTCAGACATTGTCGTAACTTCTCCTACTTCTAATCTTTCTTCTAGTTCATAAAAGTTCAAACATGTTCCACATGTTGACACGTTTACACCTTTTTCTACTAATGCTTTTAAATCTTCTAAAGCATCAGAACCCTTACAAGTTAAGTAAGCGCCATCACCATAGAACCACAGATTCTCTGGCAAATCTTCTTTCATAGTCATTGTATTAATATAAGCTAGCATTAAGTT
>JAUNQW010000048.1 GCA_030535975.1 Atopococcus tabaci | reverse complement strand
CAACCACAATACGCGCCTGCTTAGGAGCTAAATCTACCAGCTTTTCAATGGCTTGAGACATTTGTCCTTTAGATCTTTCTTCCAAATAAAGTCCCAAGGTATGGAGAGTTAAAATCATCCCTGTTGTCTCATAATATAAGTCATGAGCAAGTTCCACATTGCCCATCCCAATGCCAATAGTGGCACCAATACTATAAACATAAGCTGCCATAGTACCTAAAGCAATCAGGGAGTTCATATTAGGGTGACCTCGAAACAAAGTCTTAAATCCTTGTTCAAAATATTCCCAAGAAACCATAACGATAGGAGTCGTCATAAGCAATTGCAGCAAGGCATAATTTAATGGGTTTGCTGCAGAATCAACAATTTCAGGGACTGGCATGCCGAACATGTGTCCCATTGAAAAGACGAAGAGCGGGACAAAGAAAAGAGCAGAAATAACAAAGCGCTTGAACATAACCTGGTAGCGACCTTCACGCTTATCATGCTGGCGTTCTACTGAAGCAATGCCATCATTTTGTCTTTCTAGCTCAGCACTATAGCCTGCTTTTTCAATAGCAGACTCAATATCTTGAGGTCCCATCACTGAGGGATTATAGTCTACACTTAATTTTTCTGTTGCTAAATTGACCTGGGCTCGCTCAACACCTTCTAACTTAGCTACAGTATCTTGGACCGTCTGCGCACATGAAGCACAGGTCATTCCTTCCACCGAAAAAGTCTGTGTAGAAGCATCATGAGTAACCATTTGATAGCCTGATTTATCAATTACTCGGGCCAATTCCTCTACGTCTAATTGACTCGTATAATCAACCGTTAATTTTTCTGTTGCTAGGTTAACGCTAGCTTTATTGATGCCTTCGATTTTATTCGCTTCATTTTCTACTGTACTTGCACATGAAGCACAATTCATTCCTTCAATTTCAAAAGTTTGTGTTGCCATTTTATTCCTCCCTATTCATGTTGACAATCCTGACAATTACACTGACCTTTATGGCACTGACAAGGTATTTGGCGAGGGGCATCCTCTAACTTGCTCTCAAGAGCTTCTATTAATAAAAGAATATCTTTTTGACTTAGGGTTGTCGTTTGGATGTAATCATTGAGATATACTCCTATTTTCTGGTTACAAACCTTATCAAAAGAAGATGTAATCTCTTCTTTGACACTCTCTCTTTCAGAGATTGCCGCAGAATATATATATTGTCGTCCTTTTCGTTCAGCTGATAAAGCGTTCTTATCTTTTAATCGACCAATAAACGTTTTGGTGGTTGCAGTCTTCCAACCTGTTTCTTCTTCTAATATATTTTGTATTTCTCTGCTCGTCATTGATCCATTTGCCCATACGACCCGCATTACTTCCCATTCTGCAGGGGTTATAAAAACTTTTTCTTGACTCACCACAAGACTCACCTCTTTCTTCATACGTTTACATTCGTAAACATTCAAATATAGTCTACATGTGTAAACGATAAAAAGCAAGTCTTTTTAAATTAATTTTAGATGTTTATTCCTTTAAGCGGTATAATAGAAGCTATATTATAGAAGAATTTGTTTTCATTTAAAATTATTTTACAAGAGGAGGAAGTCGATTGACTTATAGCCTGTCTATCACACAGATCCAAGACGTATTAGTAGAACATGGCCTTATCCGCGAAATTACTCATAATGGAGAATTACTTTATCGGATTAAAGATCCTGCTATTCTAGAAAAGAAAATTACGGAACTTTCCTACTTTTCAAAAACAGCCCATGAGAACACTCTCTTTATATGTAAAGGAGCCGCATTTAAGGAGGAGTATTTATCTGATGCTCTGAATCATGGTGCTCAGTTTTTTGTAGCTGAACAATTGTATCAAGTTTCCTCAGGTATTGGCTTTATTGTCCACGATGTACGTAAAGCAATGGCTATTTTAGCTAAAACTTTTTACCAAGCCCCTGATGAAAAACTAAAAATCATTGGAATAACTGCAACCAAAGGAAAAACTACAACCACTTATTATACAAAAGATATTTTACAGGCTAATTTTCCAGGCCAAGTAGGCTTTATTTCTGGTGAGGAAATGTGCTTAGATGGGATAAATTACCTCTCTTCTAATTTATCTACCCCTGAATCTCTTGAATTATATAGCTATCTTGCACAAGCCATTGAGAATGGTTTAAATTGTATGGTCTTAGAAATTTCTTCCCAAGCCTATAAAATGGACCGAGTGTATGGTTTAGATTTGGATGTAGGAATATTCATGAATATTACTGAAGACCATGTCAGCCCGGAAGAGCACCAAAGCATGGAAGAATATTTTTATTGTAA
>JAUNQW010000017.1:6887-24754 GCA_030535975.1 Atopococcus tabaci | reverse complement strand
GTCATCCATTTCGGGTGCTTGTAGTCTCCAACCATTTTTTTATTGTGAGCTCCAGCTAAGATGGATCCTAGTGATAAAGGTAAGATTAAACCATTGAGAGATCCTGCTAGAATCAAGAGTTTCACCGGTTGACCAACAAATAAGAAAACTAGAGTAGACACTGTAATAAAGCTAACAATTACTAGGTTATTGTTTCGATCCAGCCAAGGATGGAAGGTACGGATAAAGGAAGCACTGGTGTAAGCACATCCAATAACAGAAGAAAGTGCTGCTGCAAATAAAATAATACCGAAAATAATTTCTCCTGATCTACCTAAAACATGTTGGAAAGCTGAAACCGCTGGGTTAGTAGGATCTAATGTGTAGCCTGCCGTTACTACTCCTAAGAAAACAAAGAAGAGAAGGTAACGCATAATTCCAGATCCGACAATAGCTGCTATAGCTGAGGATGATGTAAATTTCAAGTTCTCTTTTCCTACTATTCTGTGATCAATCAAGCGGTGAGCACCTGAGAAGGTAATGTAACCTCCCACTGTTCCACCCACTAAAGTAATCATCGGAAAGAACAAGTCGCCTAAATCATCTGGTACAAAGGTCTTCACTGCCACTTCACCAAATGGTACGTCTGAAACGAAAGCAACATATAATGAAGCTAATAAAAGAATAATAGCTAATAAGTTAATCAATCGATCGACTAATTTTGTTCCATTTTTTGAAAGAAAGAGAACAATAGCGATTAAGGCTGTAATGGTTGCTCCCCATTTGACATCTAGGCCAAAAATAGCATTTAGTCCCAGACCTGCACCCGAAACGTTACCAATGTTAAAGGCTAGCCCCCCAAGGAAAATGAAGAAGGATAAAACATAACCCAACCCTTTGAAGACTTGGTTAGCAAAGTCCTGGGCATACATATCAGCTACCGTCAAAACCCGCCAGACATTGATTTGAGCACCGAGAGCCAGTACGAGAGAAAAGAGAATAGCAAAAGAAAAGTTAGATCCGAATTGCTCTGTAAAAGTTGCCGTTTGAGTCAGGAAGGCAGGTCCTAAAGCAGAAGTTACCATTAATAAGGAAGATGAAATGATATTTCTTCTAATATCTGCATCTGTCATTTTCACTTTTATTTCTTGATTCTTGTCTGTCATTTGACTCACTCCTAAATTGTTTTGATTTCAATACCTTCTTGCATTAACCCTTTTCGAATCGATTGAACAAACTCTAAAGCTTTGGCTCCATCTCCGTGGACACAGATACTATCTGCTTGGATATCAATATCCTCACCATCAATCGTTTCAACTTTCCCTTCAGTTACCATTCGAATCACTCTTTTTAGAGCCAGATCTGAATCAGTAATCATAGCTCCTTCCTTGCGACGGCTGACTAAAGTTCCATCTTTTTCATAAGCCCTGTCCGCAAAGACTTCATTCACAACCTGCAGACCCACTTCCTGCCCCGCCTTGACTAAATTGTGGCCGGACAGTCCCATGAGCTTCAAGTCCGGGTTATATTCATAGACCGTGTGAGCAAGGGTGAGAGCCAGATCATAATCATCAAAAGTAGCATTATACAATGCTCCATGAGGCTTAACATGGTTTAACTGTAGGCCATGCATCTTGCCTAAGCCATCCACTGCCGCAATCTGGTAGAGGACCATGGCACGGACTTCCTCCGCTGTCATGTCCATGTCACGGCGGCCGAATCCTTGACGGTCCGGATAGCCGGGATGAGCACCCAGGCCTGTTCCCCCGCTTGCTTTGATGGTTTCAATCGTTTCCAATAAGACGTCCGGGTCTCCCGCATGGAAACCGCAGGCCACATTCGCCGATGAAATCAAGGGGATGATTTCTGCATCGTTTCCTATAGAATAACGCCCATAAGACTCCCCTAAGTCTGAGTTTAAGTCAATGTATGCCATTTTATTCCTCCTAATTTATACGAGATTATTTTTGTCGAGAAAATGAATATCATAAGCATTGGATCTAATTTGAGGGTGATCCAGTAGAAAGCGCTGAAAGCTTAAGTTGGTCTTGATGGGACCGATGACGGTTTCGTCTAAGACACGCGACATGCGGTTGATAACATCTTCACGGTCCTTGCCTTGCACGATAATTTTCGCGATCATCGCATCATAGTAAGGTGAAATAGTATAACCTGGATAGATGTGCGAATCGATACGTACATTGCGTCCTTTACCAAAATGCAGCTGCTCGATCGGCCCCGGTGAAGGTCTGAAATTTCTTTCCGGATCTTCTGCATTGATGCGTATTTCCATAGCCACACCCTGTAAGTCGATGTCCTCCTGTTGAACCGTCAGTTCTTCATCGAAAGCCACATGCATCTGCTGTTCGACGATATCGATGCCTGTAATCATTTCAGTTACACAATGCTCCACTTGAATACGGGTGTTCATTTCCATAAAATAGAAAGCATTTTCACTCGGCAGATAAAGGAATTCGACCGTACCTGCACTTCTATAATTGATATTACGAGCAAAATCAGCAGTTGTTTCTAAGATGTCTGCGCGCGTTTCTTCATCTAAGATACTGGCAGGTGCTTCTTCGATCAATTTCTGGTTATGATTTTGAATCGTACAGTCCCTTTCATAGAGATGAACCGCATGACCGCGGCCGTCACCTAAGATTTGAACTTCGATATGCCGGGCATCCTGGATAAACTTTTCGATATAAACTCTCTGGTCTCCAAAGGCATTTTCTGCTTCTTTTTTTGCTTCAGAATAGAGACGGTCAAAAGTTTCAGGATATTGGACGATCCGCATTCCCTTTCCTCCTCCGCCGGAGACCGCTTTAACGACTAAAGGAAAGCCGATAGATTCTGCGACCTGGTGGGCATGTGCCCTGGATCGAACGATCCCATCACTGCCCGGCACGACCGGCAGACCATTTTCTTCGGCGGTTGCTTTTGCCTGGGACTTGTCTCCCATCAATTCAATCGTATCAGCAGTCGGACCAATAAAAATGATGCCTTCTTTTTCACAGGCCCGGGCAAATTCTTCACTTTCAGCCAAGAAACCATAGCCCGGGTGAATCGCATCAGCCTCTGAAGCTTTAGCGACCTGCAGGATCTTTTTGATATCCAAATAACTTTCAGAAGTGGCAGCCGGCCCGATACAGTAAGATTCATCTGCCAAAGCCACATGCAGGCTGTCCTTATCTACAGTAGAGTAGATGGCTACACTTTGGATATTTAATTCTTTTAAGCTTTGAATGATACGAACCGCTATTTCGCCACGGTTAGCAATCAGTACCTTTTTCATGCTATACCTCCTCAGAACGCAGACGCATCACAACTTGATCGTATTCAACAGCTTCTCCATTATTGACTAATATTTCTTCAATCGTCCCAGCTTCTTTTACTAAAAACTCATTAAATATTTTCATGGTCTCGATCAATCCCACTTGATCGCCAGGCTTTACCAAGTCCCCCACGCTGACAAAGGTTTCATCCGAGTCCTCTTCAGGCTGGGTGTAGAAAGTTCCGATTTGATCCGCTTTAATATCGATCAGCTCGCCGCCACTACTGAAAGAACTGCCTGAAGCAGCCCCAGTCAATTTTGAAGAATCTGAGCTTGCTTTCTTTCTCTTGTTTGTGCCTGTTTCTTCTATAGACTGGCCGAATGATTTGAGATAAATGTCTACCTCATCCGTTTCAATGCTGATAACTTCCATATTTTCTTCTTTCATTAATTGAATTAATTCTTTAATATCTGCTTTATTCATTTTCTGCTCCTCCTAGTAGTGATTCAACTCGCTCCGCTGTGACGCGTCGATAATGACGGTGCTCGCGGTCCGCATAGATAGCCTGTCTCACTTTTAAATCATTCATTTTTTTAGTATATAAGTCTTGTGCTTTCTCGATACTGATCATCTCAAACTTAAAGCGCTCGCCAGGTTTCATCTGGGCCAGCTTTAAGAGATCAACCTTGCACACTGTCGCAATCCGCGTATAACCACCAGAAGACTGGCGGTCATTGAGCAGGATGATCGGAAGACCATTTTTAGGTACTTGCACATTTCCCAACTGTGTAGGGGCTGAAATAATATCATGCGACCCGTCTACTGTCGTGATAGCTTCCCCATCCAGTCTGATTCCCATGCGGTCCGACTGGTTTTGAATCACATACCACTCGTCCACTAATTTTTCTTTAGCTTCTTCTGAGAAACGTTCGTATTCAGGACCTTCCATGATACGTATCCTGCGGATGATCTGCCGCTCACGCTTTTTGATCACATAAGGAAAGGCCTGCACATCGCTGCCATGGTTTTCCAGGATGTCGAAACGTTCAAGCGCCCGGCCCTTAAAGCCTCCGATTTCAGAACGGACATGAGTAGAAACACTGCCTAAAACTTCTGTCCCTTTAAAACCTCCCGGCACCGCCAAATAAGTTCTCAGGCCTTCTTTGACCACCCCAAACTTGACATGGTCCCCTTTTTTCAAGGAAAGCGCGCGTCCGACAGGGAAAAGCTCCCCATTGATGAATAAATCCATATCGGCTCCTGCCGTCGCGATGACTGTGTTTTTCAGGACATCAAAAGACATCCCCTGCATGGTCATCTCGATGACAGCACAATCTGCCTCATTTTCGAGTAAGTAATTAGCCAGCGCAGCACTTTCAAAATCACAGACCCCTGCTGGAGAGAAACCGGAGGATTGATGTCCTATTCTTCCTAAATCCTGAATAGTCGACATGAGCCCCGGGCGTCTTACTTTGATGATTCCCATTAAGCATTCCCCTCTCTGACAGGCACCTGGTAAGTTCCTTCTTCTACTTCTTGCAATATCTCTTCGTAGCGTTCTTCTGTGATCGACTTAAAGACGATCTTGTCTCCAGGACCATAAAGAATGGTATCTTCTCCCCGGCGCGTATCGTATAAACGTATCGGTGTGCGTCCCAGTAAATTCCAGCCACCAGGAGAGTCAAAAGGATACATTCCCGTTTGTTTGCCGCCAATTCCTACTGAGCCCGCCGGAATATTGGTCCGTGGATTATTCAGCCGATCTTTGAAGATGCGTTCATCCAGACCGCCTAAATAAACAAAGCCTGGCATAAAACCGAGCATGTAGACCAAATATTCTTTGTCAGCATGCAGGTCAATGACCTCTTGAGGAGACAAACCATTCTCTTCAAATAAGTCTAAGTCCGGGCCATATTTCCCGCCATAGCAGACAGGTATTTCAAAGATTTGACTGGGCAGATCTTTCCGCCTTAAAGCGTCAAAGTCCACCTGGTCCAGTTTCTTTATAATCTCTTCTCTGGAAGTTTTCATCGGATCAAAGTAGATTAGTAAATTGGTAAATGAAATAACAGTTTCAATAAGGCCGTCAATTTCCTGATCTTTAATCCACTGTTCTAAGTTGACGATCAGCTGGTTGATTTCCGGACTGATTTTATCCTCAAATTCCAGCGTTAATGAGTCTTCCGAGTATTGATTAATTTCCATAGTAACCTCCTTGGTATTTGAATTTCTTCACTTGAATAATAATCATACATAATGAAAGTTTATTCGTCAAGGTATTAAGTCTCGGCATTTTTTTTAGTTATTTCTAATTTTTAAAGTATCTTTATTCATACTGCCTGAATATTATTAGATAGCTTTACATCCAGTTATTGAGAGCAAATAAAGAGGAGAAAACCGGATAACGACATCCAGCTTCCTCCTGCTTGCTTCTCATTAAGAATGGTCGATTCTCTTCACCAAGAGATCCCCGATCCATTGAAAAATAAAGACAATAATTAAAATAATCAAAGTGGCAATGAGGGTGACATCTGTTTGAAAGCGGTTATAGCCCAGAGTGATCGCCAGATTCCCCAAGCCACCTCCACCTACTGTGCCTGCCATAGCCGTTAAGCTGATGACCGTAATGATAGATAAGGAAGACGCTCGGATAATCCCCGGCAGCCCTTCCCGCATGTAGACCCGGCTGATAATTTCCCGGGTGCCCAGCCCCATGGATCGTGCCGCTTCAATCATACCCGGATCCAGCTCTACCAAAGTATTCTGTATCTGGCGGGCATAAAAGGGAATGGTCGAAATAACTAAAGGAACGATGGCAGCTGTTGTCCCGATGGAAGTTCCTACGATCAGGCGGGTTAAACCCACCAGGAGTGCCATCAAAATAACGAAAGGAATCGAGCGGAAGATATTAACAAATTTATCTAAAAAACTATAAACAGATCTGTTTTCTTTTAACCCGCCCGGCATGGTTAAAACCAGCCAGATTCCTAAAGCCAGGCCTAAACCAAAACCTATCAGGCAGGTAATGAGCGTCATATATAAAGTTTCTAAAGTCGCTTCCATAAACCGCTCAGGGATTTGATGAGCATTCGGCAGTAATTGTTCTAAAAATGACATGATCGCGTCTCCTTTAATATTCTTTCACTGTTACAGGGTCGGTGCGTAATCGCTTGAGAGCAGCTTCGATAGAGGCTGCTTCTCCCTCTACTTCCAGGAGAAGAGTCCCGCTCGGCTGGCCTTGAATCATCTCCACATCGGCATATAAGATATTCAATGTGAGCTGATAATCCTTGACCAGATTAGCCACTAAGCGGTCACCCTTGTGATGACCGGCGTAATCTATACGGATCAGATGAGCCTTTTCACTGCCGTATTTTTCTTTGACTTCGTCCGCAATATCCTGAATCTCTTTTTCTTTTTGACTTGCCGATTCGATAAAAGATTGGGTAATAGGATCTTTGGGATCCGTGAAGATATCAAAAATAGTCCCCTGCTCGACTACTTTTCCATCTGACATGATCGCCACGCGGTCACACATCGATTTGATGACAGGCATCTCATGAGTAATGATTACAATCGTAATGCCTAATTCCTCATTGACCTTTTTTAAGAGATCTAAAATCTGCAGGGTCGTATTAGGATCTAAAGCACTCGTTGCTTCATCACATAAAAGAACTTTTGGATCATTGGCCAAAGCTCTTGCAATACCCACTCTTTGTTTCTGCCCGCCGGACAGTTGGGCAGGATAAGAATTTTTACGGTCCGTTAAATCTACTAATTCAAGTAAGCGGTTAACCCTTTGATTGATTTCAGACTTAGACAGACCGGATTTATATAAAGGAAAAGCTATATTTTCAGCTACCGTCCTCTGTTTCATTAAATTGAAATGCTGGAAAATCATTCCGATTTTCTTACAGGCCCGAAGCAGTTCTTTTTCTGGCAACCGGGTCATATCATTGCCATTAACCATCACTTGACCCGAAGTGGGAACCTGCAGCATATTGATCGTACGCACTAAAGTACTTTTACCCGCTCCCGAATAGCCAATGACCCCATAAACTTCACCTTCTTTAATTGAAAGAGTTACATCTTTAACAGCATCTACTTTGCCGTCACTTGTCTCGAACTGGACCGAAACATCTTTTATATCAATCATCCGACTTGCCTCCTGCTCACTATTTTTTCACTTCTTATAGATATTTTTTATTTTTTTAAATGATCTCTTCAACGGATATCATCCCGTCCCGGATACCGCTCTTCTATTCTAGCATCTAATAGGATAGATGTCGTAATTTTTTGAGTTAAATAAACACATAAAGAGTCTGGAAGTATTCTCCCAAACTCTATTATTTTAACATTCTTTTTCAAGTTTTTTATCTTTTCTTGAAAATTATCTGCATTCTTTTTTTACTCTTGATCAAAAGAATCGAAACCGGATTCATCTTCCAGTTCAGCATACTCAGCTTCATCAACATCTGTTAAGATTATCATCCAGTTGCGGCTCTTCACGTCACTGTTCAGTCTTTCCGGGAAATTAGAAAGCTGTTCATTTACTTTGACGACTCGTCCAGTCAAAGGAGAGTGAAGATCCGATACCGCTTTGCCGCCTTCAAGGCCGATGAGAAAATCACCTTTTTTTATAGTTTTCTGGGCTTTAATATCCGCAAAAATCACATCACCCACATCGTCTTGTCCTTTTTCCGATAAGCCTATCCGGTATTCCTCACCTTTTTTTTCAATGTAAAGACCTTCTTTTGAATATTTCATGTTTCGTCCTCTCCTTCCTTCTCTTTCGCAAATCTATCCTAACATAAAAAGTAGAACCATGTTTTTCACAGCTCTACTTTTACGGGCTTTATTTTATTTGGCTTTTACTTGGTCCAAAGTTGAACCTTGTCTTTAGAAGTATAGTAAACAGCTGCCAGGATAAAGATAACCCCTAAGTAACCATTGATGACATAGATATAATTCACTAAGACATCAAAATCAAATAAGGTACCTATGAAAAGCCCTACGAGACTGAAAACAAGACAGGCTATTCTATAAGCATTCGTTTTTTCTTTGAAAAATCGAGCAACCACTGTCCATAATAAGGACACTGCCGTGGTATAAATACCTAATAAAACAGTAATAGAATAAATACTCGCCAGCCAAGGATGAATGTCTGCGGCCAACATGAGGGTAGGAATTTGACTGTCGTATAAAATATCTAAATTAATAAAGATAGCAAAGCCGACGATGGCTGTCGCTAGAGCAAAGATAATAGATCCCCACAAAACACCATGCTTAGCATCTTTAATGTTGTCACTATTTTTTCCAATATTAACTAAGAAAGCGATCAGCCACCAAGTCACAAACCCAATATAGGAAAGGGCTGAGAGCAGCCAATTATTTGATGCTCTTTGCAGGAGACCGGATTCGTTCAATTCAAGCATACGATCCATAGCTCCTGGTATTTTATCTGCATTAATCCCGATCGACCAGACAGCAACGATTAAAGTCAAAACAATAATGATAGGCCCGATATTTCCGATGATATCTACCAAGCGGTCCAGACCGAAGAACACGGACAAAGCAACGATTAACGTGAAAACAATCACAAATATATACCCGTCAAAATTATATTGCTGCATTCCAGTTGCCCGAGCACCAGCGACCATCACGACAAAAGATAAATAGATAAAGAAAATAACGTAAATATCCATGATTCTACCCACGGTGTTACCAAACATATAGGGGTAAATCTCGTTATCAGGAACAAATTGATGTCTAAAACCCATCTCCAATAGGAAAAGGCTGATAAATATAAGGAGTACTAACACTAATAGAACGACAGCAACTCCCCAATAACCATAGGTGGAATAATACTGCATGATTTCCTGGCCGGTGGCGAAACCTGAACCGATCAAGAAGGCCATCAAGGCACCTGCTATACTGAAAATACGACCGATACTTAATTTTTGATTGGACATCTTACACACCTCTCTTTAAAAAAATAGTTTACAGGGTATATACCCTGTAAACCTTTAGGAATAGGAAATGAGTCTAATTGTATAGAGGAGAATCTGTAACTTCTTTGTGCAGAGAATCTACTGCTCTTTCAGTCAACTCCTTACGCATCTCCTCCTCTTTACCGTCCAGGTCAGGGTCACCTACCGGGTATGGAATAGCTACTGTCGGAACGATTCGGTTGGCACCAACTGATTCTGATATTGTTGTGATCGTAGCCATATGTACAATTGGAATACCGTAACGTTCAATTTCTTTAACCATCGTTGCACCGCAACGTGTACACGTCCCTCACGTAGAGGTTAAAATAACGCCGTCTACGCCTACTTCAGCCAGCTCGGCCCCAATTTCTCTACCAAATTGTTCAGAGCTGTCAACCGCAGTTCCTGTACCTGTCGTAGAATAGAAGAAATCATAGACTTTGCCGATTTTTCCTTCTTTTTCCATTTTCTTAAGCATATCTAAAGGAGCGATTCGGTCCGGGTTTTCGTTCGCATACACCGGGTCATATCCACCGTGCACTGTGTAGTAATCTTGACCTAAGGCATCTGTTTCAGATACATCGTATTTTACCCATTTTTGAGCTGAAGCGGACTGGAGGTGATCCGGGTTACCCTGTGGTACAAGTCCACCTGTTGTTACTAAAGCAATCGTTGCTTTGGATAAGTCTTGAATCTGAGCAGCAGCCTCTACCTGGTCAAACTCCGGCATCGGTAACTCTGTTTCGAATTCTTCGTCTTTCAGACGCTTCATCAGCATATCTACTGCACGTTCAGCACCAATTTTATCTGTAATTTCAGTCAGACGGCGGCCTTGAGATAAGTAGCCATCTTCTTCCGGGCTTAATTCCTCACCGATTAAAACTTTATTTCCTAATTTTATTAATTGTGGCAGTGCTTCACGCATACCGGCTGCAGAGTCAGAAGTTTCGATGACATAAGCATTTTTTCTCGCGACATCAAGCCCCGGGTTTTCGATATACATACCTGAAAGTACCGGAATCCCTTTTTCATTAAAAAATTCTGCAACTCCTGCACAAGCTACCCCGTAACGTCCCGCATTAAAGGCTGGACCTGCAACAACTAAATCTATATCGTGCTTAGAGTTCAAATCCTCAAGAAACGCTAAGGCTTCTTCATTATTTTCGTTAAAGTAGTTGTCACCACAGATAACTGTTCCTACTAAATCAGCATTTTCTTTCACGCCTCCAGCAAAGGCTGCTGCTGCCCCGATTCCTTTTTCGTGAAATTCTGGAGGAATTCCCGCTTGATCTTCTCCACCTATTTGGCCGAAGAATTGATTCACATAATATAAAACTTTCTTCTTACTCATTATATATAGCCTCCTAGTATAACTTAACAGTAGCGTTGTGTGTACCTATTTCAGAAGTCGAACCAATTACAGCATTTAATTCACATTTGATTTGACCAGTTGCTTCGTTGTAAGCGCCTTCCCAGCCTCCGGCAATATTAGCTACAGCATGAGGATCTCCTAAGACTTCATCAGCAGCATCCAACTCTACTACGTGAGACACGTTTCCAGTAGAAATAACAGCTACTGCCTCTTCTTTAGCATCTGTTAATGGCTGACTGGTACCTTCCCATCCAGAACATTCGTCTGTAATTAAAACAGTTTTAATACCGTCTGTTTCAAGGGCCTCACAAATCATAACCAGGTCACTGTCCGGGTTTCCATAGCCTTCTTCAGAAATAATGGCTCCATCTGCACCTAATTGCTTGCATAATTTTGCGGTATAGTCTGTGTTGATCAGCTTACCATCCATGGTAGTTAATTCCGGCGCTAAGACAATTCCTGCAAAGTTGATCTCTTTACCATGTAATTTATATAATTCCTTAACTACAGCATTATTTTGATGCTGGTAAGTCGTTATTTTATCACAGGCAGCCACACAGTTTCCGGAGATAACAGCTTGATCCAATTCTTCGTTAGCATGCAGGTAAGTGGGTAAAATTTGACCCGAGTTTGTTCCATAGATATATCCATCATGAAGTAATCCCTGCGAAATCAGCATTTCGACATAGACGACCTTAGGTAAGTCAGGATATTTTTGAGTTTCTTCATCTGGATAACCCATTTCATAAACTTCTGTTTCCTGATGAGCAGCGTCACGGGCAGCTTCTCCAATAAGGTTGGATGCTGTCAGACCGAGTCGACGAACAGCCGCTTCATGTTCATGGGGCTGCAGATCATCTTCTGGTGTAATATTCACTACGATATTGCAGGTTTGAGAGAAAGGCGTCCACTTGGCTCCTTCACCCCACATATCGATAATTCCTTCCTGGAACCCTACGATGTCACCAATCGTTACAATAGCAACCCCGTCAAGAACTTTTACTTCACCTGATCCTGTTTGTTCAATATCGTCCAACACTCCAGGGAAGCCTCCTTGACCACCCGATACCTTCACCCGTGGCTCGATAACATCTTTGACAGGAATGATTCTCTTTTTCTCACCCGGCAAGGCAATATCGATATCGATATCTTTCACACCCGCGACTTCTTTGAGTTCCGTGATAATACTTTCTTTATCGAGAATCAACTGACTTCCTTCTACTGTCGTCTCATCTCCGAAAACTATATCATCTATTTTAACGTTTTGTAATTCTAAGCGCATTTACATCACCCTTCTTTAATCTTTCTAATTCCTCAATTGCCGCATCTAACAATTCTAAATCTAAAGTTTCATAGTCTGAACGTTTGTCATCCTTGGAGTTTCGTGTCCCCATGGTGATATCATATTTTTCAATACTTTGACTGATGATATTTTGTGACAACTCATCATAATCTTGTATGTGTTCAGAAATAAGAATACTTCTTACTGGTGAATGCATCATTCCTATACTGGCTCCTAATGGATGGCTTTCAAGCTTATGTCCCAGATGGACAAAATCTCTGACCTGTACCAGGACATCACGAAAGCCGCCTTCAATGAAAACCGCCTGCGGATACTGAGCTAATACTTTTCGATTATTTGTAACTATCAAACATTTACCCCCTCCCTCTCTCTACCTCTTATTAAACATCCTAATAAATACATTGTAAGGGCTTACATTAAAGATAGCAAGGGTTATCCCTCGATTTTTAATTTATTTTTTTCTGGCGCAATGCAATTCTTTCCCATATTTTCTTTCTTTTGTTATCCTGAGATTAATGAAAAAAGTAAAGGATGATTATTATGGGAAAATTAGTGAATGGAACTTGGCAGGATGTCTGGTACGACACAGAAGAAACTGATGGTCACTTTGTAAGAAACGATTCTACTTTTAGAAACTGGGTTACTCCAGACGGCAGTCCCGGACCGACCGGTGAATCAGGATTTAAAGCTGAAGCGGGACGTTATCACCTGTATGTCTCTTATGCCTGCCCCTGGGCGAACCGCACCTTAGCTTTACGTGCCTTAAAAGGCTTGGAAGAAATGATAAGCATTTCTGTCGTCAATCCTATCATGCGCGAAAACGGCTGGACATTTGAGCCTTTTGAAGGTGTCATAAAAGATCCTATACTGGATGCAGATTATCTCCACCAGGTCTATACACATGTGGAGCCACAAATGACCGGTCGCGTGACTGTTCCTATCTTATATGATAAGAAAAAAGACACGATTGTCAGTAATGAATCGTCTGATATTATCAGAATGCTGAATTCTGCTTTTGATGATATCGGTGCTTTACAAGGTGATTACTCACCACAAGACTTGATGGATGAAATTGACGAAATTAATGAGTTGACTTATGACAAGATCAACAACGGGGTTTATAAGGCTGGCTTCGCCACGAAGCAAGATGTGTATGAACAAGAAGTTCAAGGGGTATTTGATGCTTTAGAAAAAATCGATCAGATCCTTGAAGATCAAGATTATCTTGTCGGTAACCGTTTCACTGAGGCAGACATCCGTCTATTCATGACCCTCATTCGCTTTGAACATGTCTACTACGGTCATTTTAAATGCAACTTGAAGCATTTAAGTAATTATGAAAATGTCTGGGAATATACAAAAAGAATATATAACCATCCAAAAATTAAACCAACCATCAATTTTGATCACATTCAAATCCATTATTACAAAAGCCACGACACGATTAATCCTAATCAAATCGTTCCTTATGGTCCGGATATTGACTGGTCAATCTAAGACAAAAATAAAAAAGCCGGGAGAAAGCGTTCGCTTTTCCCGGCTTTTTGAAATTTGAACGCCTATTTAATCAGGCACCTGTTAAATTGATTAATACTTAGGAAGATCCTTAGCAGCTTCATTGTACTTAACATCGTGACGCTCATGTTTAGTATAAACTGAATCATCAATACCTTCTAAGTATTTAACAACGTCTTCAACTGATAATACGTCAGCAAACTTAGCTTCCATATCGAATACGTTCCACTCGATAACTCCAGGTACTCGGTCACCGATTGTTCCTTCAGGAATTAATGTCTTGAATCCATGTCCTGTAGAGTCCATTACTGTATGACGTACACATGCACATGCTGTAGCTCCCATAACGATTAATGTATCAACACCTAAGAATGTTAAAACATCGTTTAAGTTTGTTCCGTGGAAGTTAGAAGCATATTTTTTAACGATAACAGGTTCTTCTGGCTGTGGGTCTAGTTTAGGGTCAATTTCCATCCACTCAGTGTCTAATCTTAATGTAGACATAGGAATTTTTTCATCCCAACGTGGTAAGTCGTGCTGTTCTTCTCCCCAGTAACCAGTGGTTGTGTGGAAAATTGGAACTCCAGCTTTACGTCCAGCGTCTAATACTTCTTTAGCATTGGCGCAGATTTCATTGTTGTTTTCACAAGTGAAAGCATGTCCATCTGACATCCAAGCTTTAGCCATATCAACTGTAGTAATTGCTGGTGCAACACCCTGACCCATTTCACGCATGAATCCACGTTCTCTGTAGATTTCACGAGCTTCTTTAAACGCGGTCTCTAAAACCTCAGTGTTAAAACCATAGTTACCTTGTTCATCTTTAAAAAATACATCATTGTTAGCCATAGTATATTCCTCCTAATATTTTTTTAAATAATTATTAAAAATTATCTAACGATAGTTGTGTGGTCTTGCATAAAAAACAGGTATAAATGATTTGTTTTAATCATCTATTTAATAATAATCTTCTCTAGGTTCCCAGTAGTCATAAGCCATTGAATAAGCTTCCGGTACAATGTACTGTCCTTGACCTTTTTCTTCTTCAATCGGTGTCTCGTCTTCAGCAACCAGACGACCTCTTAAGAATACTTTTTCAAACTTGATTTTTTGGTCAAAGCCTTCAAATAAAGCATAGTCAGTACCTTCATGCATATTTTCAAATGTAATGGTTCCTTCATAATCAGGATCCGCAATTACAATATCTGCATCCGAGCCTACATCCAGACTTCCTTTTTGAGGATAAAGTCCAGTCAGCTTAGCTGGGTTGGTAGAAGTTAATTCAACATATTTCTGAGGTGTGATTCTTCCTTTTGCAACACCCTCACTCCAGGCAACGTGTAGACGGCTTTGTAAAGTGGGTACACCATTTGGTGTTTCTGCAAAATTATCGCCGGATACTTCACGTTTTTTAGCCCATCCACCTGTTACAGCCGCGTGGTCAGAAGAAATTGCTTTTAATTCGCCGTTTCTTAAGTGCTGCCATAAAGCTTCCTGGTGACCATCTGATCTTTTTCTCAGAGCAGGCCCGCAGATGTATTTCGCTCCTCCAAATTGATCCAGGTCTTCTTCAAATTTAGATTCATCGAGCGCTAGATAATGGATACAAGTTTCAGCTAAAACAGCTTGACCTGAATCATAAGCATCCGCGACATGCTGAGCTGCTCCCTTTGATGTCACATGGACAACGAATAAAGGACAGTCGGCTTGTTTGGCGAGATAAATGATGCGCTGAGTAGCTTCATCTTCTATAGCAGGCGGGTTGGAATAAGAATGGAAGATTGGTGCAGTTTCACCCGCATCTTTATATTGCTGAGTAAGCACTTCCGATAAGTCTCCGTTTTCTGCATGGACCCAAACTGTAATACCGTGTTCACGGCATTTCTGCATCGCTTTGAAGATGAGGTCATCTTTCGCATAAAAGGGTGTTCCTTTATAAGCCATGAAAAACTTGAGGGCCTGGATTCCATTTTCAGCCATTCTAGGGATTTCATCTAAGATACTATCCGAGGCATCCATCACCATTCCATGGAAGGAATAGTCCGGTGTTGCTTTACCTACTGCCTTTTCTTCATTATGTTTGTCTTTGGATTCGATAACACCCATACCTTCAAACTGCGGCGCAAAATCTACAATGGTAGTTGTACCTCCTGCAACAGCGGCATGTGATGTTTCCTCAAAAGTATAGGAATCGAATGGTCCTTGGTGAACATGATTATCGACACCGCCGGGCATGACCAGCCTGCCTGATGCATCGACGACTTCATGATCAGCTTCATCAATCTTGCTGGCTACTTCTACTATTTTTTCGTCTTCAACTAAAATGTCGCCGACAAATTCATTATTCGCTGTGATAATTGTTCCGTTCTTGATTAGTAAACCCATAGTTTATATTTCTCCTTTCAACAATTAGAAAATTGAAATTAACTCAAGTAATAACGGCAAAGTTTCATTACTGTTTTTAATATTTTTTTATATCTTTGTATCGATTGACCAAGAGTTGGTTTGTGAAAACAATCTCACGCTGAAGATTAAGAAAATATATGAAAATAAACAGTCATCTTTAGCAAGTGAGATAAAATAACAATGCAAACGCTTACATGAATTACTTGTGAACCCAATATATCTAATCTGAAAAGAGAAGTCAAACGATATCTTTTTTAATTATGATCTGTATAGAGAACACCTAAATCTCTTGGTCTTAATCACAATATATATCCCGTCAGATAGAAAGTCAAAGGTTAGGCCTTTTTATTTTTAATGTCATTATATTAAGCATCACCACCTCTTAATTGTTAAGATTTTTTTATTTTTATTCTTTCTTTCCTTATATTCCCCTGCTGACTTGTATAAAAATAATGGTGTACTATGTTCTTTAGTTACTCAGAGTGCAGCATTTTTCTAGGTCGAGTACATTTATATTTCTGGAGTATCTTCCATATAATAGAATGAAACCTCGACTTTCTTTTTCAATTTTTATGATAGTCAAGCAAATCACCTTTCATGAAGACAGATGTTCTTTCTAAATAAATAGACTTTCATTTTTCAAGTTATTGATGTATAGTTGACTTAAATAATGTTCAGTATTGAGCATTAAAAATTCAAGGAGGCAAAAATATGCATGCAAACTTAGAGAAAAATATGGAAACTAATTTTATTGATCAAGAACAGGCTGAATTTATTCAGAAAGCACTCGAAAACGGTGAATCTATTATCGTGAATGGTCATAGATCAACGGGTACACGTGTTTTCATGGTTCAACTTATCCAGGCAGCTATGCAAGACACAGACCATGATTTAGCACAGGTTGCTAAAGCTGAAGATGTAGAAAGCAAAGATGCTAAATTCTACGCTTATCCTAAACCTGGTGAAGATTATGAAGAAACCGTCCAAGCTATTTTCAACAAGCCTGGTGCTTCAATGATCTCATTAAAAGACGATGAGTTAGTTTATTCAATTAACAAGGTCTTGAAAAAAGGTTTTAAAGAAAGTAATGATGCAGAACGTGCAGTAAACTTAATCATTACAACAAAAATTCCTTATAATGAAGATGGAACTCCTTTTGTAGAGAAAATCCAACGATTAACTTTCAACGAAAAAGGAAAAATTAAACGTGAAGAATTAGTACGTGATTTATCACAGTACGAATAATCAATTTTCATAATTTTATAAAAACGAGCTGATATTCATTTTATCAGCTCGTTTTTTTTATGGCTGATAATGCTTGAAAATGAGGCTTGCTTTAACTTTAAAAAAACTGCCTTACTTATTTATATAGCATATTTTTTTTGGTTCTGATAAAATAACTATTATCATCAATTGATTGGAGGCGGTTACAAACCAATTAGAAGTTTGTCGCTTAAAACTTTAAGCATCAAAAATATAGAAAAGAGAAAGGAGAGGCTTTTCGTTAAAGGAATATAAATTAAAGTACTTATAATCATAAAAAATTAAATAACGAAAAGCACAATTACAATGACAATAGTTTGGGGTATTTTGCTCCTCTTAGGTTTCTTAGTTGTCTTCTCACTGTTCACATTCTATGCACCCGAGGGTTCTGACGCTATGGGGGCTATGGCTGACGCAGCGGTAGCATCTTTCCTGGTCGAAGCTGTCTTCATGGCTTTATTCGGAGAAATATTTAATATTGGTTTCTTAAATGAAATTGGTGTTATCGCTGGTGGGATGTCCGGAGTTGCAGCTGCCGCTCTAGTAGCAATCGCATTAGGTGTGTCGCCAGTTTATGCTATAATGATAGCGCTTCCATTAACTAACGCGGCAATCTTACCAGGATTCTTAGCTGGTTATCTAACAGCATTCCTTGTCCGCTGGTTAGAGAAAAAAGTACCAGGTGGATTTGACATGGTAGTTATCCTATTCGTTGGTCCAATGGTTTCTTATGCTATTGCATATTGGTTATCCGGACCGATTGA
>JAUNQW010000017.1:0-6787 GCA_030535975.1 Atopococcus tabaci | reverse complement strand
AAAATTCTTTTATAAACTTGAAAGAAGCTTGAATTCTCAGGAATTCAAGCTTCTTTTTTCTTTAAATAGTTTAAGTCTATACTTATATATATAGTCTTTTATATATTTTTGCAGTTTTTTTATTTTTTTGATAAGTTACATTTATTGACTTTATTGTCATAATTTAATAAAAGAAAGAAGGGTTTTTTTATTTATTTGAGATAAATAAATACACACATTATGGATATTTTATTAGGTATTCTTTTATTGGTCGCTTTCTTAGTCGTTTTCTCTTTGTTCACTTTTTATGCACCAGAAGGTTCCAGTGCCATGGGTGCGATGGCTGATGCTGCCGTTGCTTCTTTCTTGGTGGAAGCCGTCTTCGGTGCCCTCTTTGGTGAAATATTCGGTATCGAATGGTTGACAGAAATTGGAATGATTGCAGGTGGTATGTCCGGGGTTGCAGCCGCTATTCTAGTGGCTCTGGCTCTGGGTGTTTCACCGGTTTACGCGGTGATGATCGGTCTGCCTCTGGCTAATGTCGGTATTTTACCCGGCTTTATTGCAGGTTATGCTGCCGCCTTTGTGGTTCGTTGGTTAGAGAAGAAAGTACCGGGTGGCTTCGATATGGTTGTCATCCTATTCATCGGTCCGATGATCACCTCTTTAGTCGGAAACTGGACAGCAGGTCCTATCGACGGCCTCATGTTAACAATTGGTGAAACGATCGAAAGAGCAGCAGAAACCAGCCCGATGATTATGGGATTCTTTATCGGAGGTCTGCTCACTGTGATCTCTACTGCACCTATTTCTTCGATGGCTGTGACAGCCATGATCGGCTTGACCGGTCAGCCCATGGCGATTGCAGGTCTTGCAATCTTTGGTACAGCAGCCTGTAACTATCTTTTCTTTAGAAGATTAAATATCGGTGACCAGGCAGATGCCATTGCAGTAACAGTAGAACCTTTGACTGCAGCTGACTTAGTATCGGCTAATCCTATTCCGATTTTTTCTACTAACTTTATCAGTGGAGGATTGATCGGTATCGTTATCGCCCTGTCCGGTATGATCAACAATTCACCGGGTACAGCGTCAGTTGTGCCTGGTATCATCGCAGCATTTGCCTGGAACCCGCCCATGCAGGTTGCCATCTATGCTGTTATTGCATTAGTCATAGGTGCCCTGGCAGGTTTTGGATGCGCATGGCTCTTCCGTAACTATCCGATCATTAATCGAGAAGATTTACAAAGACGTGCAGCTGAACGAACAGCTAAAGCATCATAACTTGTACGTTATCCAAGCAGGCTCCTTTGAAAGGAGCCTGTTTTTTTTATTAATCTATGGTACTCTAGAAGTTCGCTTATCAGTGAAATATCTAACTTAATTTTAGGTGGTAAATACAGTGAAAATAAAAAAAAGTTTAACGATAGCTCTCGCTTATCTGGGCGTGATAGTGGGTGCCGGCTTTGCCAGCGGTAAAGAGATTGAACAATATTATGTCAGTTTTGGTTCCCAGGGTTTGTGGGGAGCGGTTCTTTCCACTTTCATTTATGGACTGACCGGTTACATTGCTCTTCAAATGGGGAGTTTTTATAAGGCTCAAGATCATCATTCTGTCTTAAAAAATATCGCTCCCTCTTTTATTTCCAAGCTTTTCGATTGGATTTTAACTCTCACCCTTTTTTTATTGGGCTTGACGATGATAGCCGGGGGCGGCAGTAACTTAAACCAACAATTCGGACTTGCCACCTGGGTCGGAAGCTTGTTAGCGGCTGTTATCATCATATTAGCCGGGTATTTCAATGTGGAGAAGGTCACCCAGCTGATTGGATATTTGACTCCTTTGATTGTCGTTTTCTTTATAATTATACCCATCTACTCTTACTTCACTATGGATTTATCCTTAGCTGAAGTTAACCTGTTATCTTCTGATCTGGTCCAAACCCTGCCCAATTGGGTTGTATCCGCTTTTAACCATGTTTCTCTCAACTTTATGCTGGTCTTTTCTATGGCTACGGTGATGGGTGGAAATGAAGAGGATATTCGAACAGCCAGCATCGGCGGGGGTATGGGAGGTGTCTGGACAGGATTATTGCAGCTTTTAGGATACCTGGCTATTTTTCTTCGGATCGAAGTGGCTGGAGGTACTGCGATGCCTCTTTTAGCTTTAGCTCAGGATATGCATCCGATTGTCGGATTATTCATGGCAGTGACGATTTATATCATGATCATCAGTACCGCTATCGGTATGTTCTACCCTCTGGCTCAAAGAATATATAATATGATCACTCCCAAAGAAAGCTTTTACAGTCGTAAAAAGTTCACATACATTTTAATTGTATGTGTCCTGCTTGGCTTTCTGGCTTCTTTCTTAGGTTTTGAAGTCCTGGTGGCTTACGTTTACCCGGTGATCGGTTATTCGGGATTCATCTTGATGGGAGTTCTTCTCTTCGCCTGGATTAGAAACTTCAAAGATTATCATACAAAGTCAGAAAATAGACAGCAGGCATCTAAATAATATAAAAAGATCTGAAACCACCCATTAGTATGAGGGGTTTCAGATCTTTATTTATATCTTGGATATTTAGTTGAAAAGAAAATCAAAACGCTTGGAATTGATTTCGGAAATAAAGTTAGTCTCCTGCTCCAAGACATCTGAAATTTTATTTCTTTCAGCCCGGGTATTCCGCATGCCGATACAGATACCACTCTGGCCTTCAATCAGAGTTTCAACAGCTGCTGAAGCCAGGCGGGTAGCGATCACCCGATCTTTAGGGCTGGGATTGCCTCCTCTTTGAATATGCCCCAATTGAGATACTCTTACTTTATGCCTGCCTTCGCAGGAGAGGTCTTCAGCCATTTCATACCCCTTCATGACACCTTCCGACAAGACGATGAGATAGCGCTTATTGCCTAAAAGACGACTGTTGTCAATATCTTCTAAGATTCCTTCAGTCGTAAATTCAATTTCCGGTATAACCGCCATATCTGCCCCTGCTGCAATAGCAGACCAGTAGGCAAGGTCTCCGGCTTCTCTTCCCATCACTTCGACTACAAAAATCCGCTCATGGCTGGTAGCTGTATCTCTGATTTTATCTATTGCATCCACTGCTGTATTTATCGCTGTATCAAAACCTATGGAAAAGTCCGTCCCACCCACATCATTATCGATCGTTCCGGGTATGGCTACGGTAGGAAAGCCTAAATCCGCCAGGGCCTGTGCTCCTTTATAAGAGCCGTCGCCTCCGATAACTACAAGTCCATCGATATTTTCATTTTTTAAATTAGAGACCGCTTCTTCCTGCACCACTTGGTCGGTAAATTCCGGAAAGCGTGAAGTGAAGAGCTTGGTTCCGCCGGTATGGACCATGTCCCCTAAATTATAATTCATCAAAGGCAAGAAGTTTTTGTCGATCAGTCCTTTATAACCATACTGGACAGCCACAGGTTCAATTTGATGGTAGTTAGCTTTAAGGGCCACCGATCGAACAGCCGCGTTCATTCCTGGTGAATCTCCCCCGCTTGTTAAAACAGCAATTTTTTTCATTCAATCTTCTCCTCTTATTCTTGTTGATTATTTTCAGCTTTCTTCCATACGATATGGGTCGATGATGTTCGTGACGTGATAGAAATCGTATCCTCTTCAAATTGGATCTGCCGGTCCTGAACGTCACCTAAGCGGTTAGGAATGAGGCTCACTTCATTGTGATGATAAATACTGCCGTCCACCTCATCGATGTCATACTTGCCGGAGTAGGCATGATAGCCGTGAGCTGCCTCTGCCATCTCTTGTTCAGTCCCGTTATGTAGGCCTTCCAAACTGTAATTTATTCGCCCCTGCTTCATTAACTGCGCAGACATATAACCGTCCGCTGTATAGATGAGAAATCCTTTGGGATCTTCGCCCAAAGGATAAATTTTTTCTCCATCTTCATCTAAACGATAATAGGAAACCAGTTCCCAGGTTCCCATAATTTTATTTTTTAATTTTGACATATTGCCCCCTATTGATGACGACTGCTCAATCCTTGTTTTTCTAAAAACTCTCGGAAAGGCTTCAAGTTTTCTGCTTCATAGCGTTTCTTATAAGCTTCAATATCTTCCTGGGCATGATGTTTCGGATCCAAGACAAGATTTTCTACAGGCATCGGACGATCATCTGTGATTTTGCAATCTATAACCACTACTTTTCCAGCTTTTTCATCCTGGACCGCCTGCTGGAAGATCTTTTCCAGTTCTTCAATTTCTCGAACGGTATAACCCACAGCTCCTTGAGCTTCAGCAATTTTGGCGAAGTCAATATCCATAAAATCGACACCATAATGCTGTTGATTGGATTCTTCCTGCGCATTTTTTATAAAGCCGTATTCACGATTAGAAAAGACGACAGAGATCGATGGCAGTTGGTATTGAACCGCCGTTACAATATCAGGGTAAACCATAGAAAAGGCTCCATCTCCACATAAATTCCATACTTGACGGTGAGGAAATTCAGCTTTTGCAGCTAAAGCTCCAGGCAGGCCATTCCCCATGGTTGCAAACAAGGCGGACGTCCGCCACATATTTTTAGGAGTCAGCTTTAAGTGCCGGCCCGATGTTTGGGTGGTGTTCCCCACATCGATCGAATAAATAGCATCTTCATCAGCAGCCTGGTTAATCGCATGGTAGACTTGATACAGCTGAAGAGGTCCTTGCGTTTTTTCCTCCAGGTAAGACGTGTATTCAGACCAGTTTTTTATATTATCTAAATTGGCACGATACCAGGGACTTTCTTCTTTTACACTTATTTTTTGGGTGATCGAACGGATAGCATCCCCCGCATCCCCTAAGATGGCTGCATCAGCTTGATGACGTTTACCTAATTTATGCGGGTCGATATCGATATTGATGAAATTGTCAACATGGTCAAAAAATCCTTCAACTTCTGAGAAAGGAAAGTTACTTCCTGTAAAGAGGATAGTATCCGCCTCATCGATAGCTTCGTTAGCTGTCTTTCGGGCCACCCGGTAGGCACTGCCTAATTGTGCTTCGAATGCATAGTCAAAAGTATCATAGTTGATCCCCGTAATAGCTACAGGTGCTTTTAATTTGCGAGAAAGCTCGACTACAGCATCTCCATTCCCGCGGGTTCCGATTCCGGCGTAAATGACAGGTCTCTTGGCATTTTCTAAAATTTCGACGGCTGCATCAATATCTTCTTCATTCAAGAGCGGATGAGGATACTTGCGGTGTGAGCTGGCAGAAGAGTAAAAGCTGTCTGCATCAATTTCTACCCAGCCGTAATTGACCGGAACTTCCACGACTGCTACTCCTTTTTGAGAAATAGCCGTACGTATGGCTTCATCTATCACTTTTGGCAGTTGTTCAGCATAAGCTACGCGACGGTTGTAGACAGCGGCATCATTGTAGTAAGGGTTTTGGTTAAACTCTTGAAAAGCATCCAGATTCAATTCTTTTTCATCACGGGTACCCATGATAGCCAGCAGCGGAATATTGTCATGTTTAGCATCATACAGACCATTAATTAAATGAGTCGCTCCAGGTCCACCTGAACCCAGGCACACTCCAATCTTTCCAGAAAATTTATATTGCATACTTGCAGCTAAGGCACCAACCTCTTCATGACGAACTTGAATAAAGTCCATCTTCTCTTGTTCATCATATAAGGCATCCATCCATGTATTTAAGGAGCCAGCCGGCAAGCCGTAAATTCTTTCTACTCCCCATTCTTGCATCACACGTAAAGCTGCAACTGCAGCTGGAAGCTTTTCTTTTTTCATGTTGTTTCTCCTTTAAAGTTTTGACACATGCAACTATTTATTTAATCTTAACAAAACAGAGCCATAATAAATAATAAAACAGATGCCAAATCGGAAAATACCTCTTGATTAATCAAATAAAAAAAAGAGTTTTGATTTAATTAATCAAAACTCTTTTTAATCCTTTATATAATCATTAAGCCACAGGTTCAACTGCTTCTTCTTTAGGAGCTACGTATTTACCGTGGTACCATCCGATGACAAGCGGTGTTGCAATAGCGGTAATGATGAAACCGAAGACTACTAATGCTACTGCATTTCCTAGGTAAGGAAGCAGCTCCGGATAAATAGCTGTGATAGCTGGACCAGCAGATGCTGATGTCCCTGCAATGATGATAAAAGCCAGACCGGTAATACCATTATTTTTCAGCACATATCTATCAATGAAGAACAATGAACTGTATACAATAATAAATACTAAAGTAACAAGCACACCTGGCAGCCCTGATCTAAAGGCATCGATAATATTGGCACTCTGCCCAATACCCCAGCCTAAAACGGGGATAATCGCTCCTAGACCCGGGCCGAAAATACCTCTGAATCCTGGCTCTAAGTTTCCTAATATCATCCCGAACACCAATGGGATTAAAGTTAAAAGAATAGGTGTAAAGTCAAATCCACCAGCTGATCCTCCCTCCGTGTATCCAAGAGAATAAATAACTTGTGGAATAAGCGGTAATGTAAAGATTCCTGTAATCCCGAAAGCTGCTGGGTCTAAGTCATCTCCGTACTCCCCAACTACTGATAAGTAGACAGAAGGATTTAGAGATGTCATAACTAAAGTAAATCCTAGAGCAGAAATACCCCAGATTCCTTCTTGACCAAAAGCTCTCATATAGAGTACTGAAAGAGCGATAGTCAGAGTCAGCTTAACGAGAAATAAGACCCCGTGTCTTTTAAATAGGGCTGGTAAATCACCAAATTTAATAGAGATTCCTGAAGCAAAGGTCAGGAAAGCTACCATAAATGGAACGCCGTCACCTGAAAAA
>JAUNQW010000047.1 GCA_030535975.1 Atopococcus tabaci | reverse complement strand
CAACCACAATACGCGCCTGCTTAGGAGCTAAATCTACCAGCTTTTCAATGGCTTGGGACATTTGGCCTTTAGATCTTTCTTCCAAATAAAGCCCTAAAGTATGGAGAGTTAAAATCATTCCTGTGGTCTCATAATACAATTCATGAGCAAGTCCCACATTCCCCATCGCAATACCGATGGTCGCACCAATACTATAGATATAAGCTGCCACAGTACCTAAAGCAATCAAGGAGTTCATATTAGGGTGGCCTCGGAATAAAGTCTTAAATCCTTGTTCAAAATATTCCCAAGAAACCATGACAATTGGTGTAGTCAAGAGCAGTTGAAGCAGAGCGTAATTCAATGGATTCGTTGTTGAATCAACGATTTGAGGGACAGGCATTCCAAACATGTGTCCCATAGAAAAAACAAAGAGCGGGACAAAGAAAAGAGCAGAAATAACAAAGCGCTTGAAAATCACTTCGTAGCGACCTTCACGTTTATCATGTTGGCGCTCAACTGAGGCAACGCTATCATCTTGTCGCTCCAATTCAGCACTATACCCTGCTTTGGCCACGGCTGACTCAATATCTTGTGGTCCCATCACTGAGGGATCATAATCCACACTTAATTTTTCTGTTGCTAAGTTAACTGCAGCTTGGTTAACACCTTCTAGGCTGGTTACTGTGTCTTGAACGGTCTGGGAACAAGAAGCACAGGTCATTCCGTCCACCGAAAAAGTCTGTGAGGAACTTTCATCTACCACCATCTGATAGCCTGCTTGATCGACTCGTCTGGCCAATTCATCTATATCCAGCTGACTCGTATAATCAACCGTTAATTTTTCCGTCGCCAGATTGACACTGGCCTTATTGATGCCATCCATCTTATTTGCTTCATTCTCTACTGTACTTGCACATGAAGCACAATTCATTCCTTCAATTTCAAAGCTTTGTGTAGCCATATTATTCCTCCTTATTTTTATTGGCAATCCTGGCAGTTACATTGACCTTCAAGACACTGGCAGGGGACTTCTACAGGCGCATCATCCAACTTGCTTTCAAGGGACTCTAGCAAGAGGAGAATGTCTTGTTGACTAAGTGTTGTCGTTTCAATGTAATCATTAAGATAGGTTCCTATTTTCCGATTACAGACCTTCTCAAAAGAAGATGTAATCTCCTCTTTGACACTCTCTCTTTCAAAGACTCCCGCTGAATAGATAAATTGACGTCCTTCTTTTTCCGCTGATAGTGCTTTTTTAACTTTTAATCGGCCAATAAAAGTTTTAGTTGTAGCTGTTTTCCAACCCGTTTCTTTTTCTAATACTTCTTGAATTTCCTTGCTTGTCATCGGTCCATTTGCCCATATGACTCGCATCACTTCCCATTCCGCTGGAGTGATCAGCAATTTTTCTTGAGTAGACAATAAACTCACCTCTTTTATACTTTGTTCGTTTACGTTCGTAAACACTCTAATACAGTTTACATGTGTAAACGAAAAAAAGCAAGTTTTTAAATTAATTTTAGATGTTTATTTTTTTAAGCGTTATAATAGAAGTTACTAAATATATAAGATATTTTTACAGAGGAGGAAGTCGGTTGATTTACAGCTTGTCTATTACACAAGTCCAAGACGTATTGGTAGAACATGGGCTCATCCGCGAAATTATAGTTAATGGAGAATTAATTTATCGGATAAAAGACCCTGCTCTGCTAGAGAAGAAAATTACGGAACTTTCTTACTTTTCCAAAACAGCCCATGAGAACACTCTCTTTATATGTAAAGGAGCCGCATTTAAGGAGGAGTATTTATCTGATGCTCTGAATCATGGTGCTCAGTTTTTTGTTGCTGAGCAATTGTACCAGGTTTCCTCAGGCATCGGTTTTATTGTCCATGATGTCCGTAAAGCCATGGCTGTTCTAGCCAAAACTTTTTACCAGGCTCCTGATGAAAGATTAAAAATCATTGGAATAACAGCAACCAAAGGGAAAACCACGACCACTTATTATGCAAAAGATATTTTACAAGCCAACTTTCCTGATCAGGTCGGCTTTATTTCTGGTGAAGAAATGTGCTTGGATGGGACAAACTATATGCCTGCACATTTGTCTACTCCTGAATCTTTGGAATTATACAGCTATCTTGCACAAGCAGTTGAAAATAATTTGAATTATATGGTCTTGGAAGTTTCCTCCCAGGCTTATAAACTGGATCGGGTCTATGATTTAGATTTGGATGTAGGTATTTTCATGAATATTACTGAAGACCATGTCAGTCCGGAAGAACACCAAAGTATGGAAGAATATTTTTATTGTAAGCGTCAAATCATGCATCATGCACGCACAGTAA
>JAUNQW010000016.1 GCA_030535975.1 Atopococcus tabaci | reverse complement strand
GATCCACTCGCGTTTGTTTTTGACGCGACTTTTATATAGTACCATGCTCAGAAATGCTTGTCAAGCACTTGTCTATATTTTTATTTTTTTGTTGCGTTTGTTTTTTGCCAGTGCTTATTCGCGACTGGAAGTAAAATATACCATTCAATTAAAATAAATGCAAGTATTCTTTTGAAAAATTAGAACAGAACCTAGTTTCTTCTATATAATCTACTTAATAAAAATTTTCCATAAAAACTGCCTGTCTCTTTACATAAGGGAATAGATATCAGCCATTCTGATTTCATTTAACCCAAAGGCTCATTATTTAATCTTTATAATCATAGACAAGATTAAATAAAAGCTTTTATCCTCAGTTTATATTTTTTGACATTCTGGACAGGTGCCGATGATTTCTAAATTATATTTATCGATCTTAAATTGAGTGTGGGCTTCCAGCTCATCATTGACTTGATTAAAAACTGGATAATAAACATCTTGTATTTTCTTACAATATTTACACACAATATGATAATGCTCTTCCACATTAAAATCATAGTATGCAGAGGATCCCTCTGTTCTTATTTGTCTGACCAAATTATAATCCAATAAAAGATTTAATGTATTATATACCGTAGCCATACTCATATTAGGGTAGTCAGGAAGAAGAGCTTCATAAATATCTTCAGCGGTATCATGTTTTTTACTATCTGCAAGGTAGCGAATGATCGCTCTTCTTTGAGGTGTGATTCTAATCTTGTCAGTTTTTATATGCGCAATTGCATGCTCGAAACCATCCATATCCATTATCTTGCCTACTTTCTCTTCACTTTATTCATTCTTAGTTTGTATTCATTATTATTTATATTTGAATTATATCAAATTAGTCACACATTGTCATTTTCGTTGACCTTGACCTCAGGTGCATTAGAAACTACTATAAATAGTTGTTAATTTCTTCTATATTATCTACAATAGAAGAAGATTATAGTTAAAGGATGAGTTGTTCAATATGAAAATTGGAGCACGAACACTTAAATCTGGTATTGCAATTTTTATTTCATTAATGATCCCTAATTTACTGGGAATTCCTGAAGCTACTGTCCTAGCAGGAATTTCTTCAGTATCTGTCATACAACAATCAGTCAAACGCTCATACGATCAATTCTTAAATAGAATAACGGCAAATATGCTTGGTGGTTTATTAGCTGTTGCTTCTTCTTATTATTTTGGTACCGACTTTTTTGTTATCGCTGTCACGGCTATCATACTTATTGCTCTGCTTCATCAATTTGGTTTAGATAATTCTATTGCATTAGCTGCAGTTACCCTGATAGTTATTATGTTAAATGATACAGATCGAATTGTTATTTCTGCCATTATACGTGTCATCGGTACTATGATCGGGGTCACCTGCTCTTTCTTGGTCAATCGATTTATTCTACCTCCTCGATACGATGAAGTGCTTTATAAAAAAATGGTCTTGCAGACAGATGAAATCGCTAAGTTACTGCGTTCTGCTCTGAGGAAAAACTCTCAATATGCTAAAGTCAACCATGATTTGGATGCTTTGAGCGAGAATGAAAGGCAAATGGATCAACTCTTTCAATACATTCAAGATGAAGCAGTCTTTGGGTCCAGCAGTAAAAGGTGGCTGCTGAGCTCCTCCGGCGACTCCAAGTTTGCAAGAGCGCGCATGCTCGTCATCTACCGTCAGTTTTTACGGACAAACAAAGCAGGTGTTAACTTAATTAATGCTTTCCACCACAGTGAACATCTCTTTAATAATTTCCCTACAGAGCTGAGAATCAGCATAAGGGAGAGGTTGGAAACTTTAATTACTGCACATGAGCAGATTATCTTAAAATTCAGCGGCCGAATTCAGGCTGACAATGTTAATTTTCATGAATACAAACAGGAATTACGCGTTAAATTTATAGATTCTTTTCTCGCCCTGGCAAACAGTGAAGAATATATGCAGGGCGACCAATACGATAATAGTAATGCGGTCATCTATCTCATGGGCCGGACTTTTAAATATGAGGAAGAGGTTCAACATCTCAATGTGCTTGTACGCAGTTACCGCACCTTCCATCAAGAGACAATTAGAGAAATTGGAGACGAAGTTAATCTCGACTAAAAAGAAGAGGCTGGTAGATTATACCCGCCTCTTTTTTAGTTTATTAAATTAATAGAATTCAGGAGCGAAATTCTCCTCGTTTATTCTATGAAAAAATCGACTTCAACTTTTGGAAAAAGGAAGTTTTTTCTTCTCCAGCAGCTGGGTGAGTTTCTTGCTTAACATCTTGGTTAACGTGTAAGTCAGGAACTTGTACCTGGACATGTGAATCAATATAATCTTTCGGCTCATACTCTTGTTCGATGGATCCAAATGGCATTTGAGCAACCATTTCATAAGATTCCGGCAGATCTAATAAGTCACGGAACACTTTATCAAATCCTTGTTCATAGCCAATGTTAAAGTGCTGTAAGGTTCCACCTAAGCCTAATTCAGCTAAAGTTAACCAAGCGGCATATTGTTGGTTAGAGCTGTTGTCTTGCTTGTAAAGATTTTGTTGACTTTCAGCAGCAGGGATATTTTCTTTAACTGCATCTCTGTCTTCAAAGAACAAAATAGTCCCCACACCCTGGCCTGCACCTTCAATTACCGGCCCCATCATGCCCCAGGTGGCTTCATCTAAAACATCTTTTTGAACATTATGAATTTCTTTCCATACACGTTCATTGGCATCATCAAACACCACAACCAGACGAGACGTTTGCGAGTTGAAAGAAGTCGGTACATTTTTCGCCGCTTCGCGTATGGCTTGAGAGATTTCTTCTTGAGTTAAATCCGTATTTTTCCCGATAACGTACGTTGATCGGCGTTTAGCTTGTAAATCTGTATATTTTGACATGGTTAGAGGCTCCTTTATATTTAATTACATTATTGTTAGTTCTTACATTTAGTAAGATAACATAGTTACTTTATGTAAGCAAGTAATTTTTACTCTCAAATTAAAAATGTGAAGACATTTCGGAGACTGATTCTTTGGACGGTCTATCGCCTCATCTCTGTCAAACAAAAAATAAAAGTTGCAATTAAAGCATTGCAACTTTATGAAATATCACTATCTATTTAATTATTTAGTTCACAATAGCGATCGTACCACAATTTAACATATCCATCAGAAAAAGGACCCTTGCCATTTTCAATCCAATCAACTAATATTTTTACACTTTCCCGAAGAATATAATCAATTTCTTTTGGATAATCCCATTTTTCTCCATGTTTAATATACTCATCTATATCTAATAGTTTTTTATCTCCATCAGGAAAAACTTTAATATCCAAATCGTAATCAATATATTTAATACCTAAATCGTCTATTACAAAAGGCGAAGCCAGGTTGCAATAGTAGGATATACCTGTTTTACGAATCATCGTTACTATATTAAACCAATACTTGTCATGAAAATAGACGAGCGCCGGCTCACGTGTTTTCCACTTGCGACCATTGGCTTCAGTTACGAGGGTATGGTCGTTGCATACTATAATTGAATGTTCTGATGTCTTCAATACTAAATTATCTTTCCATGTACGGTGGATACTGCCATCATGTTTATAACTCTGGATAGTGATGATTTCGCCTTCTCGGACTTGTCTCATCACATGACCAACTTTCTTTATATCTAATCTTATATCATAAGATCATTATTCTGCCTAATCTCATGAATTATAACATGAATATTCACATTGTGAATGCTTTATGACCGGTTATCTAAAAAACTTTGATAAAGCTGGATCATTTTTTGTTGGGGAACCGGGAAAGCATAAGAGCTGAAATCTTCATAGGCTGCCCATTCCAAGTTTAAATCAGCTGCAACTTCACCTATATCAGCCCCATCCATCAAGAAAGGGTAGATTGTCCACTTGCGGTGAGAGAATACATGATTGACTACACCGATAGCCTCTGGATCAAATCGAGCAGTCAGTTGATATTCTTCTTCTAGGTACTCGTGAACCACATGTTGGTCTTGCTCACTTAATTCCGGTGCTTGTTTAGAAGTTGGAAGCAAGACTTTTTCATCTTCTGAAGAAAATGTCAGAACATCGACTAGAGGAAAGGTCCAAAAATCAGCTAACAGACCGCTTGAAGGACGTTTTTCCAGAAGAAATTCATCGGAATCATTCTTAATGAGGAAAGCGTAATAGGTTTCCTGCTTCTGTTTGACCTTACCTTTTTTAACAGGATACTCCTGCCAAGTGTCCGATTGATAGCTGGCATCATAGTCAGGTAGTGGATTGTCGACAGGGTCATAGACTTTAGGCATGGATTTGGTGGCCCCCAGATCCATGATGGCCTGGTTGAAGTCCCCCGGTCGATCAGCCGGCACAATCTGGCTCAAGAGCTTTTCGAAGAGCGTTTTTGTCTTAGCCTTTGAAAGATCATCTTCAATTTTAAACAGACGACTGAATACCCGCATGACATTCCCATCTACTGCAGGCGTTTGTTCACCAAAGGCTATACTCGCAACAGCTCCCCCCGTATAAGGCCCTATTCCTTTCAGCTTTTCTAAATCTTTGCGATTATCTGGAAAGACTCCTCCCCATTCCTCTATAATCTGTTGAGCAGCTGCCTGCATATTTCGAACGCGTGAATAATAACCCAGTCCTTCCCATAATTTTAATAACTCCTCTTCAGAAACTTCGGCCAAGGACTTGACATCAGGCAAGCGCTCAATAAATCGCTCGTAATAAGGGATGACCGTAGCCACCTGCGTTTGCTGTAACATGATTTCCGATACCCAGATCTTATAGGGATCCTTGGTCTGCCTCCAGGGGAGATCTCTTTTATGTCGGTCATACCAGGCTAAAATATCGGTTTGAAAGCTTTTTATTCTCTCCTCGTCCCAAAGATCAATATTATATTCTTTCTTTAAGTCTATTTTCTTTTTACTCATTCCACTCGCTTTCTTTTTCGCTGATGAATTGACTGATCATATCACCAGGAAAACCTTTCTGATAAAGGTTGGCATAAGTTTTCTGCTTACAGTTGAACAAATCAAATTTGGAGTAGCGCCGCCATGCTTTTTCTCCCTGCTTGATTAAAGCTTCTCTCTCATCATCGTCATCTTTTTCAAAATCTAATTCTTCAAAAACTTCTGTTATCGTATCATTAGCAAATCCTTTTTGGAGCAAAAACTGACGAATCCTTTGCTGGCTTTCACGATTGGAGCGGTTTTTATTTTTCTTCACCTGTTTGTCAGCAAGTCTTTGGGCATTCTCCAGCCGCATCTCCTCAGAATACTCACTCAGCAGGGCCTGGTCGATTAAAGACTCCGCCACACCCTTGCGATAAAGATTGCGTCGTATTTCTACGGGACCGTGATAATTAACTGCCGCCTTGGTGCGGACAAAACTTTCTGCATAGGCTTGATCGTCCAGCAATTTCATCTCACGCAGCTTATCAATGACTCTGTCCGCATGATCTTGGTATTCCTTATCTATTAAATAATCATAGATCTCTTTTTCAGAGCGAAGTTGATAGCTTAAATAATGCAGAGCAGCTTGATAGGCTTTTTGAGCATTGTCAGCTTTTTGAATTTTTTCCTGGAGCTCAGGATTCACTGCCATACCCTTGGTCAGCATAAAATCAATCAGGACCTGCTCATCCACTGCAAAAGCATAGCTTTCATCAATAAATATATTATAACGTCCCGGCCTTTTCTGGCTACTGATGGATGTAATAATATTAGTCTTTCCACTCACCTTTTGCGGGCTTTCATCAATTTTAGCAGTATCTTGCTTAAAAGTTTGATTCAATGTTTTCGCTTTTTTAGGCTTATTGGAAGTTACTTCGGATAACTTTTTAGGTAGATCTGGCATCTTTATCCTCCCTTTTCTTTTAAGTGTAAATGAATAATTTTAAATAATCAAAAATTCAAAATATCGGGATATTTAATCCTATTTATTTAATTAATCAATCCTGTCTTTATAACAATAAAGCTCTTTTTATGTAAGCTTTTTTGTTTTATAGATTTAATTCTTGTGATATACTCGATAGTATAAACATTCATGAATCAATATAAAATATACAGAATAGGCGGGTAACTTATGACTTCCGGATCTAATATCGATCGTTCAGAGTATCTCAAGTACCTGAATGAAGAGTCTGCTAATGAGGATTATATGAGGATGCTCGATACTTCTTCAGCGATAAGCATCGGGGACCAAGAAGCACTGAAAGAAATAACTTCTCTGTGGTATGAAATGGAGCAGCCATTAAATGACTCTCCAAGTGATAAACTCACAGATATTGAATGGTTCCAGTTTCAAATGAGTGTATTGAATTCTTACTGCCGCTTATCAGCAGAAAAAGGCAGCTTAGTCAGACAATCTAATTATTTAATTTCAAGTAAATATAACCTTTTAATAGAACGCGGACAATCCATCGATTATCTAAAAAAATATGTTTTTTATGAAATTTTTGATGACTATTGTTCTGCTGTAAAAAATCTATCCACTCAAAATCTATCAGATGTCATGATAGAAATCATCACCTATACTAATGACCATTTAACAGAAGACCTTACCCTGCCGCTCATTGCTGATGAGTTTGACATTCATCCTGTGCATCTGGCTCGGAAATTTAAACAAGAAACAGGGCTGACTTTTGTCGAATACATCCACTGTCAGAGAATTGAGCTGGCCAAATTTTTACTTTATCTCGATCAATATTCTTTAAGTGAAACGGCCTATCTATCCGGTTTCAACAGCCACTCTTATTTTACTAAAGTCTTTAAGAAAATCACTGGAGAAAAACCTTCTCAATTCAAAAAAAGTATCAGCCTGATTTATTAGAGCAGGCCGGAGGGCAAAACAGCCATACATCCTACTGAACCAGTAGTTTGCATGGCTGTTTTTTTAATTCTTTTCAATCCACACGCAAGCAATTGCTTCTGTAGCAGTAATGACAGCCTCATGCCGCCCATGGTTATCGTAACATTTAAAGTGGAGCTTACCTTTTGAGTCATAGGCATAAGCATAGACCAGCACCCAGTGATTTTTATAGCGGCTGCCCAAGATTTTACTTGTCCCTACTGCAAGAGGTCTTGGATTGGGACCGGACAAAATTTCTTTTACTTTTATCTCAGGGACAAGGTGTTGAGCAGCTCGCCAGCCCTCTACACCTTTCAACATATAGTTTAAGCCATACTGCAGATCCCAGAAATAAGTTCCACGATAAGGCATCCAGTCATCTACAACCTGCTTGACTCCCCGCAGTATTTTTTCTTCAGCGATTTGAATATCATAGGTCTCGCTTAAAAAATCATGCAGCATTACCGCTGCCACATAAGTCCCGCAGATTCCTGGTTTATGTTTATTTTTCCAGGTCTTGTATTTTTCAAAACGTTTGCTTTCTAAGCCTGTCCATTGCATATTTTCCACAGAACACTTCCTTATAAATCTATTAAAGCCAGTAACTCTTCTTTAGTTAATGTGCCGCTGCCTTGCTGCTCTTCTGATGTGATCACCGAGTCCACTAATTCGCGTTTGGCTTCCTGCATCTCATAAATACGTTCTTCTATCGTACCTTTACTGATCATACGAATGACTTGAACCGATTTCTTCTGTCCGAATCGATGCACACGGTCTGCGGCCTGGTCTTCGATCGCCGGGTTCCACCAGGAGTCGTATAAAATGACAGTGTCTCCACCTGTTAAGTTGATCCCTGTACCCCCTGCTTTTAACGAAATAAGAAAGAGGTCTTTTTCTCCCATATTAAAACGATTGGCCAGGTCCAGTCGGTCTTTAGGTTTAGTCGAGCCGTCGAAATAATGATAATCATAGCCTAAGGCGTCTAATTCTTGACGGATCAGCCCCAGCATGGTTGTAAACTGGGAAAATAAAACGACTCTCTTTCCATTTTCTTTCGCTTCTTCTAAGAGCTCCAAGACACGTAAAAGTTTGGCAGAAACACCGTCATAATTCGGCAGAACAAGTCTGGGATCATTACAAATTTGACGTAAACGGGTCAGCCCCGCAAGAATCGACATGCTGTTCGACTGGACATTGTCCTTATCAATATAAGTCTTTACTTCCTCTTTTAAGAGATTGACTTGAGTCTGATAGAGTTGTTTTTGTTCAGAAGCTAAGTCGATATACTCTGTCGATTCGGTCTTCTCCGGTAAATCAAAAAGTACTTCTGATTTGAGGCGACGTAAGAGAAAGGGTTTAATCTTGTCTGATATTTCTTGTCTCGTCAACGATTTAAAATGAGCCGGACTCTCAAATAAGCCGGGCATCACGATTGTAAAGAGGGAATATAATTCACCCAGATGATTTTCTATCGGAGTCCCGCTTAAGGCTACTGTCTGCTGGCGGCGAATATTTCTAACCGCTTTAGCTGTTTTAGTATTCATATTTTTAACATACTGCGACTCATCTAAAACCATAGTGGAAAAATTAATATCTGCATAAAGATCGCCGTCTCTTTGAATTAAAGGATAAGAAGTGATTAAAACCGGAATATCTTCATCAAGCGCCTGTTTAACCTGAGAGGCACGTTCCTCTTTTGTTCCAGAAATAAGAGCGGTTTCTAACTGGGGTGTAAATTTCTGGAATTCATGTTCCCAATTATATAAAACACTGGCTGGACACACTACGAGAAAAGGACCCTTGCCTTCTTCTATCTTGGAAGCAAGAAAAGCAATAGTCTGGAGCGTCTTTCCAAGCCCCATATCATCCGCCAAGACTGCTCCTAAGCCGTAATAGTCCAAGGTCCTCAGCCATCTATAACCCGTTTCCTGGTAACTGCGCAGAGAAGCATCCAGAGACTTAGGAAGAGGGAATTCCAGTTGGTCAGGTTCTTTTAATTCTTCAACCAAGCGTCTGAAATGCTCCCCTTTTTGGACAGTATTCTCCTCTGAAAGGACCAAGCCTTTATACAGGGGAACCTGCATCTCTTTGGTCACTGGACGATCTGAAAGATCCAGCTGTTTAACAGCATGGTTGAACTGTTCAAAGGCTCGGTCTTTTAAGTCGATGATTTTTCCATTGGATAACCGGTGATAAGACCGCTCAACATTCAAGGCCTGGACTAAACTCTCAATATCCTCTTCAGGTATATCTTCCAATTCAAAGCTGACATCTAGCAAATTAGAGTTTTCACTCATCTCCAGGCGAAGATGAGGGGTATTCTCCGGCTCATACAGGATATGCTGGGCCGGCTCTGTCATCATAATGACGAAAGATTCGGACAAGTCTTGTAAGCCATGATAAAGAAAGTCGGTGATATGAACCAGCTGATCCGTTTGGGCGAAACCATCTTCATGGTCAAAAGAACTTAAAGTATCTGCCAGGAGCTCCATTTTCTCATTCTCCAAGGACAAATCCCGCACAACCACCTGATCATCCTCCATCAAGCTTTCTTTACTCTCTTCAAAAGGATAAATCGTCTGATTCAAATACCGGAAAACCGGTCGAACCAAGAGTTCCTCCCCCTGCCAGTCAATGTAGAGCTGGGCTTCCAAAGAGGGAGTTAAAAGTCTGGCATGAAGTTCTTCATCCATAGTAACCGGGAAAAGACCTCTGATCTGCGGCAAGGCATTGGAGGCAAACAGGCTGAACTGTTCTTTGTCCATGATCATCGCCTCACCGTTCAAGGTTTCAAAAGCATCTTTAAGAAAAGAGGCTACTTGATACTGCTGGTGGTTTAAAAAGTAAAAAGTATTGTCCAAGTAAATCATATTCGCCCGATTAAACAGACGTAAGTTGGATAGATTTTGCCTGCCCGCTCCAAAAGAATAAAAATTATCCTTTGATTTCTTTATATAAAAAGACAGGGGAACTGTATCGAATTCTTCTTTGACATAAACAGGCGCTGATTTTTCAGCTGTGGACTGGGAAAAATCATTATATAAGAAACCAGCGTCGACTTTAAGCAGCTGCTGGATCACCTGCTTGACCATTTCCGGCGGAATAAACAATTCACTGTGACTGGATTTTCCACGACCCGGACTGCTTGACTGCATCAGTTGGATGATATGGCTGATCAGTCGCAGCATCTTTCGGTCTGCACTGGAAATCCGATGCTGATCCGGGTGGTAGGTCAAACCCGTGCCAAAGACGATTTCTTTTTGATTGAGCAAATCATAAGTTATTTGTTCAATATCTTGAACCACATAGAGATAGTCCATCCCCACTTTCATCGTCATGACATAAAAAGTAACCTTTTCTGAACCTTTAATAGTTAAAGAGTATTCAATATTCAAGGTTTCTTTATTTAAGGAGGCACTCATCAACTGGGTCTCTTTCCAGTAATTATCTAATAACCGGCTCACAGCAGCATCATTTTTTGAATGAAGGGGTGTGAGCTGTCTAGCTTCTTGAGCTTCTTCTTTACTCATTGGAATATTGTCCGCTTCATACATATTTAAGTCGAGTAAAGCTGCAATAACATGCCTGCATAAGCCATCATGCTGCTTAAAAAACTCACAGGTGCAGGAATAACTTTTATTTAAGCCGTTATTGTAAAAGGCTATATGGACGCGTTCATTCTTTTGATCACGGATCAAGTAATGAACCGAGTTACTTTCTTCATTTCCAACAGGTCCCTGGACAGACTCCGAATCTTTGAATAAAGCCTGACCCTCGCTGAAGGATTTCTCACTTGCTGCATGCTTTTGAAGAAAGCTTTCAGGAAAGTTCTGTTTTTTTATCATAGGCTGCCTCCTTCTATAGTCTGTTCTTCATTATACCACCTTGTTTCTCATTTTGAAATTTTAGGTAAGTAAAATAAACAGAGACCAGATCATATCTCGTCCCTGCTTCATATTGTCCTTTAAGTTTAGATCAGTTCCTCAGCTAATAAACGATAAGTTTCCAATCTTCCTTCAAATTCGGCCTGGTTACTGCAGATCATGATCTCATCAATGTCATACTTTTCTTGGTCTGACCGAAGCTTGTCAGCCACTTGCTCAGCTGTTCCGACTAAGTGAGTGTCACGGTTCTTGTCGATCGCTTGTCTGACCTCATCCGACAGCTCCATCTCATTGGCATCTTCTGTCGACGGCATTTGAAAGTTTTTACCCCTTGCATGACCAATTAAACTCAGATCGTGGGGCAGTGCGCGGCGGACAGCCTCTTCTTCAGTTTCAGCAACGGTCACTAAGTAGGCGACCATCACTCTTGGCTGCTTCATAAAGTCAGAAGGCTGGAAATTTTCTCTATAGGTTTGGAAAATATCTTCATGCATCGCCCCACGGGCAAAGAATTGGGCAAAAGAATAGCCGATTCCTTTCTCCCCTGCTACAGCTGCAGAGTTACCACTTGAACCCAGCAGCCAGGCTTCTGGTAAGTCTATGCCGCCGGGTGCAGTATAGACTTCTTGGAACCTGCGGTCTGAAGTGTTTTCTTCATCTTCATTAATCATTTTTAAGGCATCATCTAATTTTTCATACTGGTCAGAAAAATCAGGTGCTTTTGATGTAGATAAAGCATAAGTGGATCCATGGTCACCGCCTGGAGCTCGACCGGCTCCAAAGTCGATACGTCCCGGTGCAAGCGCACTTAAAGTTTTGATGTTTTCTGCAATCTTATAAGGTGAATAATGCATGAGCATGATTCCACCCGTCCCTACACGGATTTTTTCTGTCCGGGCCGCTATATGAGAGATGATCAATTCCGGGGAAGGGGAGCCAAACAAAGGTGTATTATGATGCTCAGCCATCCACATCCGTTTATAACCTAACTTCTCTCCTTCTTGAGCTAACTTCACTGCATTTCGGGCAGCTTCTGCACCTGTTTGCAACTCACTTACAGGTGCCTGATCTAGAATACTTAATTCCACACATGTCATCCTTTCTGAATCTATTACTGTCCCTCCAGTATAACTTAAATGATATAAAAGCCCAATAAATTGGGGGACTGATGAGGATTAGTTATTTTTCTGGAAGCGGCGGGTATTTCTCTCCCAAAACACCTGGTCGGCATAACCTTGAATATCAGGTTTTTCGTCAGCCATTTCCAGCCTCTTTTCACACCAGGCGGCATACAGAGGGTTCTGTTCAATTCCTGCATACCTTCGGCCGAGTTTTTTCGCAGTCACACTTGTCGTTCCCGATCCCAGGAAAGGATCAAAGACGATATCATCTTCATCACTGGAAGCTAATATTATTTTAGCCATCAGCTTTTCCGGCTTTTGAGTGGGATGGGCTGTGTTTTCAGGCATGGACCAGAAAGGTATGGTGATATCATCCCAAAAATTAGAAGGATAAGTATCTCTAAAGTTACCTTGAGCTGTCTCTTCCCAGTCTTTGGGCTGACCGGCCGTTTTATATGGAGCAAGAACTTGTCTGCGGACTTTAACCGCATCCACATTAAACGTATAATCGTCTGTCTTGCTCGCGAACCAAATATCTTCCATCGCATTTTTCCAATTGCGTTTGGCCCCTCGCCCCTTCTCTCTCTGCCAGGTAATTCTGTTTTGAATCACCATTTTTTCCTGCAGGACAGGTCCAATCAGCATGCTGGTCTGCCAGTCACAGCAAATATACAAACTGCCCTTTTCACTTAAAAGCGGCAGGACAGCATCCAGCCAACGATGAGTATAGGCTGTATATTCATCTGCATCAGTCTCTTTGAATGTTTTTCCATGATAGGTTTTCGTGAGGTTATAGGGAGGGTCGGCTATCATCAGATCCACAAATCCCTCGGGCAGATGTTTAACCACCTCAAAGGTATCACCCAGGATCGTTTGATTGATGATAGTTTCTAACTTGACGGGATCCTTCACTTCAATGGCCCGGTCGGCATATTTCTTTCCTTCCTCTAAAGTAAAGTCAATCGTCTTATTGCGACTCGATTTCTTTTTCACAGCTTTAATCACCTTTTCCAATTATTCAATGCCCTCTAATTTAAACATACTTCCAGGAGAGCTACAACTCTATTTCAAAAAAGCATCGAAAGTCCTTAAACTTTCAATGCTTCATCTTCTTTTTTAATTCTTTTGGCGGCGGCGGTTGACCCAGCCGCGCAGGGCTCCTTTTTTAGGAGAAAATATAAAGGCTGTGACAGCAACTATTCCCGTGAAAAATGCGATCACACCCGCATAAGACAAGTTTAAGCTGTATGCAAGTGAAACACCTGCGGCAGCATTAAAGACAGAGACAAGTAAAGTCACGCCGATCATATGAATTAACCGGTCGGTCAGAAGATAAGCAGTCAGAGCCGGCCCCACCATAAAACCGACCACCAGGATAGAACCGACAGCCTCAAAAGCCCCGACAGAGGTTATGGAAACTAAGGTCATTAAAGCATAGTAGATAAAAGTCGTGGAAATTCCAATCGACCGGGCATAGTTGGGATCAAAGGTCGAAACTTTTAATTCTTTATAGAAATAAGCAATAAATCCACTGTTCAGCAGGAAGATAATCAAAGCAGACCAAAAAGCTCCAGGCCCTATGTCCACACCCCCGATGATGACGCGGTCAAAGATAGTGAATCCCAGCTGACCCATAAATACTGCATCAATATCTAAGTGAACATCGCCTGCATAGCGCGTCAATAGGATGATAGCGATAGAAAAGAGAAGAGGAAAAACAATGCCGATAGAGGCATCCTGATCAACCAAACCTGTATTTTTTAACGCTTCTATGGCCCAGACGGTAAAGACCCCGACCAGGCTGGCCCCAATGATCAACCAGGGAGACCTTAAATCCTGCACGATAAAAAAGCTCACAACGATACCTAAAAGTACCGTATGGGTAATGGCATCGGACACCATGGTCGATCCGCGAAGCACGAGGAATACGCCTAAAACAGAACAGGAAAGAGAAACAGCGATGGCGACTAATATAATTTCAAGGACCAGGGACATGCTACTCTCTCCTTTCTAATCGAGTCTGTAAAGCCTTTTCTTTTTCTTTAACCTGGCGGCGTCTGGCAATCAGCCCGCGCCGAGGTGCAAAAAGGATGGAAAAGAGCGTGATACTTGTCGCAACTACGACAATCGTTGCGCCTGTGGGAATTTGACTGCCGGCCGAAGAAATGAGGGTCCCGATGATGCCGGAAAACAGGCCGAAAAATCCGGACAAGACAATCACCGTCTTCATTTGATGCGACCATTGACGGGCGGCGATGGCAGGATTGACTAAGAGCGCACTGATTAAGACTACTCCGACCGATTCTAAACCTAAAACAATAGTGACAACGATTAAAAGTGATAAGAGACGATTCAAAAAGCTGTAAGGGCCCGGAAGCGTCCGGGCAAAATCTGCATCAAAAGTAATCAGTTTAAACTCTTTCCAAAACACGGCCACCAGTACTAAAACGAGCAGACTAATCACTATGATCAAATAGACATCCTGCCTTAACATCCCGGAAGCCTGGCCGAAAATAAAAGTTTCCAACCCTGCCTGAGCTGCATTAGGCATCTGTTGAGAATAAGACAAGAGGGCCGTCCCCAATCCAAAGAAAGAGGATAAAATAAGAGCCAGCGCACTATCCTGTTTGATAACAGAGTGTCTGCCGGTCATCCAATTGATGAGAGCCGTGGCTAAAAGACCGGATAAACTGGCTCCTAAAAGAAGAATCAGCATATTTTTCTCCTGGATGAGTAAGAAAGCGATGACGATACCCGGTAAGGCGGCATGCCCCAGTGCATCTCCCAATAAGCTTTGCTTACGCAAAGTGAGGAAAACACCCATGACTCCTGATAATAAACCTAAAATCCCTGTACCTAAGGCCACTATTTGAAAGGTATGATCAGTTAAAATAGACAGCAGCGTATCCATTAGACATCCATCGCCTTCCCAGATTCCTCTTCTATCAAGCTTGCTTCTGCTTCCTGCCGGTTTTGCTGGTAGGTCTTCTCTATATTTTGTGGGGTAAATACATCTTCCACCGATCCATAGGCATAGACTTGACGATTTAAGAAAACAACATCATCAAAATAATTTGTTATTGTATTCAAATCATGGTGGACAGCAAGGATCGTTTTTCCTTGCTCAGCTTCCTGGCGCAGTAAATTCATCAAAACTTTTTCTGTCGTGACATCTACTCCAGCCAAAGGTTCATCGAGAATAATGATGTCACTCTCTTGAGCCAGGGCACGTGCTAAAAAGACACGCTGGCGCTGGCCGCCGGATAACTGAGAGATTTGGCGGTCAGAAAAATTCAGCATCCCCACTTGATTCAGCTTACCTTTGGCTATTTGACGGTCCTTTTTACCAGGTCTCTGCCCTGTTTTCAAATGACCGTAGCGCCCCATTAAAACGACATCCAAAGCATCTGTCGGGAAGGTCCAGTCCACACTTGCTTTCTGCGGAACATAAGCAAGCCTCTGCTTGATGTCCTGATAAGTAAATTTTTTATCATCTAAATAATAATGAACCTGCCCTGTAAGCGGTTTGATAAAATCTAACATAGCATTCAGGAGGGTTGATTTACCTGCCCCATTGGGACCAATAACGGCTGTAATTTTACCCTTTTCAAACTCCAGGTCAGCATCAAGTAAGACAGGTGTTCCATCATAGGCTACGGTCAGATTTTCGACTGTGATACTTTTATCTCTTAACATCTTCCAGCCTCCTTTCTTTATTTCAAGGCATCGACGATAGTAGCGACATTGGTACGGTAGGCATCAAAATAATTACCTGCTTCATCCTCATCGGTCCCTAAAGCATCAGAGTAGAGTTCCCCGCCAATCTCCAGACTAGCACCCTGCGCCTCTACCGCTTCAATCAAGGCTTGGATATTACGATCAGATATAGAAGACTCAATAAAGCAAGCTTTGATGTCATTTTCGATCACTAAGTCAGCTGTCAGGGAAATATCACCCGTTCCGGCTTCAGTTTGTGAGTTAATGCCCTGGATACCTTCGACTTGGAAACCATAATTTTCTCCGAAATAAGAAAAGGCGTCATGAGCTGTAATTAAAATACGCTTGTCTTCAGGAAGTTCGGCTAATTTATCTTCGATCTCCTTATTTAATTCGTCTAATCGAAAAACATAGTCCTCATAATTTGCTTGATAGGCCCCTTCATGGGCAGGGTCCAGACGTGAAAATTCATCGGCTGTTAATTGAGCAGCTGCTTTCCATAAATCGATATCAAACCAAATATGCGGATCCTTTTCCAAATCTTTACCTTCATATGTATAATCTAAAACATCTTCCTCACGGACCGCATCTTCCAAGGCAAAGATTTCAGAATTAGATTCCTCCATTTTTTCAAAGATATCGATAAACATAGCTTCTAAATGCAGGCCATTGTAACCGACCAGGTCAGCCTGGTGGATGGCATCAATATCCGAAGGTGTCGGCTCATAGCCATGGGGATCGACTCCCGGCCCCATTAAACCTGTCACCTGTACATGCTCTCCCCCTATATCTTGAGCCAGGTCACTTAAGTGGGTCGTCGTGACGACTACATTTAAGCTCTCTTCTCCATTACTGTCTTCAGAGGAATCCCCACACGCTCCTATGAAAATAAGCAGGAAAGCTATTAAAGTCAGCAGTCGTCCATTCACGCGCTTTCTTTTTCTCATTACTTACTCCTTCTTTCTTTTTTTAAGTCTCTTAAGATATATTTTTAGTTTAACCTAAACTTTTATATGGGTCAAACCAATCAATGTGGTATAATACGCGAAAGGAGGCTGACCATGACACCAAGTAAAGAGGATTATATTAAATTGATTGTTGAATTAGGGGGGACTCACCGCATCATTACCAACAAAGAGATCGCGGATGCCATGGAGGTCAAAGCTGCTTCAGTAACAGATATGAATACCCGACTGGTTGAAGAAGGTCTGGTTGACCATGTTCCCTACAAAGGAGTGCGCGCCACTCAAAAAGGCCATCTCCTGGCGAGTAAGCTGATCAGAAAACACCGCATATGGGAAGTTTTTCTCTATGATAAATTAGGCTATTCCTGGGATGAAGTCCATACTGAAGCTGACCAGCTGGAACACACCTCGTCCGACCGGCTGACGGAAGCGCTTTATCAATTTTTAGGCGAACCCCAAACAGATCCCCATGGCGGCCGCATCCCCGACTTGGACGGCTTAATCGATTTTTCCAGCAAGCACTTACTCGTTGAGCTCGAGCCCGGCCAAATCTTTACCTTTAAAGAGACGATGGATGAAGAAAACTTATTAAAGTACTTAGACGCTAAGAAGCTCGTCTTAAATGAAAAATACCAGGTCCTGTCCAGCAATCCCTATGATGGACAGATCACCATTCAAAACCATAAACAGGAAGAGATATCGATCAGCCAGGAAGCGGCTGAGAATATCTATGTCGTGACAGAAAAAAGCTAGGTGATTATCATCACCCAGCTTTTTATTTTTCCAATTGGTAGACAATATAGTGATCTGTTCTTAACACTTCCTGCAGATCTTGATAGCTGTAAAAATCCGACACCGTCTGCACGATACTCCCTGGACCTGAGTCAATCCTCAAATCAACAAAGACATACAAGTCATCCGTATCTTCCGGCAGTTGACCAGGAAGTGTCTCATCCATCTGAGTGGATACTTGCACGGGATAGACGGCCTTAAAGTCTTTGATACCTAACACATACTGGGTCAACTGCCATTTTTCTTGATAAATGACTAGAGCCGACTGATCTTCGACAGCCGCAATTCTTTCTTGAGGGTAGTCCACTTCCTTAAACTGATAAGACAGGTCCGTCCCATACAGACGCAAAGGAATGACAAGCAGTGTGCCGGATAAGATCAAGAGAGACAGACGGCCTTTTTGAGCAATCCAGGGGGAAAGTCCTGCGTATAAAAGACTATAGATAAAAATAACGAGCAGAGGATAGATGGGATAAACATAGCGCGGTGATTCCAGACCGGAAACATTTTGAACGACCACCACATAGGAAAGCACCGGCAGCATCAATAATCCCCACTGAACCCAAGTGGTCTTCTCCCCTCTTTTATAGAAAAGAACTGAGCCCAGCATCAAGACAAACACAAGCAAGATGATTACAGCCGGAATATTAGTAAAAAGCTCTTCACGGATAAAAGTAAAATATTGGCTGGAGACCTGGGTTAAATTCTGTTCAAGACCTTCTAATACTTCCTGTCCCCGGTTAGAATTTTGAATGTGATCAAAGACGGCTGGAAAGGACAAAAGGGCTGCAAGGACAGACAGGCCGGCCGTCCCGCCAAAAGTCAGAGTCCTCTTCCATTCTTTTTTCAAGAGTAAAAAGAGACAGACGACCAGAGTAAATAGAAAAGCAAAGATATAGAAATAATAATGCGTCCACCCGCCTAAGAAGTAACAGACTGCCAAGGGAAGGAGGTCTTTATTTTTTTTCTCCTTGAGATAGCGGAGAGTAAAGTAATAAAGGCCCACCACCAGTAAAGTAAACAAACTATACATGCGGATAAAGGTCATGGCATTAAGAGCTGCTGCACTCATATACCAAAAGAGACTGCCGGAAAGCGAAACAGTAAAGTTCTTGGTCAAATAATAAATCAGCCGGTAGACTAAAAAGAAGAGCAGCAGATGAATGATTAAATTGATCACTAATCCCGTGTACTTCGTAAAGATTCCTGGGAAAAATGAACTGACTGTATGGAAGATGAGATAGTAAAAGGGAGGATGGACATCCTGGACTTGATTATAGATCACCGAATCATAATTAAACCGGGTCTCTTCTGTCGGAGTTAAATAATCCTTGTAATAGTCCCCTTCCAGCCACTCATCCACCTGCCAGGGAAAGGGTTCATGGTCACTGTTTGAAAGACCATAGCTGTACACTTCATCGATATGAAAGCCATGTTTTCCTTGAAAGACTAAAAATGAAAAGACTGAAAGCACCAGCATGACTGCGATTAAAATCCACTTTTGATTGTTTGTTTTTATCATCATTACATTTCTCCATCTGAAAATATTGAAAAAAATTAGCTATGAGTAAAGAGGCCGGACAAAAGTCTCGGCCTCTTTAAATTTTATACTATCTCTTGCTTCTTGTTAAGGGTTATACATTTGATTGTCCAGATAATAAGTGTCGGATGTCACGTCAATACCCAGGCGCTTGAGGGATAAAGAATTTTCCATACTCAAAATAACTGTGGAATGAGCCTGCCCGCCCTTTAAGTTTTTTAATTCTTTGTAAGCAAGGTCGGCGGTTGGATTGGTCACAGCTGAAATAGCTAAAGCAATCAACAATTCATTCAAGGCCAGAGTAGGCACTTTGGAATGAAGTTCCACAGCTTTCAGCCGCTGAATCGTCTCCAGGATAGTAGGAGCCAGCAAGTCGATCCGGTCACCGATGCCTGCTAAATATTTCAGACTGTTCATGATACAGGCTGCAGAAGCATCCATCAACCGGCTGCGGCGTCCTGTAATGATTTTCCCATCAGGTAACTCGATCGCCACCACCGACTGGACATACTCGGCTTCTTTCTTTTTTTGTAACTCCGCAGCATATTCTCTGGCCGGGATAACAGCTGCCCGGTCTTCAGGCTTTAGATTATTCTCCTCCATGATCATATGCATGCGCGAGCGGGTCTCATCATCGATCGTTCCTTCAAGATAGGAGACTTCTTCAAAGAAATAGCGGCGGATAATTTCTTGATTAGCCGCTTTTTCCACTACCTCATTATCGGTAATTCCCTCTTTAATACAGTTGACACCCATATCTGTCGGCGACTGGTAAATGGATGTTTCACCAGAGATCATTTCGATGATCTTCTTAACGATAGGGAATATTTTGACATCCCGATTATAATTGACAGCGACTTCTCCGTAAGCTTCATAATGATAATTATCTAACACATTGGTGTCTTTCAAGTCGACTGTCGAAGCTTCATAGGCGATATTAACCGGATGACGCAGGGGTAAGTTCCAGACGGGAAAGGTCTCAAACTTGGCATATCCCGCAGATATCCCACGCTTATATTCATGATACATCTGCGACAGACACGTCGCCAGCTTCCCGGATCCCGCTCCCGGACCCGTTACCACCACGAGAGGTCTATGGGTCGGGATAAAAGGATTTTTAGCAAATCCTTCATTAGAAAACATGATTTCTATATCCGTTGGATAGCCCTCTATTTCTCTATGAATATAAACCTTGATGTCTCGATTTTCTAAATTTTTAACAAAGACCTGCGCATTTTTTTCGTCCCTGTAACGGGTCAAAAGCACACTGTTGACTTCGATCCCGCGCTCGCGGTATTCATCGATCAGCCGCATCACTTCTTGATCATAGGTGATGCCGTAATCACCTCTAATTTTATTCTGCTCGATATCACCGGCATAAACACATATAATAACTTCCGTTTGATCTTTTAACTCTTCCAACAATCTAATTTTGGCATTTTCATCAAAGCCTGGTAAAACCCGGGCAGCATGCTTATCACTGATCAGCTTACCACCGAACTCTATATAAAGTTTTTCTTTACCTGATACACGGGCCATGATTTGTTTTGATTGTTCCGCTAAATATTTTTCAGTATCAAAACCAATGGCTGTCATCTTCAAGCCTCCTTTTTTTACATACTCAACAATTATAACGTTAAATAATAACTTGAACAAGATGAAAAGAATAAATTAAAGATGAAAGCTATAAATATTCATGTTATATTTCAGTTAACATCTTGAAAGGAATGAATGAAATGACCTTTTCTGCCAATTTTAAGGCCTACCTGCAAAGCCGCGACCCAGACTTAAAAGTTGTTGAAAGTGAAAACGGCGATCTTCTTTTTGAAAAATTAACTTACACCCATCACTACCGATCCATCACCCATGTTTCTGTAGCAGCTGATCACTCGTCGACAACCTTAAGAATCTATGTCCTCGACTTTTTCTCCAAAGACCAGAAGGACTCCGGATCTTCCTATCATTTTACGAATGACCTGAACTTTGATTACCGCTTTGGTTCCTACTATTCCCGCGGACAGACTTTGATTGCCGAGCAAGACCTGCTCCTCACGGATCCGTATATCCTTCCACCTGTCACTAAATATCTGTCCCTCTTGCAGCAAAACATCTTTGATATTACGAAAAAAGCGAGAACCCAGGATAATTCTTAGGCTCTCGCTTTCTTTTATTCATTTTTTAATTTGTCGGCCAGTTTGATGAGGTAGTCTTTGAATTCATCAGCTGTTTCCGGGTGTTTCAAGCCGTAGAGGATATTGGCTTCTAAGTAGCCCTCGATATCCCCTACATCGTAGCGCTCACCGTCAAATTGATAGGCATAGACTGGCTCTTTTTCATTGAGCCGGGAGATAGCCTCTGACAGCTGGATCTGCCCGTCTTCGTCCGGTTCTTGACTTTCCAGGAAGTCGAAGATTTCAGGGGTCAGCACATAACGGCCCGTGCTTACATAAGAGCCTTCAATTTTGTCCGGATCAGGCTTTTCTACAATCTTATTGACCGCATACAGCCGCTCATTGATTTTTTCTTTGACATCCACGACACCATAAGAAGACAAATCTTCCACTTCATGAGACTCCTGAACAGCGATGACAGATGCATCCACCTGATCAAATTCTTCAATTAACTGCCGAGTGATGGGGATCTCTGACGGCATAATATTATCAGCCAAGAGGACCACAAAAGGCTCATTGCCGATAAACTCCTTGGCCTGTAAGACAGCATCTCCGAGCCCCTTAGGATAAGGCTGTCTGACATAGTAGACATTATCCAAAGTTGTCTCGGTTGCTTTTTGATAGAGGTCATCTTTGTTCTTAGCTAACAGATTTTGCTCCAAATCAAAGTTCGCATCGAAATGATCCTCGATCGAGCGCTTGTGACGACCGGTGACGATGACAAACTCCTCAATGCCGGAAGCCAGAGCTTCTTCAACAACAAACTGCATGATGGGCTTGTCGACAATCGGCAGCATTTCCTTAGCCGTTGCTTTGGTCGTAGGTAAAAAATTCAAACCCAGACCCGCCACTGGAATGACTGCTTTCGTAATTTTTGCCATGTCCTGCTCCTTTACTTAATTTTCCTCGTAAATATCTCGCGTATAAACTTTCTCTGCTACATCTTTTAATTCTTCTTCAATCCGATTGGCTAAAATGATGGAAGACTTCTCTTTGAATTGGTCCAAATCTTTCATGACCTCATACTTGTCATAAGTCTCTTCTTCAACCACCGGCTCATAAATAACGACTTCGATTCCTTCACCGCGCAGCTCTTTCATGATATCAAAGATAGCGGCCTGACGGAAGTTGTCCGACCCAGTCTTCATGGTCAAGCGGTAAATACCCACCACTTCCGGTTCTTCTTTTAAGATCTGCTGGGCAATGAAGTTCTTACGTGTCGCATTTGACTTCACGATGGCGCGGATCAAGTTATTCGGCACATCTTTGTAGTTGGCTGCCAGCTGCTTAGTATCTTTCGGCAGGCAGTAGCCCCCGTACCCGAAAGATGGATTATTGTAGTGACCACCAATACGCGGATCTAAACCGACGCCGTCGATGATCTGCTTGGTGTCCAGTCCTTTGACTTCCGCATAAGTATCTAATTCATTAAAGTAAGACACTCTTAATGCCAGGTAAGTGTTAGAGAATAACTTGACCGCTTCAGCTTCCGTCGCATCCATTAATAAGACCGGAATGTCCTCTTTTAAGGCTCCTTCAACTAAAAGATCAGCGAATACCTGCGCTCTCTCAGACTCCTCACCCAGAATGATACGGGAAGGATATAAGTTGTCATAAAGGGCCTGACCTTCACGTAAAAATTCAGGTGAGAAGATGATATCCTCTGTCTCATAGTGCTTGGATATGTTATCCGTATAACCGACCGGGACGGTGGATTTCACAATAATAGGCGTGCCGGGCGCATGCTTTAAGACATCCTCGATGACACTCTCAAGCGCTTCCGTATCAAAGTGATTCTCCAGCTCATCATAATCTGTCGGCGCTGCGATGACGACATAATCCGGATCGTTACCGTAAGCATAAGCCGGGTCGGCTGTTGCCTCAATAGTCAAGTCTTTGTTCTTTAAGTAATCTTCGATGTATTCATCTGAAATAGGTGAAATACCTTGATTAATTAGGTCGACTTTCTCCTCAATGATCTCCAGCGCACGTACCTCATTGTGTTGAGCCAGTAACACCGCATTCGACAGTCCAACATATCCTAATCCTACTACAGCTATTTTCATATTTCTCCTCCTATGAGTTTATAATTCTATTTATATTTCTTCTTGTAAAAAAGCCTGGGCTTGTATTAATTGGTCATCCGGAATGATTTCATAATAGATGCCGTTGATCATCTGACCGCTTCCGGTTAACTGGAACTGGTCGACATTAGAAGCCGCCGAGCGGTAATTGACGAAGCCTGTCAACATTTCTCCCAGAGAAGCATTGGTCAGTACACTGTCCTCCAGTGCCGTCAAGATACTCGGATAGTTGGCGATCCCCTCTACAGAAGAGACCTGGTCCATCGTAGACGTGATGACCTGTCTCTGACGCTCCTGTCGGCCGTAGTCCCCTGTCGGATCATCCTGTCGGTTCCGGCTGTAAGCTAAAGCTCCTGCCCCATCGACCTCCTGAGCAACACCTGCCTGGAAGGAATAGCCGCTTTGGGAAAAAGAAAGGGTGGGCACAATCGTAATCCCACCCAAGGCATCTATCACATTTTTGAGACCTTCCATATCGACTGCGAAATAATAATCGATCGGAATGCCTAACATATTTTGAACGGTCTCAACAGACAAGTCTGCCCCGCCATAGGAATAGGCATGGTTAATTTTATCCATGCCGTAGCCGGGAATATCGACATAAGAGTCTCGGGGAATAGATAACATATGACTGGTATCCGTCTTTGGATTCGCTGCCATAACGACCATGGTATCCGAGCGACCCTGTTCGACGCCGCCCGATTCACCGGAGTCTATGCCTAAGAGAAGTGCGTTGGCTGTCTCACTGCCTCGAGCCAGAGAAACGGGCTGCTCTCTCATCTGTGTATAGTTGGAATCCGTGTTGATCAATTCGACACTGGAGCGTACATCATAAAAGGCTTTTCCGGCAATCGCAGCTACAGCCAACAGGATAAGGAGCAAGATCCACGCCCAGCAGCCGCACCCGCAGCCTCTTCTGCGTCTTTTTTTCTTGCGGGGAGGTTCCTGATAAGGCCCTTGGCCCGAATATTGCTGGTGCGAATTACCTCCCTCTTGAGGTCGATATTGAGGAGGAACATGATTATACTTCTCATAAGACTCATTTGCCTGCGTATGATTCATTTCTTCTTCTAATCTTCTATTGATATCTTGGCGTCTTTCACGTCTGGTACGTGCCATTTATTTACCCACCTACTTTATTTTCTATAATGTATATTTTAACACAAATCTCTCATTAATATAGAGCCAGGATATCTTATAGAGCTTAAGTTTATTTTAAAAATAAAAAACCAGCACGAGGCTGGTTTTTTGTTAGTTAATTATTAGGTTGCTAATTATTCAGTTGGATCTTCGTTTACTAAGTTTTCTGTCTCTGAGCCATCATTGTCTTCAATTTGGTCAATAATCACTGAGTTGAAGTGTCCAGGACCATTAACGATGGCACGAAGTGTATCTCCAGAGTAGTTAAAGATATTGAATGTTGCATTTGATAATGTATTTACACCACCGATGAATGTAAAGTCAGTCACACCATTCTCAATTGCTGCAAGTAATTGTTCCTGTGCACGTTGAGTGTTGTTGCTTACGAGCAATACTCCAGCACCGATTTGGTTAGCTAAAGCAGAAGCAGGTAGAGCATCTGATGGGTGATCTCCTGATACTACTAAGTAGTGAGTATAAGCAGCTTCAGCACCAGACTCATTATCTGTATACGTTGCATCTTCGTTCACATTTCTAGATACTTCATAACGGTTCGCTCCAGCAATACGGTCTACAGTTGCTACCATTGGAGTAGAATCGTTTGGTCCTGTGTAGTATGGATTATTATCAATGTTCGAATCAGAATCATTGATATCGTTATCGAATCCAGCCGCAACTTTATCAGCTAAGATTGCGTTGATTTGATTCGCAACATTTTGAGAAATAGTTGATGTTCCACCAACAATAGTTACATCAGACTCATGTACTGCTGCTACAGAATCATCACTAATGTATGTTTCTAAGAAGTTTGCAGCATACTCGTTTAATGTATTTCCTCTTGTCAATAATACAGGATTTCTGTATTCACCAGCTTGAGCTGCGATAGCTAAAGCATCTGAGAAAGCATCTCCAGAAGCAATGTAGATGGCGTCTGTATCTGCGCCCTCTTCATTTTCTTCTTCATTAATTCTTGCTATCTCTTCAGCTACTAAGAATGCTTGGTGGTAACGGTCGATTCCACCGATACGGCCTACTTTATAGCTTAATCCTTCAGTGTCAACATCTGATCCTGATAAAGCTGTGGTGATTGCTGTAGCTACATCGTTAGAAATGGAGTTGATTCCACCTAAAACAGTAACACCAAATTGTGATTGATCTAATTCAGCACTATTAGCTCCAAACAATTCGTATAAGCGTGCTAATTC
>JAUNQW010000015.1 GCA_030535975.1 Atopococcus tabaci | reverse complement strand
GTTGCAACGGAAGAAGCTAAAATATTAACAAAATTATTTCCTATTAAAATGGAAGATAGGAGATTATCAAATTTATCTAAGAGATTGAGAGCTGTTCTTGCTCCTTTACTTCCTCTATCTTCAGCTGTTTTCAAACGAATGCGGCTGGAAGAGGTGAAGGCTGTTTCTGAAGTTGAAAAGAAAGCTGAAATAATAAGACAGAATAGAAAAATAATGACATAAACCCATTGTTGATTCATAAATATCACTCCTTATTTTTGGTAAAGGTTATGTTGTTTATTAACTTTACATGATACACAGGATAAATCAATTTTAATAAATTCTAAGCCTTCAAAAACAGCTGAAAATTATACCTTAAGCATCACAAATACCTCCCATCCATAAATAGGAGGTATTTATATTTAGTGCAGACTGTATTTAATCTTGATTAAGAATATGATCTGTTTTAAATCCTTCCTTACCTTGTGAACGTTGGTAATGATCTGCAATGACGATGATGCAGTTCTTCAGAATGGCATAGACAGGGATTATAAAAATAGTTCCCAAAATTCCGAATAATTCGTTAGCAAATAAGACAAGGAGCACTGTTGTTACAGGATGCATTTCCAGTGTACGTCCCATGACTAGAGGGGTGAACAGGTTAGATTCCAGTTGCTGGACAATGAATAAGAGAATAACAACCAGCACAGCTTTCCAAGGTGAAAGAGTGAGAGCTATGAAAAAAGCGGGAGCTCCACCGATCCAAGGGCCAAAGTGTGGGATGATATCTAAAACCCCGCAAAATAGACCCAGGACAAGAGCATTCGGCAGTCCTAAAATAAGAAAAGCCAGATAAGAAGAAACCCCCACGAATGTAATGATTAACATGCGTCCGCCAATGTATTGTTCAGCAGAATAATGAACCGTGTTCAGCACATCTTTAACTACCGTGTTATAACGCACGGGGATCCATTTTGTAATATTGCCTGATACTTTATTTCCGTCTTTAAAGAGAAAGAATAGAACAATAGGGAAAGTAAATAAAGCAATGAGGAAACGGATGGTTCCACTGAGAAAACTACCTACGCTTGAAGTTAAATGGCTGAGTAAGTTTTGGGCAAGAGATGCCATGTTTGAAAGACTCAGTCCGACCTCATCAAGAAAATTATACAATTGATTAGTTGAAATATTGTATTCAGTTAAAATTCTTCCAGAAAAAGCAAGAAGATCGTCTATAAAATTTGGTACCATAGTAAATAACGATTGAACCTGGCTGAGTAAGCTGGGCAGTAAATTAGCAAAGACAAAGTATAGAATCGCTGCAATGAGCATAAAAACAAGAACAATAGAAAGAATTTCCTGTTTAATGAACTTCTGGATTAAGCGGTAAACAGGTAAGAAGATATAGTAGATAAATACTGCAATAATTACAGGAATAAAAACACTGTTTAATAGAGCGCGTATCGGTTCAAAAATAAAACTGACATTGTTATAAACCGCTATAAGTGCTCCGATAGCAATTCCTATAATTAAGATATAAAACAACTTAGAATTTCTCAAAAAATTCATATCTCGCCTCCATTTCTTTTGAATAACATTCTATATGAACAAATAAAAATTCGATAACTACTTTAATTTTTTAATTTTCTTTTTCAACTTTTTCTTTTTTTTCTGTAGTTTCTTCCTCTCTTTTTCTTCTTCTTCTAATTGATTTCTAAGCTCTTCATTTTTCATTGTCAGTTCTTCGTTTTTTTCTTCCAGCTCTTTTACCAGCTGCGAATCGACAGATGGCTGAGTGGTTTCGTCTGCAGGTTCATCTTCAAATAAATCAAGGAGATTTCCCTGGCTGATTTCTGCGATCTTACAGATATTGGCATCACTTGGTACGTTTTTTGCATTTTCCCAGTCGGATACAGTACTATAGGATACGTTACCCAATGCTTTTCCGAACTCTGCCTGGGTATAGCCTAATTCTTTTCGAATATTTTTAATTTTTTGAGCAATCGTTTGGCTGTCCATGTTTCTCTCCTCCTTAAACAAATTAGATAGATATAGTGAAATAGTACCAAAAACAGATTGATAACTATAGTAAAGCACTTATTAAATAGGCTCTTTAGGCTGAATAGGAGATAATTATGATAAAAATTACTAAAAACAGATATCGTAAATCAAATTCTAATCTGGAAACTAAAGATTTTTCAAAGCAAACTCGTCAAAAAGTTTATAAATATCATCAGTCTTTACCAGAATACGAGAGGACTGCACTTGAATCGCTTGATCAATTAGCCAGGCATTTACAAGTCGATAAATTATGGGTAAAGAATGAGGCCGGTCGCTTTAATTTGAATGCATTTAAAGGTCTGGGTGCTTCTTATGCCCTTGTCCGTTATTTTGCAGAGCAGTTAGATTTGAATTTAGAAGATATGTCTTTTGAAGAGCTTCATCATGAAATCAACAAAGCCAAAAAGGTTACTTTAGCAACTGCAACAGACGGTAATCATGGTAAAAGTTTAGCCTGGGCTGCTCGGTTATTTGGTCAGGATGCAGTGGTCTACATGCCCAAAGGTGCTGCACCAGAACGTTTAGAAGCTATCCGCTCACAAGGAGCTCGTGCTGAGATGACAGATGTCAATTACGATGAAACAGTAAATCTAATTGCTGAAGAAGCTAAAGAAAAAGGATGGGTAGTCATTCAAGATACTGCCTGGGAAGGTTATGAAGAAATTCCGCTGTGGATTATGCAGGGCTACTCGACCATCGTTTCTGAATTACGTAATCAATTATCAGAAGAACTTGATACTGTTACCCATGTGATTCTACAAGCAGGAGTCGGTTCATTTGCAGCGTCGATGCTTACAAGCCTTAAATCCGAACTCCAAGACAGCGATATTCAATTTATAATTGTAGAGTCTGATCAGGCAGATCCTTTTTTCCAATCTGTACAGAGAAATGATGGGAAAGCAGTTAGTGTTGAGGGAGACTTGGCCACGATTATGGCTGGCTTGGCGTGTGGAAAAGCAAGCTCAATCGCTTGGGATATGTTAAAAGAAACAGTTGACTTTTTTGCTTCCTGCCCAGATGAAGTCAGTGCACGAGGGATGCGGGTCTTGGGTAATCCTCTAGCTGGAGACTCAGCAATCATTGCCGGTGAATCCGGGGCTGTGCCTGCAGGGTTTTTATATGAAGTCATGCAGAATCCTCATTATGTGGATTTGAAAACTTCACTTTCACTTGGTAAACATGCTAGGGTATTAGTGGTTAATACTGAGGGAGATACAGATCCTGAGAATTATCGTCACATTGTGTGGAATTAAAGGAGATAAAGAATGAAACCTATTATTGGAATAACAGCTGATTATATATTTGAAGTTAAAGGAAATTACCCTAACCCGATGCCCATGGATTTAGTTGCGGGAAATATTTCTATAGCTGTGAGACAGGCTGGGGGAATACCCATCATCCTGCCGACAGCTCCTGAAGAGGCTGCTCGCAGCTATGCTGATATAATTGATGGATTAATTTTATCTGGAGGTTATGATGTAGACCCATCTTTTTATGGTCAAGATACACGCGCATTGACAGGGATAACTTGTCCTGAACGCGATTTATCGGAGCTTTCCCTGACAGATGAAATGGTCAAGAAAAACAAGCCTGTTTTAGGTATTTGTCGTGGATTGCAGATCATTAACAGCTTATTTAAGGGAACCCTCCATCAAGACTTATCTTATTATAAAGATGCCTACTTAAAGCATCAACAAGAAACACCGATGAAGCATGCTACTCAAAAGGTATCGATTAAGGCAGGATCTTATTTAGCCGATCTAATAGGTGAAGAAGCGGCTATTAACTCTTTACACCATCAACTAATAAATGAAGTCGGTGAGGGATTAGAAGTTGTCTCACGAGCTAAAGATGGAGCCGTAGAGGCGGTAGAGTGCATGGAGGACGGCAGGAGTATTCTGGCGGTTCAATGGCATCCTGAGGACATGTTTGAGACGGATGAAAGTCAAATGCGTTTGTTTACAGATTTAATCGAGAGATCAAAATAAAAGATGAAGCATTCAGATTCTGTACTCAGAGTCTGAATGCTTTTTTTACCTCTATTATATTGCTGTGGTGTGTAATATAATAAAAGTACAGTGACACGCTAAGAAAGGAGCAGGAGTCCAATGAAAAAGCATAGGAACTATCTCATTTTTCTTTTTTCTTTTCTCTTAGTTTTGGTTTTAACTGCTTGCGAAGGAGGGGATACTGACTCTTCCTACTATGAAAATGAAAGAGCGGGTGAAGAAACGTTCAGTCAAGAAAGCGATGGCGAAAATGATTATCTCATTGAAGGCCAGGAGAGTCAGCATATTGTTTCCGAAGCCTATCTTGCTTTTGAGACCCATGATTTTAATCAGTCTAAAGCAGATCTTCTTAATCTGGTTGAAGATTACCAAGGGACTGTACAGAGGCAGAGTCAGTCGACCAACCAGTCCAGCTTAGGGAATACAGGATCTCGCTTAGAGATTGAAGTCCATATTAATGCAGGAGATTTCAATCAGTTTTCACAGGATTTAGAAGGCATAGAAAGTTTGTTTTTACAAAGTCAAATCCTTGATTCCCGAGATGAATCAGAAAATTATCTTTCACGCGAAACACGAATAGAAACCTTAAGGTCCGAAGAAGAGCTTATTCGAAATCAATTAGAAGAATATGAAGTCGTTGATGACGAGTATAGAAGTTTACAGAGACAGCTTTTGGATGTTTTGACTGAAATCGAGAGTCTGGAAAGAGAAAGGGAAGAGTCAGACGGACGTGAAGAATATGTTCCTGTTCAAATTTTACTTCAAGAAGCAAGTCGAGTAAATAGACGTAATGTTGAAGGTTTCTGGCAGCGGATTTGGAATGAAACAGTGGATGCCTTCTATAGATTCTTAATGCTTCTGTCCGAATTAATCACACTCATCATTCGATTAATTCCTATCTTACTGATATTAGCTATAGTATATGCGATGGCTTGGGCAATATGGAAACTGGTTCAGAAATTATTGGCCCAGTTCAAGAAAAAATCTTCTGATAATGATGAAAAAAACACTCCAAGCTCAGAGCAGCCTGTAGAAGAGAATCATCAAACCCAACGGTCTCCTCAAGACTCGAATCTTACACAAGAAAGTCAAGTAAAAAAAGAGAGTAAAAAAGCTTCATCTTCTGATAGACAGTTAAAAGAATTTAAACGAGGTCAGGCGAAAGAAAAAGAAGATAAATCAAAAGAATAAAAAAATGAATATCTCATGATGAAAAAGTCATTCCAAGATTTCTTTCTTGGAATGACTTTTTGGTTTTACTCTTTTACCCTTAATAATCTGAGACTGTTTAATGCAACAATTAAAGTAGCACCCATATCTGACATAATAGCAATCCAAAGTGTTAACCATCCGGGGACAACAAGAAGGAGGGCTAAAAATTTAATACCCAGTGAAAAAGTAATATTTCCTTTAATGATTCTTAAAGCTTTTCGACTCAAGCGGATAGTATAGGGTAATTTGGTTAAATCATCAGCCATAAGAGCGATATCAGCTGTTTCAATGGCAGTGTCGGTGCCGCCTGTCCCCATGGCAATACCCACAGATGCACTAGCTAAAGCTGGAGCATCATTCACCCCGTCACCAATCATCGCAACTTTACCGTAGTCTGTTTCGATTCTTTTAATAATATCTAATTTATCCTGTGGCATGAGATTAGCCTCGAAATCTTTGACACCGATAGATTGACTAACTGCTCGAGCAGTACCCTCATTGTCACCAGTGAGCATTATCGTTTCTTCAATACCCATCTTGTGAAGTTGAGCTATAACAGCTTGACTTTCCTCACGGATTTGATCAGCAACAGCAAGTAAACCTAGCACATTCTTACTGTCAGCAAGAATCATCACAGTTTTTCCCTGCTCTTGTAAGTTTCTAATCGTATGTTCATGCTCTGTTGATAGAGGAATTCCTTGGTCTAAAATTAAATGCTTATTACCAAAATAATAAATATCATTTGCTATCCGACCTTGAATACCTCGCCCGGTGACAGATTTGAAATCAATCACTTTTATATTTTTATAATCTACCTGCTCGTCTTCGGCTTTTTCTAAAATGGCTGAAGCTAAAGGATGTTGGGATCGGCTTTCAAGACTTGCCACTATTCTCAAAAACTCTATTTTATCAACAGATGGCGTGACTAGAATATTAGTAACAGATGGTTTTCCTTGTGTGAGTGTACCTGTCTTGTCAAAAGCCACGGCTTTGACCTGTCCAAGTTCCTCCAAATAAGCTCCTCCCTTAATCAAGACTCCATGTTTGGCTGCGTTTCCAATAGCGGCTACGACAGCAATGGGTGTGGAAATAACCAAAGCACAAGGACAACCAACAACTAAGACTGAAAGCCCTTGATAAATCCAAGTTTGCCAATCTTGATTAAAAAAGAGGGGAGGTAAAATTGCAACAAGTAAAGCCACTAACATAATTAAAGGGGTATAATATTTAGCAAATTTTTCTACAAATTGTTGGGCAGGAGCTTTTTGACCTTGAGCTTCTTCAACTAAGTGAATAATCTGGGCGAGACTATTATTTTCAGCCAGCTGGCTGACTTCAACTTCTAGTAAGCCTTCCTCATTGAGGCTGCCGGCATAGACTTCATCTCTTGCTTTTTTCTCTACAGGCATTGATTCACCTGTGATAGGCGCTTGGTTAACCGTAGAGTGTCCGAAAATGACTTGCCCATCCATGGCGATGCGTTCCCCAGGCTTAACAATGATGAGGTCTCCAGGAACTATATCTTCAATAGAAAGAAGCATTTCTTGGTCATCTCTTTTAACTAGGGCTTGATTGGGTGCTAAATCCATTAAAGATTGTAAGGATTGACGAGATTGGTCCATGGCATAGCTTTCTAGCTTTTCACTTAGAGCAAATAGAATAACCACAATGGCTCCTTCAGCCCATTCGCCAATAAACATCGCACCGATAACTGCAATAGTCATTAAAGTTCGCATATCAAAATAAGCTTGACTTAAGTTTTTCAGCCCTTGTTTGAATAGATTAAGACCGCTGATCAGCATAGATGCGATAAAGAAGGCACCAGCTACAAAGGAATCTTCACCTAGCCCAAAACTGAATAGAAAACCAATTACAATGAGCAAAGCACTTATTATGAGTTTGCCATATTTTTGACTAAAAGAAAGTTCTTGCTCTTGAGAATTTAATTCTTGTCGAGCAGCAAGACTTTCTTCTTTTACTTTCAAGTCTTCAAAAGCTCCTGCTTCTTCGATTTCTTCTATACTAGCTTGCCCATAGACATTTATTTTATTGGCACCAAAATTTACTTCAGCTTTATCTACTCCCGGTAGACTTTGAACGTTTTTTTCAAACTTATTCGCACAGGAAGCTCAGGAAAAGCCAGATACTAAATAAGTTGTTTTGCTCATTTAACTCACCTCGATTTTCAAACTTTCTAGCTGGGACAAAATATTTTTAATGACACTGCTTGTTAAATAATAATAAGAAACTTTTCCTTCTTTTCGATAATTAACTATATCTAAATCATGTAAATAACGTAAGTGGTGAGAGGTATTGGCGACTGAGCTGTCGATTATTAATGCTATATCACAAACACATAACTCTTCTTCGATAGAAAGGGCATAAAGAATTTTGATTCGATTGTTATTAGACAGGGCTTTGAATAAATCAATTTCAGCATCTAAATCTATTTTTCCTAATCTTTCTTGGACTCGAGTGACCTTGTGCTCATCAATGCAAAAAATATCACAATTTTCTTTTCCGATGGTAACCACCTCGTTCAAACATTTGTTTGAATGAAGTATACTTTAATAAGGCGATACATTCAAGTCATTACTTGAATGAAAGATATTATATGCTTTATTTGATATCATAATAGAGATAAAATCATATAAATAATAAGAAATCCATCACCGGATGGACATAAACACTTTTTTTATGCGTAGGTCTGAGAAGCATAAAACAGGGTGTTTTTTATTTTTAAGGAGGATAATTATGGCAAAATTACAATCAACTCAGTCTCTCTTTTTTAAGTATGTTTCTCTTGCCGTTTTAAGTATGGCCGGACAATCACTTTTTATCTTAGCGGACACTTTTTTTATTGCTCTTGGAGTGGGAGCTGAGGGCATAGCAGCCTTAAATATTGTTCTGCCCATCGTTAACATTGTAACGGGACTAGGATGGATGTTTGGGGTAGGAGGTTCTACTTTATTTACTATTGAGCAGTCCACTGGCAAGACCAATAAAAGTCGAAAAACTTTTTCTTTCACTTTTTTAGTGACGCTTCTTTTTGGAGTTTTGTTAGCTCTCATTTTTTCGATTTTTAAGCAGCCTATTTTAAGCTTTTTAGGCTCCACTCCACAGCTTCATGCTATGTCATCTGCTTATTTTACAGTTTATACAGCTTTTACTCCTGTTTTTATGTTGAGTTTTATGATGATCTGTTTTTTAAGGAATGATCACAGTCCCCGCTTAGCTACTGTCGCTCTTTTGTCCGGGGGACTTTTAAATATTATTTTAGATTACATCTTTATCTTTCCTTTGGGATGGGGCCTCGCTGGTGCAGCTTTAGCGACTTGTATGTCACCTATTCTTTCTTTGCTGATTTGCAGTTTTCATTTTAGAAAAAAAGAGAGACAGTTGCGATGGCAGTCACCAAAGGGTCAGATGAAGCAGCTGCAACCTATTCTTTCCAATGGATTTTCATCCTTTATGAATGAGTTTTCATCCGCTTTAGTTATGTTTGTCTTTAATCGGGTAATTTTGAGTATGGTAGGTACCATCGGGGTCTCTGCCTATGCTATTATTGCTAATATGAATATTATCGTGATTGCAATTTTGACAGGAATAGGACAAGGTTTTCAGCCCTTGATTAGTGAGTTTTACGGGACCAAACAAAAGAAAGAAGGGCAAGAAACCTTTCGCTTAGGTTTGTGGGTTTATCTGCTCATTGGCTTTCTTTTCGCACTTATTGGAATCATCTTTCCACAGGAAATGGTCGGTATATTTAACAGTCAAAATAATATTCAGCTTACTGAACTTGCAGTTCCCGGCTTAACTTTATATTTTACTTCTTTCATATTTACAGGATTTAACTTCTTTGTCATTTATTACGCAGCAGCAGTGAATGACGGCAGGTTGTCGATGCTTATTTCATTATTAAGAGGCTTAATTCTTATCCTTCCCGTCTTGTTAATCATGAGCCAGTGGAGAGATTTACAAGGTGTGTGGTTGACTATGACAGCGGTGGAACTACTTACTGCTTTAATATCCTTCCGTTTTGTTCTTTACTATCGCAAATCTTTTCAAAAGATCACTAATTGATTTTTTTCTTTTCTCTATGAATGAAGAAAAAAAGAGTGTAAAATAAAATCATTATTACTATATATTGAGAGAAGGTTGGGGAAGTATGGAGAAAATAGTAGTCGCTTTAGGTGGAAATGCCATTTTAACAGATAATCCGAGTGCTGAAGGACAGATTCAAGCGTTAAGAGAAACTGCGGGTTATCTTGTTGAACTTGTCAAGCAGGACAAGCAATTGATTGTCAGTCACGGTAATGGTCCTCAGGTGGGCAATCTTTTACTGCAGCAAAGTGCATCGGACTCTGAAAAAAATCCTGCCATGCCCTTGGACACTTGTGTAGCGATGACCCAAGGCAGTATCGGCTACTGGCTGCAAAAGAGTCTGATGGAAGCCTTACATGCTGAGGGCCTCGAAAAAAGTGCAGTCAGTCTGATTACCCAAATAGTAGTGGATCCAGAAGACCCGGCATTTGATCAGCCGAGCAAACCGATTGGTCCCTTCGTCGACCAAGAAGAAGCTGAAAAACAGATGAAAGAAACAGACGAAATTTTTATAGAAGACTCGGGACGAGGCTATCGTAAAGTTGTACCTTCACCCCAACCGATTGATATCGTAGAGGCCGAAGTTATCCAAGCTATGGTCGACCAGGGAATCATTCCTATTGCGGCAGGCGGCGGAGGGATTCCTGTGCTGTCGGATGGTGAGCGTTATGTGGGAGTAGAAGCGGTTATCGACAAGGATTTTACTTCTGCTAAACTAGCAGAATTGATAGATGCTGATACTCTGCTCATCTTGACAGGAGTATCACATGCTTATATTAATTATAATCAGACGGATGAATTAAAAATAGAAGATATCTCTGTGGGTGAAATGAAGGATTACATTGAACAAGGTCACTTTGGAGCAGGCTCCATGTTACCTAAAGTGAAAGCGGCTGTTTCTTTTGTAGAAAATAAACCTGAGGGCAAGGCAGTTATTACTTCTCTTGAAAATATAGGTAAATTCTTGGAGGAGGGTTCTGCTACGGTCATTACAAGCTAGAACTTTAGAAAAGGACATATAAAAAGACCACTAGAATTTTTCTAGTGGTCTTTTGAATGAACTACTTATTTATTACTTTTGAATAATTTAGAAACTTCCATTATGACAGTGGTGGCAGCTGCAAGTCCTGCTGCAACTAACCAGTTGTTAAGAGTGAAAGTGTTTGGAATGTCGAAAATTTCACGGACACCTGGAAGTAGAGTGATACTGTACAGTCCCATACAGATGATAAAGGCCCAAATTAAGTATTTATTAGAGAAAAAGCCTAATTGGGCAGCAGTTTCATGACGGCTGCGTGCTGCGAATACTTGGAAGGTACGGGCTAAAATTAAAGTTGTAAATGCCATGGCGACTCCAATTTCTGAAGAAACCTGCATCCCGATGTACTGGGAAATCACGACAGCAACAGCAATAAGTGAACCTCTGAATACTACATCCTGCCATAAACCTCCAGCAAAGATTCCTTCTTTAGGATCACGAGGAGATTCTTTCATGGATTGACCTTCTGCAGGCTCCATACCTAAAGCAATAGCTGGAATCGAGTCGTTGACCAGGTTGATGTAAAGAAGCTGCAAAGCAGTAAATGGATTTGTCCAGCCTACAAGCAGGGCAAAGACAATGGATATAACGGCTCCCAGGTTACCTGAGAATAAGTAGGAGATAGATTTTTTGATATTATTGTAAACATTCCGCCCAACTTCTACAGCTTTAACGATTGTTGCAAAGTTATCGTCCGTTAAAATCATAGCAGAGGCATCTTTAGCAACGTCTGTTCCTGTTCCCATAGCAATACCGATGTCAGCTTTTTTAAGAGCCGGGGCATCATTAACACCATCTCCTGTCATCGCAGTCACACGATCTTTTTCCTGCCATGCTTCTACAATACGAATTTTATTTTCTGGTGAAACACGAGCGTAGACGGAAATCTTTTCTAGATTTCTTTTCAGGTCCTCGTCTGTCATATGATCAAGTTCCTTACCAGTAATAGCGAAATCTCCTTCTTCAAAGATTTGTAGGCCCTCGGCAATCGCTTGAGCGGTTGTTCGGTGGTCGCCCGTAATCATAATGGTACGAATACCTGCTGATTTAGCTTTTACAATAGCATCAAAAACTTCTTCACGAGGCGGGTCAATCATAGCGACTAGGCCGACTAAGATCAATTCGTATTCATCATCCATATCAAGAGTTGAACGAGCGCCTTCGATTGGCTTAAAAGCAAGAGCAAGTACCCGTTTAGCCTCTTGAGCATATTTTTCATTTTGTTCAATGAAAGCCTGGCGGTGCTTGTCTTCTAAAGCTATAATTTCACCATTGACTAAAACACGGCTCGCACGATCGATGACTACATCAGGTCCACCCTTAGTCAACATAGTGAATTCACCGTCAATGTCATTGAGTGAAGACATTAATTTACGTTCTGAATCAAACGGTAATTCATCGACACGTTGGTACTTTTGGCGCATTTCTTCATAGGAGACATTACGATCCTCACTTAAGTTAATTAAAGCCGTTTCAGTAGGATCACCTACCTCTTGTCCTTCGCTATTAATGATGGCATTATTCGCCAGGTCACATATCCGAAGAACCATTTTTTCTTCAGATCCATAATTTTCTGAATCTTTATTAAAGACACCATCTTCTTCGCCATAAGTATAAGTGTTAACAACTGTCATTTTGTTCTGTGTCAAGGTTCCAGTCTTATCAGTACAAATAATTGAGGCGGACCCCAGCGTCTCGACAGCGTACAACTTTCGGACGATAGCATGTTTTTTGGCCATCTGGCTTGTACCGTTCGATAAAACGATGGTTACGATAGACTGTAAAGCCTCTGGAATCATAGCAACCGCCACTGCTACTGCGAACATAAAGGAACTGACTAAGACTTCTGTGGTAGAGACTGGGGCATCGGCTGTGAGAGCCCTCCAGGCTGAAAGGGCAAAAATGAGTGCTGATAAAGCTAAAATAACATAGCTTAGATATTTAGTGAATTCAGCCAGTTTACGCTGCAGTGGAGTTTCATTAGCCTTGGCGGCATTGATCAATTGGGCAATTTTACCCATTTCTGTTTGGTCCCCGGTGCCTGTGATGATAACTCGACCATTCCCATTAGTGACTAAAGTCGAAGAGAAAACCATGTTCTTTTGGTCGCCGAGACCGACTTCTTCATCAAATTCTTCAACTTTTTTATCTGCTGGTACAGATTCCCCAGTCAAAGCTCCCTCTTCTATTTGAAGAGAGTTAGAAGAAAGTAAGCGGCCGTCTGCCGGGACATAGTCTCCTCCTTCGAGAATAATGATGTCTCCAGGAACGACTTCGCGTGCTTCGACTTCAATTTGTGAACCATCACGTAAGACTTGAGCAGTAGGGGCTGACAAACTCCGGAGAGAATCCAGAGATTCTTGGGCTTTGATTTCCTGTACAACTTGGATAATAGAAGAAAAGAGAACAACTCCAATAATAACTAAGGATTCTATGGTCTCTCCGAGTAAAATCTGGATGACAGCAACGATGAATAAAATGATGACCATCGGATCTTTAAAGGTGTCAAGGAACATCATGAAGACTGAACGCTGTTCACCTTCAGAAATTTCATTATAGCCATATTGTTCGATGCGACTTTGAGCGTCACTTGAAGATAAGCCGGTTTCATCTGCATTCAGATTATTTTTGACTTCATCAAGGGAAGCTTGATAAATAGGTTTTTCCATTTGATTTCCTTTCTACAGGGTAATGAACTTATAAAAAAAGACGCAGGCGAAATATTTATTTCACACTACGTCTCACTATTTAATCCAGTACCAGCGACTTGCGTCACGGCTGGTGGCACTGGCACAGATAGTTCTTCTGTCAGTTACTCCCGTATGTTATTTAATTACAGCTTTATTATACTTATTTTTTTATTTGAATACAAGCCTTAGCTTATGATTTAGAAAATTAATAAGTCATCGGTATAGTCGTTAATTAACTCCTGTTGCTTTGGCTTTGAAGGCAAAAATTATTTGGTTTTATATTTCAAGTTATTTTATTTGCCAAAAGCACTGATGGGATTTATCATGAATGTATAAGATAGATGAATAGGAACCCTGTAAGTTGGATTAGAAAAAGGAGTAATATTATGTCTAAAAATTATGTTTATGGAAGTTTTAATACAGTAGAAGAAGCAGTTAATGCAGCACGCTCATTAGAGCAACGTGGTGTTTCTCAATCTAACTTAGCCATCGTTGGGAATAGTACTTACGAGAGTTCTTATGGAGATGATTATGAGTTTGTAACTTATACTCAATTAGAAGAAGAGGAAGAGCGTGGATGGTTCGACAAACTATTCAATTCAACCTCTGATGTGGATTTAGATTTTTCTGAGTATCAAACTGCCCTAAGAAACGGCAAGGTTCTAGTAGTGACAGATGACGGCTATAGAGATGAATTTGGTTACTCTGAGGATAATCCTTATGCTGCAGGAACTGTAGCAGATGCTGCCCGCCGCAGTGAAGGTGATCCTGTTCTTCCAACTGACCGCCGTGGTGACGAACTGGTTGAGCCGGAATTTGGCGGACGTGTTCGTGGTCCTAAAGATGCAAATGATGCTCCTGCAAGTGGAAATGTTGATGGCGAAAGTGAAACAATCGAGTTGCATGAAGAAGATGTCGATGTCCATACTCAAAAACGTGATTTAGGAAATGTTGAAATTTCTAAAGAAGTTGTTGAAGAAACTAAAAGTGTGGAAGTGCCTATCGAGCGTGAAGAGCTGCATATCAAACATAAAACACCAACTGATGATAAAACAGTTGATGGTGACACTGTGTTCAAAGAAGAAACAATAGATGTTCCTTTATCGGAAGATGAAATTGTAGTAGATAAAGAGACACGTGTAACTGATGAGGTAGAAATTGAAAAAACAATCCACACAGATACTCAGTCTGTTTCTGAAACTGAACGTCATGAAGAATTGTCTATCGATGATGAAACTGGACGTTTAAGAGAAGACCCGGATCTCTCAGATAAGAGAAAATAAACGATCTCTTTTCTATTGATTCAGATGTTTTTAAAGTATTTTTTAAAATAAGCTTGACAACAATAAGAAATAGAGGTATCATTGGTTTTGGTAATAACTTTTATTAAAGATATAAAGATGTTTTTTAAGAACCATGAAGATATAAAAAAATTGTTTTTTAGATTCATGTAAGAACCTTTTTATGATTAATAATATGTATGTTACAAAAAAATAGTGCTTTGCACGTTAAAATGGAGGTTTTTTCATGAATGAAGGAACAGTAAAATGGTTTAATGGAGAAAAAGGGTTTGGATTTATCGAGCGCGAAGACGGAGACGATGTATTCGTACACTTCTCAGCTATTCAAACTGATGGATTCAAAACTTTAGAAGATGGACAAAAAGTATCTTTTGATATCGAAGAAGGCGACCGTGGCTTACAAGCAAGCAACGTAACACCTTTATAATTATCAAATAAAAATTAACAAAACCCGGTGCGTTTGCACTGGGTTTTTTGTTTTAAATTATGAAATTAATCATGGTGTTTAGATAATTTAGGATAGAGCCGCTTACCTATAAGAACAGCTAAGATTATCTTAACGATGTCACCGGGTATAAAAGGGATAAAGCCAGCCATAAGGACAGCGTAGAAACTCATATCGGCTCCCAGATATAGATTTAGGATAGCAGCCATATATGGAATCCCGATCATGGATGTAACTAGAGAGTTAATTAAACTAGAAACAACCAATTCTTTGTACTCCACATATTCTCGCCTCTGCAGATATAGAGATTGGAGGGGAACTGCCAGCCACCACGATAAAATAAAGCCAAAAGAGGGAGACAAAATCGTTTGTAAACCTCCCGAAAAACCTGAAAAAACCGGCAGGCCGATTAAACCGAGGACAGTATAACCTCCAATAATTATAAAAGAGTTTTTAGGTCCACGGAGCATTCCGATGAGCATGACGGCTAAAGTTTGCAGGGTGATAGGAACAGGTTGAAAGGGAATAGACAACTGAGATGCTATAACCAGTACAGCGATCATCAGAGCATTAAGGACTAAATCTTTTGTTTTCATTCTTCTACCTCTTCTTTGTCACCTCTTATTTTTAATAAGGTGACAACCAAGATATTTTATCATGTCCTTGATTTTTGTCAAAGCAAAAAGCTGGCAATTTCTAGGCTGCCAGCTTGATAATGTTCGAGTATTATTGCCAAGTATCGCAAGCTTCGCGAACAGCATGAAGTTTATCTTCGGCAGTATCCGGACTGGCGACACAGCCAGGGCCGATAATAATTCCTTTTCCTTCTACCATGTCGATTGCTTGATGAATGTGTTTGGTGATTTCTTGAGTGGAGTTTTCATTTAAGAAGCCATCATGTGCTAAACTTCCCGATGCTTGAATAGCGGGAAATTCTGCGATCCCCCCCATAAAGGTTTTATTAGAAATTTTACGAGCCTCAGCAAAAGAAGGATCAGTGTCCCTGTCATGCCAGTTTAATATAGGAAGAGGATAATTGCCATTAAAAGTTTCGAACATAATATTATTGCCATGAATATGTGCAGCATTCAGCCACGTTTGATTTTTGTAGGCATCGATGACTTGAAGATCATAATCTTGTACAAATTCTTGATGTAACTCATCATTCAGCGCATCATAAGTACTCATTTGAGTGGCAAAAAAGAAGCCGTCTACTCCAGCTTTGATATTTTCTACAGCAAAATTAATCGTCGTTTCAGTAATTGCTTCTAATGCGCTGTGCACCGCTTCGGGATGATTTTTCAGATCTTCTACTAGACTGGCAGGTGCCATTTTTTTCAAAGTAGATAGAGGACTGAAAATAGTCTGCATAAATGGTGTTTTGTCACCGACCAGTTGCTTGACATGTTCCGCAATCTGAACGGTCTGACCGTGTGTCCCGTATCGGCCGTGGAATGGGCGGATATTTTTATAACCTTCTACCGTCTCAAAAGCTGCTTTTTCAACGACAGCTGTCTTGTTAGGATCGACCTCAATTTTAATCCGCGGGCCGTAATCTTGCACACTGTACAGTCCAAAAGGCATGAGTTTGATATAGTCAAAGTCATATTTATCATTAAAAGCTACTTGATGCTCAGCTAGAGATCGTGGATCTTGATCATAAGCTGAAAAATGCATCCAGACTGACGCTGGAATACGATCAGTTTGCTTATGGTTGATAGCTGCTTCTAGTCGTTCTCTTCTATTCATGTTAATCCTCCTTAAATATCGTGCCATCATTTTATCATACTTCTTAGGAGTAAGTGATTGAAGCTTTTATTAAGAATATGAAGTGAAAAATATATAGACTAATGATAGAATACTATTAATAGAGATAGGAGAGGTGTTTTTAATGAAAAAAATCGAATCAGCACATGCACCCGCAGCTTTAGGACCGTACTCGCAAGGAATCATTCATGGTGATACGGTATTTTTATCCGGACAATTAGGTATCGATCCAGAATCTGGAAACATGCATGATTCTTTGGAGGATCAAACGCACCAAATATTTAAAAATATTGAGAATGTCTTAAAAGAGGCTGACGCTAACTTAAATGACATTATTAAAGTAACTGTGTTATTAGAAGATATTAATGACTTTGCTGCTGTTAATGAAATTTACGGTACATATTTTGAAGATCCATTTCCGGCACGGTCAGCTTTTGCGGTCAAAGATTTACCAGCTGGCGGAAAGATTGAAATTGAAATAATTGCTTCAGTGGCAAAATAAATAAGAAGCGTATAGCAGATAATGACAGACTCCTTCAAGAGTCTGTTTTCTTTTTTAAAAAACTGCTCGTCAGTCAGCAGTGTTTTAAATAGCGGCTTATGGGACTTAAAGAAACTGTTTACTTCCTTTGCTGCCATGATTAGCGGGTTTTTATTCTTCGTACTCATCTTTTAAAGGACTGAGTTCAGATTTTACTGGTGTCTCTAAATTTAAGAAAGGCTCTATATTTTGAACACTCTCCACAATGCCCTTAAATTGACCCTGTTTGTCATAAGCTCCGGCATAAGTGACATAGACATAGATACCGTCGCTGCGTTCAAACCACATAGATTCCTTGTCTCGGCGTCCGTGACGCAAGTCATCAATTAATCGACTTATTTTTGGCCATGATTTAGGAGGATGACAAAGTTCAATGTTGCGCCCCAGTTGAGCTTTAGTGCGTTTGAAGATCATGTTTTTTGGATCGCTGACATCGTTAAAGTATTGAAAAATATCTTCGTCATCTACAAATGTAACTTCTAATGGGAGATTATTTAAGACATGCTTGACTTGGTTCAAGCTAAGAAGACCATTGCCAAAATCAATTTTCTGATCAAAATCAATTGAGTCAGATTCTTGCCTCGGTAGATCTGCGTCTGCTTTAGGTTCCCAGGATACGGTAATGTATCCATCAGCTGTTTCTATTTTTTTGGTTTCGATATTTTGAATACTTGAATCATCGTGAGCTGATGGACTAGTTTTTTCTTTCTGAGTTTGTTTCTCTTGATGGAATTCGACCTCTGGATCCCTCTTCTCTTCTCCCACCATAGAAGCAGTGACTTCATCAAAAGAGGTGATCGGTGAAGTATTCCTCTTCTTATTCTCTGCTTTTCCAGCTAAACTCTCTTGGCTTGGCTGCCATTCTTCTGCAGGCTGAACAATAGAGTAACCGTAGGCGTCGCTTTCTTGAGCAATTTGGTGCCAATCTGCCGGGGTCAAAACTTCTAAGAGGATATTGAGTAAAATTGCTTCTTCCTTAAAAATCATCTCTGAAAACTCATACTCAAAAGCTTCATAAGATTTTCGAACCTGAGCAATAGGAACATCGGGTAATTGCTCAATGAGAACCAGAGTGTTTTTGTACATATCTCTGATTTCATCATCTTTTGCCCACATCACTTTGGGCGGTGCAGTATGACCCGTGGCTTCTAATTTAGGGAAAAACAGTTTTTCTTTTCTTTCATAATGATTAAAAAACTGCCCCAGCAACTTGAATTGGTTAAGTAGTCCTTTGTAGATTTCGTCTGTTTCTTCTTCACCTGCTGCTAAGTCTTCCAAGGCTTTTAGGACATTTTCAATTCTCATTAAGGCAGAACGCAGTGCTAAATTTTCATCTTTAAAGACTCGAACAGGATGCCCGGGGTGGTCAATATCTGAGCCTTCTCCTTCTTCTACTGACCCCTGGAACATCTGGGCATGCACATTGCATAATTTTAGTACATCTTCAAAGGTGATAGGTCCCGGACTGTTGATGATTTGCTGCTCCATCGCAGCTATTTCTATAGCAGAAACAGATGAGAAGTGCTCATTAAACTCTTCTTGAACAGAATCAGGAGTCGCTCCATGATGGAGGCGGGTTAAAATATTTTCTAATCGATCGATTCTTTCTTGTTGAATGCTCATTATTATTCCTCCTCGATGACTTTATAGCCATTCCATTTTAATGTTTGTATTAACTTATCTAAAGGGAGCCCAATCATTGATGCTCCATTTTTGAGACTGATGATTCTTCCTACAGATTCACGCATTGCCTTATTAGCAATTGGTCTAAATCCTAAGTTAATAAAAGTGTCCAGCAATTCAGGATGTTGATTAATTATTTCAGCAATGGGCTGATTGATGTCAATTGTATTCACTGGTTAGCCTCGTTCCTAAGAGCAAAGTTTCAAATTTACTTGTGTTTTGGTTGGGAATCATCTAATGTGTATAGTAACAAACTTTTATTTTCAAATATATCTTTTATTCAGTTATGCAGCATGATACTAAAATTATTCTATTTCAAACAATGGAGGTTATCAAATGCAAGATGTAGAAATGTTGAATATGGAAGACTATCAGGAAAAGTTAGTTAAATGGCAAGGCGACGTTCAAAAAGACGGGCTTAACTTATTATTAGGTGACGGCGGCTTTGTTGTTACACCAACTAAAGTAGGATATATCATCTCAACAAGCGATAAAGCTGGATTAGAGCGTAAATTTTCAGCGAAAAACCGAAAACGTAACAAGCCGGGAGTTGTTTTAGTCGGTTCAATAGAGCAGCTAGAAGCAGTAGCTGAATTAACACCTAACATCAAAAAGTTATATCAAACATGTTTTGACCGTGACATCTTATTGGGTTGTATCTTACCTTGGAAAGAGGAAGGTAAAAAATACATTCCAGACGATGGTTCTGAAGAGTTAATGACTGACGTGCGTGGAACTTCATGTTTTGTTATTAAATTTGGTGTACCCGGAGAGCAATTTGCCCAAGAATTATGGGAACGTGAGAATAAACTATTATTTGCCTCATCAGCTAACCCATCCGGAAAAGGTAACCGTGGACTTATTGAAGGTATCGGAAGTCAAATCGCAGAAGAAGCCGACTTAATTATTGATGGTAATGAATATGTCGCTTCGATTCAGCCGGAAGATTCAGCGGAGACTCGTTATGAGCAGGGAGTCATGATTTCTTTTGTGGAAGATGAGTCTGGTAAATTACTACCAGATCAAGATCCGGGTGATCGTGATACAAATCCAGCACCAATTTTTATCCGCAAGGGGCTGTATAACACAGAATTAATGGAATTAATGGCAGAAGACTGGAATTCATGGGATTATCGCCACGGCCACTACTACTAGAAAATTATTTAAATATTTAATCCGGGCAGACTGCTCGGATTTTTGTTTTTCTTTGATCAAAAGTCTTTTGAATCTGTCATAATAACAGATAGAGGCGGAAAAGCATTGAGCTGATTGAGTTCTGAATTCCGGATGGAACACGGGGAAGATATATTAAAAAAAGAAAGAAGCCTTAAAAATAGAAAGAGATGCGCAAGCAGTAAGCGTCTGACTATCCCCGACCGTTTAGAAGTCGCTAAATAAGATATGTCAGAAAAATATATTTCTAATATTCTTAATAAGGAGAAATAAATATGCTTTTTAATAAAGTTGCAAGCGAATATGATGATTGGTTAGAGAATCCTCTGGGCAAGTATATGTTCGAAGAAGAAGTTGAGCTGATGAAATCTCTGTTGACAATTAAACCGGGGATGAAAGTTCTTGATGTTGGTTGTGGGACGGGAAATTTTACGATTGAATTGGGCGAAGAAAACTGCCAGGTTATTGGTGTGGACACTTCGGATGGGATGTTGAAGGTTGCTCGTGAGAAGATACAAGACATGCCACATGTGGAATTTAAACAGATGGATGTAACGGCTTTAGACTTTGAAGATGAGGCGTTTGATGTAGTTGTCGCACTGACTTCTTTTGAATTCATGCAAGATAAACACTCTGCCTTTAATGAGATGTGGCGGGTGCTAAAAAACGGCGGTCAATTAGTGATAGGGACCATTAGTCGTTCTGGTTCTTGGGGGCAGTTGTATAGGTCTTCTGAATTTGAAAAGGATCCTATTTATTCTAAAGCTGAGTTTATCGACTTGTGGGAGTTGACCGAGTTTAAGCCTGAATATGTGAGATCTTTCGGTGAGTCTTTATTCATAACACCAGAAACGAATGTTGAAGAATTAAGTGATGATGCTGAAAGTGAGCTGCCAGTGGCCGAGCAGGCTGGGTTTATTGCAGCTGCCTGGTTGAAAGAGAATTTCATGACTTGTCAACTAAGTTTTTATGCTTTGAATACAGAGGATGCGACTGCAGAGATTGAGCAAATTTTGGAAATGATTGAGGAAAGCGATCTTGAACATGATATAGGGACAATGTCGACTTTCTTACGCGGTCCTTCTAACTTAGTTTTTGATTTAGTGCATGAAATTCACCAGTTATCACAAATTTCAGGATTTAACTACGCAATGAATGTGACTTTTAGCAATGAATGTGGATGCTAAATTTTTGTGAACAAAAAGTCTCGTCTACCGGGTGGAAGTAAAAATCGAAGATATAAAATGAATTAAGTGATATTCTCAATAAAGTAATTCAATAAGAAAGTAGAGATGTTTTAGAAAAGCTTGACACCCTCTTGATATTAAATTATGATAGAGCTGTCTATAATAAAATATAAAGTAAAGGAGTGCGGACAATGGTTAACATACAAATCAACGACAATGATTTTCTACGTACTTCTTTATTATTAATCTAGGGTTTGAGCGATACAATTGCTCAAACCCTATTCAGCATTCGCAGAATGGGGCCTTTACAAGCACCCATTCAAGTGGGTGCTTTTTTTATTAGTTAAATAGTACTTTGCTGAGTCTTTTACTATTACTGAGTCTGAAATCAAGGAGGAAAAAATATGGGGAACATAGTTAAGTTTTTTGATACAACACTTCGAGATGGTGAGCAAACCCCCGGTGTTAACTTTAACACCCAGGAGAAGGTACAGATCGCCAAACAGTTAGAAAATTGGGGTGTAGACTGCTTAGAAGCAGGATTCCCATACTCTTCCGAAGGGGATTTTGAAGCTGTTCAAGCGATTGCCCGTGAATTATCCACAACAACAGTTTGTGGGCTGGCCCGTTGTAATAAAAAAGACATCGACGCGTGTACACAAGCTATGGCAGATTCAGATAATAAACAGATCCATATCTTTGTTGCAACAAGTCCTATTCACCGTGAATCTAAATTAAAAAAATCAAAAGAAGAAATTATCGAAATTGTTAAAGAACATGTGACTTATGCCAGACAATCCTTCGATAATGTTCAATTCTCAGCTGAAGATGCCACACGTACCGAATGGGATTATTTGGCAGAAGTAGTAGAAACAGCTATCCAGCATGGCGCCAATGTGATCAATATTCCAGATACAGTGGGTTATACTAATCCACAAGAAATGAGTAATCTGTTTAAGTATTTAGCTGAAAATGTCCCTTCCTTTGACCAGGCAGAATTCGCTGTTCACTGCCATAATGACCTTGGAATGGCTGTAGCAAACTCTCTGGCAGCAGTTGAGAATGGTGCTTCCCGTATTGAAGGAACTGTCAACGGGATTGGTGAACGTGCTGGAAATACCGCTCTAGAAGAAGTTGCTGTCGCTCTACATATTCGTAAAGATTACTACCAGAAAGAAACAAATATTAAGCTGAGTGAAACTAAGCGTATTTCAGATTTAGTGAGTCGCATGTCCGGGATGCCTGTGCCGCGGAATAAGGCAGTGATTGGTGCAAATGCTTTTGCTCATGAGTCCGGAATCCACCAGGATGGTGTCCTTAAAAACCCAGAAACTTATGAAATAATCACACCTCAATTAGTAGGAGTAGAGAAAAACGAACTTCCTCTGGGTAAATTATCAGGAAGACATGCCTTCAAAGTAAGGTTACAAGAATTAGGTTATGACACTTCTAACGAAGAAAAATTAACAGAAGATTTCAAGTCCTTCAAGGATTTAGCTGATCAAAAGAAAAACGTAACAGAGACTGATTTACATGCCTTGATGACCGGCCGCTCCATTGAAGAGAATTCTAAATATGAATTATTCAATCTATCCGTTCAATATGTGAATGAAGATACGCAGATTGCGACTGTAGCTATTAAAGACCGCAGTATGGAAGGGGATAACTTAAGTCAAGAAACTTCTATCGGTAAAGGAAGTGTCGCTGCTGTCTATAATTCCATCGAAAAATTAATGGAAATTGGTGAAGTTACCCTTCATGAATATCGTATTGATGCTGTGACTGAAGGTATCGATGCTCAAGCTGAGGTACATGTTGTGGTAGAAAACGAACAAGGGCATATTTTTAATGGTACTGGAATTGACAGTGATGTAATCGCTGCTTCAGCTAAAGCTTACTTACAGGCATTGGAACAAAGTGAAGGAGTAAAATAAATGACATATAAAATTGTGGTTTTACCCGGAGATGGGATTGGCCCTGAGATTACTCAGGCGGCCTTGGACGTCTTGGAAGCTGCCAGTTCAGGTGTTTTTGACTACGAACTGCAATACGAAGCTGTCGGAGGTGATGGTATTGATCAGGTAGGAGACCCTTGTCCTGCAGCTACGATAAAAGCTTGTAGTGGTGCAGATGCTATCTTACTTGGAGCAATTGGCGGACCGAAGTGGGAAGAAGCAGAAAAAACACCGGAAGACGGTCTCTTGGAACTTCGTGAAAATCTAGGACTTTATGCTAACTTACGACCGACTAAAGTTAATAATTCACTTCTCGATCTCTCACCTTTAAAGAAAGAAATAGCTGAAGGAACGGACTTTATGATGGTTCGTGAATTAATTGGGGGCTTGTACTTTGGTCGTCCAAAATACTACGACGATAAAGAGGCCTTTGATACGATGTATTACTCTCGTGAGAACATTGAACGTATCGTGAAGACAGCCTTCGATCTAGCTGCAAGTCGCCGTAAAAAATTAACATCTGTCGATAAAGCGAATGTTTTAGCTAACAGTCGCCTGTGGAGAAAAATAGTCGAAGAGATAAGTGAAGATTATCCAGAAGTAGAAGTAGATCATCTCTATGTGGATGCTGCATCTATGAAGATTATTACTCATCCGACTCAATTTGACGTTATCGTAACTGAAAACTTATTTGGAGATATTTTATCTGATGAAGCATCAGTCATCACCGGGTCTTTAGGCATGCTGCCGTCTGCTTCTTTAAGTGAAAATGGTCCATCTTTATATGAACCTATTCACGGTTCGGCTCCGGACATTGCCGGACAAGATAAAGCAAATCCAATGTCCATGATTTTTTCAGTAACCATGATGTTACGCATGAGTTTTGAGCAAGATGCTTTAGCTGACAAGATTGAAGCAGCTTGTTCTCAAGTTATGGAGTCTGGTCTTGTCACTGGCGATTTAGGAGGTCGAGCAGCTACTTCTGAATTTGTTCAAGCAGTTATTGAAGCCTTATAGTATATAAAGTGAGGAAGATTGATATGGAATCGATAAGAAAAATAAAAAGCCAGGCTTTAAGCCTTCATTTTGACCACCTGGATAATAATGATTTGATTCCTAAATTTTTAGCTGAAAATAGTTTGAAAAAAGGATCTGGTGCAGGTCTGCTCAATAATTTCCGTTATCTGCCAGGTTTACCTAGGCGTCAGGATCCAGACCATCCGCTCAACCGTGCAGAAAATAAAGGAGCACAGATTCTCGTTCCAGGAGCTTATTTTGCGACAGAAATAGAGGATGAACAAGCGGTTTGGGCAGTTTTAGATACAGGTTTCCGGGTGGTTATTTCCAATGAAATCGGCCACTCCTTTAAGCGACATGCCTACCGTAATGGACTCTTATGCATAAATGTGGCTTTGGAGGAGCTTCGTCAGTTGGAAAAGCTCCCAGTTAGTGAGATAATTGAAGTCAATCTAAAAGAACAGATTATTATAACGGCAAGTCACACTTATCCCTTTGAAATAGATCTGAATGAAAAAGAATATTTGATGAACGGCTTGGAAGATACTGAACAAACTCTAACCTTTGATGAGCAGATTAAAGCTTATGAAAGTGAGTGGGATAATTTTTATCGAACCGGGCAGACAGGAGGACGTTAATGGCTAAAACATTATTTGATAAAGTGTGGGAACCTCATGTAATTGCGGGTAAAGAAGGAGAAAACCAGCTTATATATATCGATTTGCATATGATTCATGAAGTAACTTCTCCTCAAGGGTTTGCGAGTCTAAAAGAACAAGGCCGGATGCTGCGTGCACCGGAAAAAACCATTGCGACTATTGATCATAATAATCCAACCCAAGATATATGGAATATTGAGGATGAGATTGCTAAAAAGCAAATTGAAACCTTAGAAGAAAACTGTGACCATTTTGGAGTCGAGCTCATGGGCTATGGAACAGCTGGACAAGGAATTGTTCATATGGTTGGTCCGGAGCTGGGAGCGACTCAACCTGGAAAAACAGTAGTGTGTGGGGATTCTCATACAGCGACTCATGGAGCTTTTGGAGCGATAGCTTTTGGTATCGGCTCTTCAGAAGTAGAACATGTTTTTGCGACACAATCTTTGTGGCAGAAGAAACCACAAACATTAGGTATTAAAGTGACAGGAGATCTGCAGCAAGGAGTTTATTCCAAAGATATCATGCTCTATCTCTTTGCCGAATATGGCACGGATTTTGGACAAGGCCATGCGATTGAATTTTTTGGTGAAACGATTGACGCATTAAGTATGGAGGCCCGTATGACCATGTGTAATCTAGGGATAGAGTTTGGCTCCAAATATGCCATGAT
>JAUNQW010000046.1 GCA_030535975.1 Atopococcus tabaci | reverse complement strand
AAGAAAAGTAAGATAAAATAGTTGAAGCGTTATAGATTAGAAAGCATACTAGAGGATATATTCTTCCACTAGTGTGCTTTATTTTTTATGGGAGGCTTCGGGCAATGTCTATGAGTAGTATCACACCGTTTTTTTCGTTAAGGTAAAAGAAATTATAGAGTGGATATAAAGAAAGAAAGGACAAGATATGCAGTTTCTATGGGCAGTTTTAGGTGTTTTACTACTCCTCTTTGTCACACTCGATATCATTTGGACGACGCTCTGGGTCGACGGCGGGGCAGGTCCATTGACCAATTTTGTGACCAGTCTGATCTGGAAGAGCTTGAAAAAAATAGGTCCCACGGGAAAAATGCTGGAACAATCCGGTCCTGTTATTTTGATAATGACCCTGCTCACCTGGGTCACAGCAGCCTGGCTGGGCTGGTTTCTGCTGCTTCTTTTTATTGAGGACCCTCTGATTAACACGATCGACAGCCGGCCCTTAAACCGTCTGGATTTGTTCTACTTTACAGGTACGATTTTATTTACTTTTGGAAACGGTGATTATGCGCCTTCACCCGGTATCATGCAGATACTTGCTGATCTCCTGGCAGGGTATGGAATGATCATTTTATCCCTGGGTATTTCCTATATCTTGAATGTCATGGAGGGAGTCGTAGGGAAACGGACACTGGCCCGGGATATTTCATCCATAGGAAGGACCACGGAAGAATTTTTAACAACTATGTATGACGGCAGTGAATCTTATGATTTTTCGTCTTATTTGAATTCCATCTCATCCGATATCAATCATACGGCGATTAAACAGCAAGCCTATCCGCTGTTGAATTATTATCACGGCGGCAACGCTGATAAATCAGTAGCTTATATGCTGCCTGTTCTGGCCGACAGTCTGTTCGTTCTGAAGTATGGACTAAAAGACGGCCATAAGATTGATGATCCCTTTATCAAAAAAACAATGACAGCCATTGAAGATTACCTAGAGTCGATGCCTTCTGATTTCCTGAATCAAGAAGATGAGATCACTCCTGGATTTCCGGATTATGAATGTCTGGACCGTCACCGTCTGCCCCTGCTTTCTAAGAAACAATTTATAGAAAACTTCAGAAAGCTAAAGAGTATCCGCCATGATTTATATACTGTAAAGTATGAAAGTTTCCCTCAAAGTGATGAATGAAAGAAAGGCTGCCACTACAAGAGATGCCCTCTTTTGTGATAAAATAACAAGAGATAATAGCTCTATGTTTGTACCGCAAAGAATCAAGGATATAGATAATAAAATCAGAGATATGAAGAAGGTGACCTGATAAAATGATGATAATAGCATTTCTTTTAAGTGCTTGGGTCCTCAGTTGGTTTAAGTTCGAAAATCTTTTCATTAAAGCCTTTAAAGAGTTATTTAATAAGGAGATTACACATGCCAGTTACTACTTCATCTTTTTTTGTATCGGTGCCATTAGTGATTTGATTTTGTTTTTTAATCAAGATTATGTCAATATCTTGTTCAACTAATTGAAGGAAATCGGGGGACATCGGATGAACAAAGTATTGTTACACATAGAAGGTTTAGCTGTATTTGCTTTCAGTCTCTATTTTTATTGGCTGAATGATTTGAGTTGGCTGCTCTTCCTGCTGCTTATACTTGCTCCTGATCTATCAATGGCAGGGTATATGATCAATAATCGAATCGGTGCCTTAATCTATAACATCTTCCATACTTATACACTTTCATTGTTAACTATTCTACTTGGCTGGCTTCTTTCCGCTCCCACCGTATTAGCTGTGGGTCTTATTTGGACTGCACACATTGGTATGGACCGAATGGCAGGGTACGGTTTGAAATTTCCGAGTGATTTCAAGCATAATCATTTGAATCAGATGTAGAAAGACAAGACTTAAAAAAATGGGTATTATTCCTTAAGTCTTTGAACTGATTTACTAGAATATATCCTGGAGAAGGGCCGATGCCTGGAACGAAATTATTTGGATTGAAGGTTACTTGTTTGGAGTTTTCTTTTGGAGAATATTCAGGTAATTAGAAGAGGCGGGGACAAGAGCCTCTAAATAAAATAGAGAGATAATTAGTCAGTCTAATTATCTCGCTATTTTATTCTATATAACACTGTGACCTTTTGTCCCAGCCTCTTCTTTTTATTTTCGAGTATATTTGCGCAGGGCAGGAGCTACTTTACTTCCCAGGATGTCGATCATTTCCATCTGTTTTTCAAAGGGAACGCCGCCGAAATCCAACTGGCCGATATACCTCTGAAAGCCTAATCGCTCATGCTGGTAGAGCAGTTTTTCGATTAGGAAATCCGGGTCTCCGATATTTAAGATGGACTCGGGATGTTTGGCCTGGGCGAAGGTTCTCTTAGGCATGCCGGAGCCATTGGTTAAAATCATGCCTTCGTGGAAGTAAGGAAAAGCTTCCT
>JAUNQW010000045.1 GCA_030535975.1 Atopococcus tabaci | reverse complement strand
TTAAATTATCTGTATATTTTTTATCCAAACTTAGCATAGATGTAAATTGACCCTGTGTTTATGGCAATATAAAAATACAGAAGATTGCAACGCAAAAGTACATAGCCTAGCAACAAAAAAAGGCCTTGTTAGCTGCCCAATAATCCTCTAAAGTTTAAGTTACGACGCTTAACTTGGAGGTAGAAAAGGATGCTAACAATGACCGATATTAATACTATCAAAAATTTACGGAATAATCACGATAAATCAATCAATGAAATTGCAGATACCTTGGGTATCAATTGGCGTACGGCTAAAAAGTATGCGGACCATGCCATTCTTCCTGAAGAAAAGGTAACAAAGAAATCAGGGATGATGCACGATGAAGAATGGGGAGACATCGTTTCCTTGTGGTTAGAAGAAGACTATCGTCTTTCTAAGAAAAAAAGAAGGACGAGTAAAAATTATTTTGAATTATTAAAGGAACTAGGTTTTTTAGGATCTTACCGCACCGTTTGTAGTTATGTGCAAGAATGGAAAAGTACCCATCATCATGATTTACCAAGTGCGGGCTATGAGCGTTTAGAACACCCACCAGCGGAAGCACAACTTGATTTTGGCACGATGGAAGTTGAACATGAAGGATCTTTTAAGGACGTTAAGGTACTCGTGCTTAGTACGCCCTACAGTAATGCCGGATTCGCTGTTGCTTTACCAAGCGAAAACCAAGAATGTCTACTAACAGGGATGAAACAAATTTTTAAGCAAATGGGTTGTATACCTCGCAAAATTCGCATTGATAACATGACAACTGCCGTTGTTAAACCAAAATCAAAATTTGAGGAACCAATCCTAACGGATGGATTTCAACAGTTTGCGATGCATTATGGGTTCGAAGTGCAAGTTTGTAATCCTGCAAGTGGTCATGAAAAAGGCAGTGTTGAAAATAAAGTTGGCTATGTGAGATACAATTTTTTCTCAGAAACACCAAGAATGAAGGACTTCCCTTCAATCAATCAGGATTTAGAGAAAAAAATGATTGAGAAACGTCAAGAAAAGCATTATGAAAAAATAAGAATAATTGAAGAATTATGGCAAGAAGAAAAGCAGGTTTGTCTAGCATTGCCTGATGAAGATTATCCAGTATTTAAAGAAATTACCGTACGCGCCAATAAACTAAATGAAATCAAATTAGATCATACTTTCATCCATATTCATAACTCCTGGCGCCATGGTAACCTCTATGCTTATCTCACCTGGGATAAATATCGTATAGTAACTCCAAATGGAGAATTAATCCATGAAGATTTCCGTCCCTATTTATATCGAAAAAGAGCAATAGATTGGCCCACAATCCTTAAGGATTGGACACAACGCTTATCTAAAATAACTTATTCTCGTTACTGGAAATACCTTCCGGGTCGAATTCAAGCGTATTTAAGAATCGATAATTTACGGTTACTTTATCAACGGATGAATCATTTATTGGGCTTATTGACGAATCACACGATGGTCGAATTAAGTGAACGATTTTATGAACTTGTTTCTGAAGAAGATGAAGAAAGTATAAGTGATGTGAATTGGCAAGGATATGATGCGTTGACGCCGTCTCCTTCTAAGGAGATGAGTGTATGAGTCATACCTTAGAATCCACTTGTCAAGAGTTACGATTAAGTCGTATCCCTTATTTGATTGATTCAGTTGAAGGAGCAACTAAAGAAGAATGGTTATTAGATTTATTGATTCATGAAGTTGAGGCAAAGGAACAGCGACGAATCGAGCGTTTAATTAAACAGGCAAAATTTTCAAGTCATAAAACACTCGAAATGTTTGAATGGCATGATCAAATTCTTGTACAAGATCATCAGACGAAGGAGCAGTTAACTTCACTCGACTTTATTCAATCCAATCAGAATGTTGTCTGTATTGGTGCCCCAGGCACCGGTAAAACGCACTTAGCGAGTGCCTTGGGGTATAAAGCTTGTCGCCAAGGAATTGAAACAAGATTCTGGCGAGTGAGCGATCTTGTCATTGAGTTAGAAAAGGCATGGAAAGAAAGCCAACTCGAACGATTTAAGAAGCGATTTAATCGGGTTCAACTTATTATTCTAGACGAGATGGGCTATGTGCCGTTTAATAAAAATGGTTCAGAATTACTCTTTCAACTCATCAGTGATTGGTATGAAACAAAAAGTATTATCATCACTTCAAATCTAGAGTTTAGTAGCTGGAATAAGGTGTTTATCGATCCGCGTCTTACATCGGCATTAGTGGATCGTCTCATCCACCACGCCCATATACTAACCTTCACAGGTGAAAGTTATCGCTTAAAAAATGCTTTATCTAAAATAGAATAATTAAATGGAAAATATTGGGTGGCAACATTGTGTACTTTTCGTTGCAAAACTATGTACTTTTCTATTGCAAAACACAGGAGGCTAATTATGGATAATCTACCCCTTATAGATGAAAATTCGTTGATACGTTATATTCGTTTACT
>JAUNQW010000044.1 GCA_030535975.1 Atopococcus tabaci | reverse complement strand
TGGTGGACAATACGACTAAAAGTTCTACACTTCTAGATGTATCGCCACACGACACTATTATATCAGAAAAATCTAATGCGGTAAATACAGGAGATACATTAAATAAGGAAGAAATATTAAAAATTAAAAAAGAATTACAGAGGTGGTACTCTATTCTCACGCCAGAATATAATCGTTGGCAAGTTGGGGAGTATATGGATTCTTTTCTTTTAACAACAGAGTGGGTTAAAACTAAGGAAGAGGGTGAGTTAGAAGAGGAGTAGGCAGTGGTAGTATTGATTTAGGCGTAGAGTAGTTTTGTGATTTGATAAGGACTAGTGTTTGGTCTGAGGCAGTTGGGAGCGTTAAGGGATTAAAGGGAGAAGGTATGTTTCTCGTCGTCTAGCGGTTTTATGCTTTTCGTGGTATAATTTTGCTAGATGTCTTTTTATTTGGAAAACACCACTAAAGAAGAACGAGATTATTATGAAAAACTGCTCGTTTTAATAGGGTCACTTTCAAATCTCTTCTCTAATAGCAAAAATCCGTATTTAGCTTCTAGGATTACGGAAAACTTATTTTGTCGCTGTTTGAGGGCGGAAAATTTGTCTCGTTCCGATATAACGGCAGACGCTAGGAAGGATGGGATTGGTATAGGTATTAAGACTTGGACTGGTTCTAGCTTGCAAAAGATTGCCGAATTTAATTCTCAAAAGCCTACATATGAACATCTCGATGACGAACAAATGATTCTTAGAATTGCCGAATTGCGTAATGAACGAATCAGCTTCACTATGAGAGCATATGGTCTTTCCAGCATGATTTATCATTGTACGATTCGTGAAAAAGGCATTATCAAGATTGTAGAATGTCCTCTCGTTCCTATCGATTTAGAGCATATCTCAAACATAAATCGCAAGAAAAATGTGATTACCTTTAGTGACGGAATCAATAAATATTCTTTCAATACCTCAAAAAGTACGCTTTATAAAGATTTTTCTTCAGTTGAAGCATTGATGATTTTAAGTGTAAAAATTTATGATGACCCGTTTAGTCTGCTTGAGGAAAAATTATTGGGCGTAGTCGAAGGCATTACTAGTGAGCCTGAAAAAGATTCAGTTTATCTTCCACTTTATTCATTTACAAAAGCTAAGGGTAAGTATGTGCCAGATAAAAATGGCTTAAATCTGAGATTTGCGGGCGGGAGAGAGCGCAATCCTTACGAGGTTTCTATTCGTATCTCTAGCGAGTTTAATAAGCTTCATAGAAGTTTCTTCCCGGCAAGAGATACGGCTTTTGAATTAGCTATGCCAAATGGCGCAGTTATTTCTGCTAAAGTTTGTCAGGATAATGATAAGGCTTTAATGTCAAATCCTAACAAAGTTTTAGGCCATTGGCTCATAGATGATGTGCTGAAGATTTCACCAGATACCCACATAACTTACGATATGCTTGAAAATTTTGGCGTCGATTCAGTAAAGATTACTAAACAAAGCGATAATAAGTATTCCATCACCTTCGCTAAGATAGGAAGTTATGATGAGTTTATGGGCACAAATTCAGACGCTGGCGAAGATATCGATGAAGATGACGATTCGGAAGACTAGTCTTTTGTAGCTTCAATAGCCTCAACTATTTTTTCAGCAATACGATTTATAACGGAAACGCATACAGAATTTCCGGCTTGTTTGTAGAGTCTGGACTCGGATTGTTTGGTCGGTAATTTAAAATCTTTGTCGAAGCCTTGCGTATTAAAACATTCATGTGGTGTCATTTTTCTGATGCCGTACTTTGTCTTCACTAAGCAAACATTATGTCCACCCTCACCTTGATTTGCCGTAAGTGTTGGGACGACGCCACTTTTATTTTTCCTAACATAGTGCCTACGCCATTGATATACCGCCCTGTCGTCATCCATTGCTTCTACGAGTTTTTCATAAATGTCGCCTTTGTATTTGCCTTCAGTGTAATAGTATTTGTCATCCAACTTTGAATCAAAATCTATAATATCTTCTAGATTTTTTGTAAGTTGTAGAGGGTGTGGGAATTCAAAGTTTTTATAAACTTCTTTATCTTTAAAACCTACAATATAAATGCGTTCTCGGTTTTGCGGAATGTTGCCATACTCCATAGCGTTGAGCACCTGATATTTTACGCTGTAGCCTTCTTTTTCCAATTCTTCAAGAATAACGCGGAAAGTATTGCCATTATCGTGGCTGACCAGGTTTTTGACATTTTCAAGAAATACAATACTCGGTTTTTTTATTTTAATAATTCTAATTAGTTCAAAGAATAAAGTTCCGCGTCCTTTTTCGTCTTCGAAGCCTTTACGATAGCCAGCAATTGAGAATGCCTGACAAGGAAAGCCGGCTAATAGGACGTCAAAATCCGGTATTTCGTCAGCTTCAACTATATGGATATCGCGACAATCAGACTTGATATCAAAATTTAGGTCAAAGGTTTCGCAGGGATATGGGTCGAATTCGTTTGCATAAATAGTCTTAAAATGATTTGTCTTCTCAAAGCCCTTATCAATCCCACCGACGCCGGCAAAGAAAGAAGCGCAACTTAGTT
>JAUNQW010000043.1 GCA_030535975.1 Atopococcus tabaci | reverse complement strand
CTGAGATTAAAGCACCTACTTCTAAACGCTTCGCTTCAAATCCTGGATGATAAATCTCTTCCGCAAATCCGCCAGTCACACCAATTTGGTTGGCATAATCAGAGTTTCCTTCTAAAGCCTTCATCGAAATTGTACGTTGTGGTAATTTCTCTGGATGAGTTTCTTCTTTAGGTAAAGTAGGGTTTTTAGCACCCGTAATTCTCATCGCTTGATAAACCCAGCTGCGTCCTGATAATGGGTCGCGAACCCCTCCACCAACACAGGTAGAAGCACCACCAAATGGCTCAATTTCTGTTGGGTGGTTGTGAGTTTCATTCTTGAAGTATAAAATCCAATCCTCTTCATCCCCATCAACATCTACTTTAATTTCTAAGGCACAGGCATTGACCTCTGCAGAAATCTCTACGTTATTTAAGAGGCCTTTATTAATCAAATGTTTTGCCTGGATCGTTCCTAGGTCCATAAGAGAAACAGCGCGATCCGTACGATTCAAGTCCTCACGTTTTTGCATATAGTCTTCTAAAGCTTCTTGGAATAATGCTTCATAAGGACCAGCTTCAATTTCAATTTTGTCTAATTCAGTATTGAAAGTCGTATGACGACAGTGGTCTGACCAGTAAGTATCAATTACTTTTAACTCTGATAAATTAGGATTACGATCTTCAGACTTGAAGTAATCTTGACATAAGAGAAGATCGTCTAAGTCCATTGAGAAGGTCTTAGAATAGTCTTCTAACTGCTCTTCTGTCATGTCCGTAAATCCTTCTACCGGACGTAATTCCTCAGTAGAAGACACATGAATGCTTGCAGGACCTGCATCTAAAGCAATTTCTACATTTTCCACCGGGTTTAAGAAATGTTCTTTAAACTCTGTTATTTGTTCAGCTGCGACTTGGTCAAAAACGACCAATTTAGAATGATCCAGCTCTACATCAGTAAGACCTAGTAAATGACGAATCATGTCTTGCGTCATATTTTTACGCTCATTATACTGCCCTGTGACTTGACGGTAGCGGAAAGCATGATTTTCATCAATTTCCGACAGATCATTCATGATTTCCATTTTACTTTCGTCAAAAATTTCATGTTTGATTATTTCATAATCTTTCGAAGAAGCATTTTTCAAATGATACATATCATAAACATCAATCTCTACATCGTCAGGCCATCTTAAGAAATCCACTGCTTCACGTTTAAGCTGCTGACGAGCCACATCATAACCCGCTTTATTTTTTGTAATAATATACATCCCGAAACCTCCGATTTAGTTAAAGTAATTGACCAACTCTAATGGATCAATGTATTCACCTTGGTGGTAGACGCGCATGTTACCACCAGATACTTCATCAATTAAAACAATCTCATCACTGCCGTCTAAACGTCCAAACTCTAATTTAATATCGTATAATTCTAAGTCTTTTTCGGCTAAAGCTTCTTTAAGAATTTCTGAAATGTCTTTTGTAAGTTCTTTTAATCTGTTATATTCTCCATCTTTTAAGATACCTAATTGCTCTAAAGCATCTTGCGTAATTAATGGATCTTGGCGGTCATCATCTTTTAATGTAAATTCTACATAGCTGTCCAAGTCAGTTCCTGATTCAACGTACATTCCATAACGGCGAACAAAAGAGCCCACAGCTTTAAAGCGACAAATAACTTCCAACCCTTCACCAAAAACAGTGGCAGGTTTAATCTGCATCGTGCTGTTTTCTGCATCTGAAGAAACAAAGTGCGTGGGTATACCTTTTTCTTTTAATAATTCAAAGAAAAAGGTTGAGACAATGACATTACTTTTTCCAGAACCTTCCATAGTAGCGCCTACTTGGTTTTCACCTGGATCAAATACGCCATCTTTACCTGTGACGTCATCCTTAAATTGAAAATAATAGTTACCTTCAGAGTCTTTATGTAAGTCTTTTGTTTTCCCTTGATAAACCAGCATGTTTTTGTCCTCTTTTCTGAATTTTAATTCAATGAGTGATCTACCGACGATATACGAACATTTATTTGCCTTAATCTTTTATAGTTCGCTTTATGTTGTTTCGTTTGTAATTATACTTGCAATGTGACCGGTATTCAAGAATATTGCCGAATAAATTTTTGGAAATTAACAGTCGTGTCTTCTTTAGAAGCTACTAATCCATTTTTATTTTATCCAAACCAGCGTTAACTAGCCATCCTGCCCATCTTACTTCTAATCTCCCTGCATTCATGAAGTTTTTAAAAGAAAAAAACTCTCCTTTGAGAGTTCATTTCTTAAACGGCAGTTATTCTATTGTTTAATGGATGAAGCAAGCTTTCTTATGATAGATCTTCCTGCAGCATCTCGAATATTTTCATAGATTTCAAAGCTGGGTCTGATAGTTAAGTCTGCCATGATAGACATTACCTCAGCCACATCTTCAGCGTTAAACTTTAAGGATAGACCACAGCCTCTTTTGATCAGTGCGGGACTAGCGGCCAGCTTACATGCCACATTTTTTTTAGATAATTGATTTTCAACCAACATTAAATCTTCACGAGTCTGGAATTCTAATAAACGATTCATGTGATTCCTCCCAATCTTTCTTATGA
>JAUNQW010000014.1:5939-26812 GCA_030535975.1 Atopococcus tabaci | reverse complement strand
AACCTGCAATAACTAAGGCTGCCGAAGCTCTTAAATCCGTTGAAGTAACTTGAGCTCCTTGCATTTGAGATCCGCCATTAATAATAGCAGAGTTTCCATCAACCGTATATTCAATGCCCATTCTTTCCAATTCTTTAAGGTGCATGAAGCGGTTCTCAAAAACTGTTTCCTTCATAATACTTGTTCCTTCAGCTAAAGCTTGAAGAACGGTCATCTGTGACTGCATATCTGTTGGGAAACCGGGATAAGGTAATGTTTCTACATTAGTTGCTTTTAATTTTTTCGGACCTTGAACATGGATGCCGTTATCTACTTCTGTGATTTTTACGCCCATTTCTCTTAGTTTTGAAACTAAAGGCTTATTATGATCAATAATAAATCCATCAATAGTTACGTCTCCCTGCGTAGCCGCTGCAGCTACTGCAAAAGTACCACTTTCAATGCGATCCGGTATAATAGCATGTTGAGCAGCTGTCAAGCGTTCAACACCCTTAATTTTTAAGGTTTCTGTACCAGCACCTTTAATATCCGCTCCCATTTTATTGAGAAAATTAGCCAAATCAACAATTTCCGGCTCACGGGCCACATTCTCGATAATTGTTGTTCCTTTAGCCATCGTGGCCGCCATCATAATGTTTTCAGTCGCTCCCACACTTGGAAAATCCAAATAAATATCGGCAGCCTTCAGCTCATCAGCTTGAGCTATGATGTAACCATTAGTTACTTCAATATCCACACCCATGGCTTCAAAACCTTTAAGATGCAGATCAATCGGACGTGATCCAATAGCGCATCCACCCGGCATCGCTATTTTTGCATAGCCATTACGGGCCAGTAATGGTCCCATTACTATAACAGAAGCACGCATTTTAATCATAAATTCATAGGGTGTGTCAGAATAAACAGTCTCTGACGACTTAATTTTTAATTGATTATTCTCTGTATCAAAATAAGTTGAAACATTTAAATGATTCAACACTTTTTTCATATTAAATACATCTGCTAAGATTGGTGTGTTGTCTAAAGTAATTGTGCCTTCTTGAGAGAGTATCGCACCGGCTATAATAGGTAGTACGGCATTTTTTGCACCCTCTACTTTAACTTGACCCCTTAGTGGTTGTCCGCCCTGTATAACAATAGTATCCATCTCGTACTGCCTCCGAATTTTTTTAATGTTTTCAATTTATTCAAACAGGAAAATTAAATTACGAGAAGATGTAATCAAACCAAAAATAAAATTGCTGACATTATAACCTAGCGCTATCGAAACAAATATATAAAGAATCTGACCTTGAGTCGTGTGGTTCTTCTTCAACCATACCTCAGTTCGAACACCTCTAATGGCCCAGAATGTCAAAAAAATACATAGGAAGTCTAAAATTATCTTTATTATGGCTTGGATCGCTATTTGATTCATCATCTCACTTCATACCTCATTCTATCATAAAATAAAATTAATACTACAAATGTAGCCATCAGGAATATCTAAAAAGAGCCTACCCGTAAACACTTTGGATAAACTCTTTTTATGCTTTCTACTTATTTTATAAAGTTCCAAATAAACGGTCGCCCGCATCTCCCAGGCCCGGAACGATATAAGCAGATTCATCTAATTTTTCATCTAGGGCGGCAAGATAAATATCCACATCAGGATGAGCTTTTCTTAGCGCTTCTACCCCTTCCGGCGCTGCAACAAGACACACAAATTTCAAAGAATCTGCTCCACGCTTCTTCAAAGCATCAATTGCAGCGATGGCTGAAGCACCTGTTGCTAACATTGGATCTAAAACCAGCAGCTGACGTTCACTAATATCAGAAGGTAATTTGACAAAATACTCTACTGCTTCTAAAGTTTCAGGATCACGGTATAATCCTACATGCCCTACTTTAGCAGCCGGAATTAAATCTAACATCCCGTCAACCATACCTAATCCCGCTCTTAGAATAGGTATCAAAGCTACTTTTTTACCCGAAATTTGTTTCATCATTGCTTTAGCGACAGGAGTTTCTACTTCTACATCTTCTAAAGGCATGTCTCTTGTAATTTCATAAGCCATTAATCGAGCTATTTCATCAACAACTTCTCTAAAACTTTTTGTTCCTGTGTTTTTATCTCGAATAATTGTTAATTTATGTTGTATTAATGGATGGTCCAATACTGTTACGTTTTCCATAATTACCGCTCCCCTTCTAATTTCTACTCAAACAAGCTGATTATACATAATCAGCTGAAAAATAGCTAATGTTTATAAAAAGTTTATCAGCAGCTGCTTGGGCTCAAACAGGCCGATCAGCTGGATATATTCGGTCGAATGTTCTAATGTTTTCCAAAGTATCGTGGGATCGATAGACACTTCCGCTAAATCCACTTCGATAAAAAAGCCATAGTTAAAAGGCTTGTCTTTAATAGGCCGGGCATCAAGGCCTTCTAAGTTACAGTTGAATAAATTAAAAGTGTTGAGCAGTTGAGCCAGTGCTCCCGGCTTATGTGCTGTTTCTACATAAAGCATCATGCGCGTGCGCTCAGGAAAACTCTTTATGTTTTCCGTTAGAAAATCACCTATCGCTGTCTCTTCATCTATTTTTTCCATGACGAAAAAGCGGGTAGTATTTGTTTTTTCTGCCTGAATACCTCTTCTTAAAGGAGTCAGCTGATAAAGCTCCCCCGCTCTTTGACTGGCTAAAGCCGCCTTGCTTGAATCATCAAGCTCTTTGATGTATTTAGCACTCTGAGCCGTATCAATATAAGTGACCGGTTGAATATGGGAGTGTGTCTCAAAAAAATCAACTGTCTGGGAGAGAGCTTCCGGATGAGAGTATACTTCTTCCAGATCTTCAATGCGACTCCCTTCCACTCCCCATAGAGTATGCTGAACATGTTCATATATTTCTTCTGAAGCTGCAACCGGTTGATATCTGAATAGATCTAAAGTACGTGTTATGAGACCCGTTGTTGAATTTTCGATAGGCATGACCGCCAAATCTATCTCTCCTGCCAGCAGTTTATTCGTACTTTCGATAAAAGTATCCATCCCTATTAATTCAGCATCCTCCGAGCGAATTTGTTTCAACTTGAGGTATTGGAGGGTTGCGGATTCACTGTAAGAGCCGGGAATCCCTTGGTATCCTATGCGCATAACATCCCCACTTTCTATTTATATTTACATATATTTTACCAGAAAGATCATTAATAATAAGCTTTTATTAATCTTAGAAGTTATTTTATCTATAAAAAAACAAGTAGAGGTCTACTTGTTAGTTTCCCTTCCCCGGTCATTAGAGACTGACATCATCCGCACGGTATGTCTGAGCCCGCGCGTCGCCAGAGAAAGTTCATAAATATTTTCATAAGGGGCCATACCTGCGTAACCTGTGGCACCAATGTGATGAATATCAACACCAGCTATTTTATTCCACAATCCGATTTGACGAATCGTTTCTTTTGAACTGGCTTCCTGACTGGTTCCAATCGCACCCACTACTAATTTACCACGCCTTTGCACGTGACGGGTCATCAAACGGAGGTCTTCAAGAGAGACGCCTGGCTTAGTGCCGGGTGATGGAAATAGAATGATATCTGCGCCATTATCAATAAAATCATCGACGATTGGATAGTCAAAGATTTCATCGTCAAAACCTGCATCATGCATTTTTCCTGCCATGAGAACTCCTTTGAACTCTTGTCGAGCTAATTTGATAGCTTCAGCTATCATACGATTAGAGACCCCGGAAAAAGGATTTCCGGTCAAGAGTAAGAAATCAAATCCCAACTCATTGCATCTCCGGTAATTCTCAAGAGTGGCTTTACGTCCTTCAGCAATTTCATCGACTTGGTGGGTAGTTCTGCCGGAGGTGTCAATAGGCTCTAAATTTACACCCACCGGCCGGCCGGTTAATCTTTTCAGCAGGCGGATAGGATCATCCGTATCCGGTAAAGCACCGATTTGAATATTCTGCACATCACATTTATTTAACAAGATTAAATCTGCTGAAAAGGCACGGGCAATTTCTGCATTCGTCACATTAAAGGGTGTGGGATCCACTCCCCCGTTGACTTCTGACAGAATTATTCTGCCCTCTGACGCGCGAATAGCCTGCAAGAAATCTTCATTATTCATATTTTCAAAATCCACTGCGTCCCACGCTAACATTCTTTTTACCATGTATTTATGCTGCTCCTTTTATTCCGATTCGTATTTTGTCTTATAAAAGTATAGAGCTCCTAATAAATTAGCATCGCTTCTAAAAGCACTTGCTGTTATCTTTAAGTGTCCGGGCCCTAAATACGCTTCGGATTTATTCTTATAAATTATATCGCATTGTTTTCTAAGTTCTTCTATAAATATTTCTTGATTGCTGATTCCCCCGCTGATAACAATTAACTCCGGATCCAATGTGACTTGAAGATTAAACAGTAAGAGGCTGACCAGATAGCAGTAGTCGGTAAACAGCTGATCTAAATCCTGCTTTCCCTGGTAAAGATTCCTGAATACTTCCTGCCCATCCGGCTCATCTAAGCCAATTATTTGAGAAGCTCTTTCTATAAAATGCGTGGAAGAATATTTCACAGGGAAATAGCCTTCTTTTTCATCTTGTGTAATCGAACTCAATTCTCCCGCCATTCCATGGGCACCTAAATAAGGCTGGCCATTTATCAATAGACCGCCCACAATACCTGTTCCTATGGTAACTAATAGAGCGTTTCTTTGTTTCCTTAATTTCCCCTTCCACATCTCGCCATAAAGAGCTGCTTGGCCATCATTGACAACGGAAGCGGTAAGATTATATTTGCTTTCAATCAAATCTTTTAAATTTTCGCTTATCATAAAAGGGAAGCTGCCTGATTGAAGATAAGTTCCCGTATCATTATCGATGATGCCACTCGTACTGACAGCTACTCCTGCGGGCTTTTCTTTTGTCTGTTCCACGATTTCAAAGATCGTATCAATATACTGCTTTTTATCGTAGGGCGTCGAGATAGAAGAATAGCGCTCGATGATGCGTCCCTCCTCATCCAAAAATGCGGATTTAATATAAGTTCCCCCGATGTCAATCGCTAAATATCTACTTTGCTTATTCGTCATCATCATTCTCCTAGAAGTTAATAGATTCCTGGCTTTCAGCGGAAAACACATTGACTCGCTCCGGCTTAATAATAGTAAGTTCGTATTGCTCACCTATTTGAATATCGTCATCATAAGCCACCTGAGCTACAACTTGCTTGTCTTCGCCGTCCAAAAAGATATGCTGCTCGCTCCCCAGATTCTCAATCATTTTAACAGTATAGCTCTTACCCGGACGCAGCTTAAGATTCTCAGGTCTCACTCCAACAAGGACTTCTTGATCCTCTGCATCAACTAGAATATGCTGCTGGCCAGACCAATCTACCTGCCCATTTGATAACTCTTTATTAAATATATTAATTTTTGGAGTTCCTATAAATTCAGCAACAAAAAGATTTTGAGGTCTATTATATATTTCAGCTGGTGTTCCTACTTGTTGAATATTCCCATGATTCATCACGACAATGCGGTCTCCCATAGTCATAGCTTCTGTTTGATCGTGAGTAACATAAACAACAGTTGTATCTAAGGTTTGATGGAGTTGAGATATCTCATAGCGCATGTCAACCCGCAGCTTAGCATCTAAGTTAGACAAAGGCTCATCCATCAAGAAAGCTTTCGGCTGACGGACGATAGCCCGACCCAGAGCAACCCTTTGTTTTTGCCCGCCGGATAATTGACTGGGTTTACGATCTAATAAACTATCCAATCCTAATAAACTTGCTACGCGATGAATTGTTTGATCAGCTTCATCCTTATCCACTTTGTGCATTTTTAACGGATATTGTAAATTTTTGTAGACCGTCATATTAGGATAAAGAGCAAAGTCTTGGAAGACCATCGATAAATCTCTATCTTTAGGACTTGCCTTGCTCATTTCTTGATCATCAATATACAATTTCCCTTCACTGATAGACTCTAAACCAGCAATCATTCTTAAAGTTGTGGATTTTCCGCAACCCGAAGGTCCTACAAAAATAATAAATTCTCCATCTTCTATCGTCAGACTGATGTCTTTAACGGCATAATGCTCATCATTATAAGTTTTTGATATATTTTCTAAAATAATTTTACCCATAACTCTACCCTTTCAACCCTTGATTTGACATGCCTCGAACAAGATACTTCTGAATCGCTAAGAAAATAATCACAGTAGGTATACTCGAAACAACCGATGCGGCCATCTGTAGTTCATACGCTGTTTTATATAAGTCTTGGAAATTCAATAGGGCGAGCGACATTGTTCTTAGATCGGCATTGGTTATGAAAGACTGAACAAAAACAATATCCCCCCAGGCAGTGATAAAAGCAAACAGACCAGCTGTAATAATACCCGGCATAGAAATGGGGATAACTACATTTTTTATGGCCTGTAATCGACTGGAACCATCCATCCAAGCTGCTTCCTCATAAGTTTTAGAAACTTGAGTGAAGAAAGAGTATAAAAGCCAAATACTCATAGGTAAAGCAGTGGCGGTGTTAGCAATCACTAAGCCGTTTAATGAATTAAGTAAATTCAAATCTCTAAAAATTGTATACATAGGGGTGACTAAGATAACCGGCGAGAACATCTGAGTTAAGATAACCGCCATCAAAAAAGCTTTATTTCCCTTAAAGTTAAATCTTGAAACAGCATAGGAGGCTAGTGATCCTACAATGACACATAAAATCATCGTTAAAGTAGAGACATAAAGACTGTTGAGCAGCGGCCGGAGTATATTTTGGTTCCCCTGGAAAATGTCTACGAAGTTACTCCATTGTAAATTAGTAAACCATTGAGGCGGCCAAGACCGTATTTGTTCATAAGTTTGTAAAGAAGAATTCAGCAAAATAAAAACTGGAAAGATAAGTAAAAAGACAAGAATAAGAGCTATGATTGTTCGAATGATTTTTTGAGTTTTATTATTCATCACGATTACGTCCTATTCTCATATATACCAAGGTTAGTAGGGTGAGTATAGTAACTGCAACCATAGTCAGGGTGGCACTGATCCCTAGATCAAAGTTAGAAAAGGCTTCACGGTATATTCTGATCATCAAAGTTTCTGTTTTGCGCATAGGCCCTCCCTGTGTTAATACCCAGATAATATTGAAAGAGTTAAAGGTCCAGATAGTCACTAAGGTCAACAAAGAAATAAACACATTCCTGATTCCTGGTAAAGTCACATCGCGGAACTGCTGGAAAGCATTTGCTCCGTCAATTTTAGCTGCTTCATATAAAGACTTAGGAATGGCTTCAAAACCGGATATTAAAGTTAGAGCTATCAGAGGAATGCCCACCCAGGCATCTACGAAAGCGACTGATAAAAAAGCACTTACCGGTTCTGCTAAAAATGATATCGGCTCGTTGATCAGTCCCAATTGCATCAAATAATAATTAACATAGCCGTACTGTCCGTCCAACATCCAATTCCACAGTGTACCTACTGCTACCTGGGGAATAGCCCAAGGCAGCAGCATTAGAAATCTGAGAGGCTTTTTCAGATAAATATCTGTGCTTAAAAAGTAAGCATATAAAAAACCAAAGCCCATTTTAAACAGGACGGTGATCACCGTGTAACGTACTGTTATGCTTAGTGTGTCAAAGAACCCTGAATTAGAAAAGGTTCGGCCGTAATTGGCCAAACCTATAAATTCTTGAGTATTAGTTAGTAAATTAACTTCACTAAACGATTGAATGACAGTCGTTACGATTGGAATGGCATATAAAACTAATAACAATACGACCGCAGGTAACATCATTAAATAAGGTGTAACCGTACGTCGTTTATCCATTCTATTGAGTAACCTCCTCTTGAGCTGTATCTAAAGCTTCTTGAGCTGATGCTTGTCCGCTGACTCCTTTTTGGACAGCAATCAAGAAAGATTCATTAAATTGATCCCAGTTAGGCACAGCCGGCTCTGCCACACCATATTCCATGATGTTAAGGAAAGGCTGCATAAAGTCATCCTGGAAACGCTCATCATCCAGTTCTGCCTGAGTTACCGGCATCCAGTTGTAAGCTTCAGAGATTGATCGCTGGATATCTTCTGTACCCATAAATTCGATAAAATCCCATGCTGCTTCTTTATTTTCAGAAATTGAAGAAATACCATAAGAGTCTGTCACCAAGTTTACAGCCTTTGTGTCACCTTCTGGTAATTCAACCACACCATAATCTAAGCCGCCGGTGTCTAACTCTTCTTTATCCCATGATCCTGAAATATACATTGCTAAGTCCTCGTTGTTAAACATTTGAACTTGTTCATCGCGGTCAGTTTCAACAACATTCGGAATAACTCCGTCTTGCTCATTAAAGAGGGCTAAGTATTCTAATGTTTCAACATTAGCGTCGGAATTAATAGTGAATTCTCCATTTTCATCCACAACATAACCTTCATTTTGGTAGATAAAGCTCATTAATTCGTGAGCACCGTTACCCAGGTCTGTTGGTATAGCAAATCCATACATATCATTTTCTGCAGAAACTGTTTCAGCAGTTTCCAATAATTCTTCCCAATTCGCAGGAGCTTGATCAATTAAGTCCGAGCGGTAGAATAATGCACGTGAAGATAAAGCGAGTGGGATACCATATTGTGTTCCACTTACTTGTGCAGACTCCATCACATTATCAATCCGTGTTTCTAAGTATTCATCAGTCATATACGAACCTAAATCTTCTAACACACCTTCTTCAGCAAATTGACGGATAGAGCGTGAACCCATCATCATCATGTCTGGAGCTTCTCCAGCTTGATACAGCTGTACAATACGGCTGTTCAAATCATCCCAGCCCGCAGAAACGATTTCTACTGTAACATTTGGGTTTTCCTCTTCATATTGTTCAATAGCGGCATCCATCTCTTCTGTTAGATACCCCTCATCGTAACCTGGCATTAAGAATTGTAAAGCAACTTCTTCATCATCTGAAGATGTTTCCGTTTCCTCACTTGTTGATTCACTTGTTTCCTCAACAGCATCACTGGACTCAGTGTCTTCTGAACTTGTGTCCCCATTACCATTACCGCAAGCGCCTAAAACAAATATCGCAGCAAACAACATAAATAATGACTTCATAATTTTTTTCATTGTTCTCCCCTTTTACATTTTTTTATAATCTGCAAAGCAGTTTTATAACTTACCTTGGATATACTTTCGACCAAACTTAAGGAAAAGATGGAGATTATCCTCCGGCGTATCATAAGGAATATCGCAGCCGGGACCTAAAATAAAACCTCCCGGATGATTACCCACTTGGCTTACCACCTCCCTCACCGCACGCTCGATTTCTTCACTGCTGCCGTCTCTCAGTATATTAACAGGATCAACGTTCCCTAAAATAGCAGCTTCCCCACCCAAAATTTGACTCGCTTTTTCTAAATCAACAGCCTGATCTAAACTGAAAACATCTGCTCCTGTTTCAAGCATAGCGGGTAGAATTTTAAGCGTATCACCACAAATATGCAGGGTGGCTTCTTTGTTGTAAGAATGTATTTTATCCACTAACTGTTTACAATATGGAAGTGCAAACTCTCGATAAGACTTTGGACTGATCAAATCACTCGATGCCATAGGATCTGCCACATGGAAGATGAGAGACTCTATTTGAGAAAAATGATCGACCACTTCCATTTGTATATTCAGACAATGCTCAATCAGCTGGTGAAGCTCTTTTTTATTCTTCAACATACTTTTCATCATCTGATCAGGAGATAAAATATGAGCGGCAACGGTAAAAGGTCCCCCAATAGAAAGACGAATCCGAGCTTCTTTACCAATTTCCTGATCCAGGAGCTGGGCTGCTTCATATAATACTTGATTTCGTTCATTATTAGCAAAAGAGGCTTTAGAAAAATCAAGCTGATCCATATCTTTAATATCATCGACCGGGTAGTGAGTCATCGATGAAGGTGAAGAGTCATTTTCTTTTATCTGAGCTCCCAGAGGAAGTGCAATCCCTTTAGAGCTGTAAATAAGAGTGACATCTCTGTGCTGAAAGAGACGAGAGGAATGGATTAACTTTTTCGCTATATTTTCGGCTGTTGCTTCTGATTGAGCATAAGTCATATTGGAAAGACACGCAGCTGCGATATTATCAAAAAGAACGATGTTCTCATTAGTCATATAAAATATATCCGTCCCTTCGTATTCTTCTGAACGCTATAATTGTAATCCTTATTTATTATCTCAAATTTGCTTCCAGTCTGCTCTTAGTTGTTCTAATAAGTACATCTCATTTATTGGTTTTCGTAATGAATAAAAAGAGTCTTCCATTTTCATTTCTAAATGAGAAGACCCTTTTTAATAAATTTATAAATACCGATGATCGGCTGCCTTATCTAATCGGTTCATATAAGCAAGGCCCAGGCCTGTTTCAGGATAAGCTTCTGCCAAGATAACAGTAACACCTGTCTTTTCAAAGTGACGCAAGGCATCAAAGAGCCGGGAGGCAGCGGACTCTGCATCTCCTTTTCTTCCTAAAGAGTAACTGGCTTGAATAATCGAACCTAGCTCTGCAGTTAAGTCTTCATTAGCAATAATACCTACTTGCTGTCCTTCATCCTTTAAGTCGAGTATTTTTTCTCTCCAATCTTCTTCAGGTCCATCCACAATGAACAAATCTTCATCCGGAGCGTAATGTTTGTATTTCATACCCGGAGCTTTAGCTATGTCCGACTTTTGTAAATCTGGTTTTGAAACAGAGACCGGGCCGACCACTTCTTCAACAGCTTCACGACTTATCCCGCCCGGTCTTAAAATAACAGGCACAGAGCCCGCTGTCAGGTCTACAATGGTTGATTCTAAGCCGACTTGAGCAGGGCCGGAATCGAGTACTGCGGCAATCTTACCGTCCAAATCATGTAAAACGTGATGCGCTGTAGTAGGGCTGGGCCTGCCTGAAGTATTGGCACTTGGAGCCGCAAGAGGTACGCCAGCTAATCGGATGAGTTTCTGAGCGGCTTCTGTTGCAGGAAAGCGTATGCCTACTGTATCTAGACCCGCTGTTACAGGTATTGCTAATTTATTTTTTTGAGCTTTCAAAATAAGAGTTAAAGGACCGGGCCAAAAAGCGTCCATTAACATCTTGGCTTGTGGGGAAATGTCTTCACAATATTCTAAAACCTGGGCCCGTCGCGCCACATGGATGATGAGTGGATTGTCTGAAGGACGCCCTTTTGCCTGATAAATCTTTTGAACCGCCTTTTTATTAGTCGCATCCGCTCCTAAGCCGTAGACAGTTTCAGTTTGGAAAGCAACTGTTTCTCCTTTTTGAATCCATCCGGCTGCTCTTTCAATTTCTTTCATCGATAAATATTCGGTTTTCATTCTTTCACCTAATTTCTTTACACAAAGTATTTCACAGCAGGATCACTAACAGAAGTTATTTTCAACTTCTTTTCAACAAGCTGTGGACAACTTATCCCCAACAGCACTATCTTGTGGATAAGCTTGTGGATATCTATAATTCAACGTGGATGATTCGGTCTTTAGCGGCTAAGTCCTGTATAATTTCAACTCTTGCTCCTGGAAAGGCTTCTTGCATCACGCGCCTGACGCTCGATCCCTGGGTATAGCCAATTTCCAAATACACCTGACCTTTCTTATTTAAATGAAAAGGTAATTCCCGGGCTAGTTTTTCATAAACAGCTAGACCATTTGACTCTGCGAAAAGCGCAAGTTTCGGCTCATATTTTCTCACTGAATGTCCCATTATATCCCATTCTTCAGGAGAAATATAAGGAGGATTAGAAACAATCAAATCATATTTTTGATCCTTTAAATTATTAAAGAGGTCACTTTTTACAAAATTTAGATGAGTATCTAAATTCCTGGCATTTTTAGCAGCTAAATCTAATGCACCCTGGCTAATATCAGAGGCAGTGACATTCCAACACGGTCGCTCAGCCATTAAACTGACAGCAATTACCCCGCTCCCCGTTCCAATATCCAGAACATCTTGGTTTGAGGAATCATGATTTTTTAAAATTAAATCTACCATCTCTTCTGTTTCAGGACGGGGAATCAATACTCTCTCGTCGACCTTGAATGATCGACCATAAAACCATGAATGCCCCACTATATATTGAACAGGATAATCCTCAGCCGCCTGTTCCAGATCCTCTTCCAACTGACTGAGGTTTTCTGGGGTAAGTCTTTTTTTATTCAGGATAATATCCATCTGGCTGATATCAAAACGTTCCCTCAACAACCATCGGGCAATATAAGTTTCTTGTCGGTTTTGTTCTAAAAAAGAAGAAGCCCTGTCCAGGACTTCTTGGATACTCTGACAGTCTTGTAGTTGAGCTTTAGAGTCCATGTTGGAACTGCTCCATTTTTTCTTGCTGCTCAACTAAAATTAACTGATCGATAATTTCATCTAATTCACCATTCATAATACTTTCTAAGCGCGAAGAAGTATAATTAATGCGGTGGTCCGTCATACGGCTCTGTGGATAGTTGTAGGTACGGATACGCTCAGACCGGTCACCTGTTCCTACGGCAGTTTTACGAGTAGCATCGTACTCTGCCTGAGCCTCACTTTGATAATGGTCTGCTACCCGGGCACGTAATAAGCGTTCTGCTTTTTCACGGTTTTTAATTTGGGAACGCTCATCCTGCATAGAGACCACAATCCCAGTCGGGTCATGAGTCATACGCACAGCGGAATCCGTCACGTTAACATGCTGACCCCCTGCTCCTGAGGCGCGGAAAATATCAATACGTACATCATTCATATCCAGATCGAAATCAACTTCTTCCGCTTCCGGCATAACAACAACTGTGGCTGTAGATGTATGTACCCGTCCTTGAGATTCGGTTTCCGGCACACGTTGAACTCGGTGAGCACCATTTTCAAATTTCAATCTTGAATAAACGCTGCTTCCTTCTATCATGAGAGTAACTTCTTTATAGCCGCCGACATCATTTTGGCTGGCAGACATCAGGTCAACTTTCCACCCCTGCTTATCAGCATAGTGAGTATACATTCTCAAGAGGTCAGCTGCGAAAATCTGTGCCTCATCTCCTCCGGCTGCACCGCGGATTTCCATGATAATATTTTTATCATCATTTTCATCTTTAGGTAATAATAAAATTTGAAGCTCACCTTCAAGAGCTTGTTCTTTTTCAGCTAGTTCATCATTTTCCATCTGAGCTAATTCTTTCATCTCTGCATCGATAGAGGAATCATCCAATATCTCTTTAGTTCCTTCTAGCTCTTCTTTGACTTCTCTATATTCACGGAATTTTGCTACAGTTTCTCTCAATTCTCCTTCTTCTTTACTAAGAGCCATGAAGCGCTCTGTATCGTTAATGATCTCCGGATCACTCATCATTTCAGTAATCTCTTCATAACGCTGTTCAATACTTTCTAATGTTTCAAACATCTATTTCACTTCTTTCTTAATGGCCCTTCTTACATATCATCCAGAGGAGGGTTAAAATAATGCTTACGACATACTGGATAGTAAGATTCGTTCCCTCCAATTTGGATCTGTTCACCTTCGTATACGGGCTTTCCATTATTATCTACTCTCATATTCATGATAGCTTTTTTGTGGCAGAACCAGCAGATCGTTTTAATTTCTTCGATTTTTTCAGCATAGATTAAAAGAGCTTTTGAACCTTCAAATAAGTCATTCTTAAAATCATTTTTCAAGCCGAAAGCCATGACAGGTATATCGAGATTATCCACGATACGCGTCAGCTGCAGGACATGACTTTTAGTCAGAAACTGAGCTTCGTCTATCATAAGACATGCATAAGAAACTTGATTTTCATCCGCCAGGACATCCTCATAGATATCGGTATCTTCATAGATGATTTCAGCTTTACGAGATAAGCCGATTCGACTAGATATAATACCGACACCTGAACGATTATCAGTTGCAGTTGTAAATAAAAGGACCCGCTTGTTTTGTTCCTCATAGTTATTTGCAACTTTCAATATTTCGATTGATTTTCCGCTGTTCATAGCGCCGTATTTAAAAAATAATTGTGCCATCTCTTTCCTCTTTCTCACACTATAAAATTATACGCAATTTAAAGGAAAAGCACAAACATTCAATAAAAGTCCTTCCAGTTCTCTCAAATTAAAAAACCAGTTTTAAAAAAACTGGTTTTTTACATACTGCTGCTTAGAGATAGGATTCTCCTTCTCGACTTGTAAAAACTTTAAAAGAATTGGCTTCTACAGAAATTTCTTCAATCATACGTTCTGCTAAATAGGCCTGGATGCCAAAATGACTGGGATCAAATAAGTCATCATGAGACAGCTTCGCAGATTCAGAACCAGTGTTGATCAAGGCAACTGTCCAAGTTTCATCGTCGATGTAGCGGATGATACCTGCGATTTGATTGGCAGAGAAAGGTACAAATTCTCCTCTTATACATTCAGGATGTTTCTTACGAAATTCCACCAAATTGATAATAAAATGACGGATTTCTTTGTCCTCTCTCTCCCAAGGGAAAGGACGACGATTATCTGGGTCTTCCTCCCCTTCCAACCCTGCTTCATCACCATAATAAATGACGGGAACACCGGGTGTCAAGAAAAGAAAGAGATAAGCCAGCTGTACTTTTTCAATCTGACGATCTAAAGCTGTCATCACACGTACTGTATCGTGACTTCCCAGCAGATTAAAGTTGTTATAAAAAGCAGATCGGGGATAATTTTCTTTAAGCTGAAAAAGTCGTGTAACAGATTCCTGACTTGTTATCTCCTCATTTAATAGGTCCAATATATTTTCACGCAGAGGATAGTTCATCACTCCATGGAGAATGCCGCCATGAATATATTCCCGGCGGTGATCATAAGAAATTTTATTACTGGCATCTTCCCATACCTCACCTATTAAAAGCGTATCAGGGTTAATCTGATCCATAGATTGACGCAGACCTTGTAAGAAAGGATCGGTCAATTCATCCGCTACATCAATTCGCCAGCCTGCAATTCCTTTTCGCATCCAATAGGGAACGACCGATTCTTGCTGTCCGTAAAAAAATTCCTGAACTTCTTTATTTTTACTATTGATCCGCGGAAGGTTAAGGTCTCCCCACCACCCCTCATAATCATCTGGATGGTCATTGAAGAAATACCAATCATAATAAGGACTCTTCTTGGATTGATAAGCACCTAAAGAATCATACTGGCCAAACTTATTAAAATATTTACTATCTGCACCGGTATGATTAAAGACACCGTCTAAAATAATCTTAATATCAGATTCTTGACAGGCTTGAAGCAGCTCCTCAAAAGCTTCATCCCCTCCAAACATAGGATCAATCTTAAAGTAATCCCCGGTATCATATTTATGATTAGAGTGAGCTTCAAAAATAGGATTGAGATAAAGAATACTGATTCCCATTTCTTTTAAATAAGGCAGACGTTTAATCACCCCACGTAAATTGCGGCCATAAAAATCCCAATGAACAACAGCACCTTCTTCATTTTTAACATAATGAGGAACAGGTGTGTTATGGGTGTAAATAACCGAGTTTGGTTTGGGAGAATCTATCCGACCATCTTCATTCCCATTATCAAAGCGATCAACAAAAATCTGATAAACCACTCCTTCCTGGTACCAAGTGGGAATCGGGTCTTCTTGACGGAAGGCCGTCAACTGATAATCCTTGACTTGGTTTTCTTGGCTGTAAATTTGGCCTTCTCCGCCTTTACCTTCTTGGTTATTGCCATAGTAAAAGATACCTTGATTATCTTCTATTTTAAAATAATAGAAATACAAACCCGGCCCTTCTTTGAAGTCGGTCGTTCCTTTATAATATAATCCGTCACCGCTGGGAATTAGATTCACTTCATCAGTCGGACCCTGGTCTTTTCTCATGACCAGCTTTACAGACGTAATCTTGGAATCATCCACTCGTATCGCAAAGTCTACTTTACTTTTATAGTGACTGGCACCAAAAGGATATTTGTAATCACTGACCCATGAGTTATAGTATAAATCTTTTTCCATCTTTGCTCCTCTAATTCTTTACATAGGTTCGTCATGACTGGTGACAATAGATTTATCAGTCCTCATCGCTTTGGGCTGAGCTATCCATATCTCTGAAGCATAACGTTGAACAGCATAATCAGCGGAGAAAGGACCGGAGTTTGCAATATTAATCAGAGACTTTTTATTCCATTCGTCTTTATTCTTATAGAGTTTGGCAGCTTTTTCTTGGGCTTCGACAAAACTGTGAAAGTCTTTTAGGGCATAATACTCATCATTATGCGTAATCAAATGATCATATATCGTCTGCCCTTCTATTTGAATGCGGGGGAATGTCCCGTCAACTAAACTATCGACCACACGCTTAATCTTTGCATCTGACTTGTATAAATCCTTAGAATTATAAGAAGCTCTTTCATTGTATCTGTCTACTTCTTCTTTCCTTAAGCCAAAAACGAACATATTTTCATCCCCGACAAAGGAATTTATTTCCACATTGGCGCCATCAAGTGTCCCCATCGTCAATGCACCATTAAGCATCATTTTCATATTTCCTGTACCTGACGCTTCTTTCCCGGCCAGTGAAATTTGTTCCGAAATTTCAGCAGCAGGAATAATTAATTCTGCTAAAGCCGCTCCATAATTTTCAATAAATACCACTTGGAGTTTATCTTTACAGTCTGGATCATTGTTAATTGTTTCAGCCACTTCATTAATGACTTTAATCACATCTTTAGCAAACACATAACTTGGAGCCGCTTTAGCTCCAAAAATAAAGACACGGGGCTGAAAATCAGCTTGTGGATTATCTTTAAGATAAAAGTACAGATGGATAATATGAAGCAGTTGCAGATGCTGGCGCTTATAAGCGTGAAGCCGCTTGATGAGCACATCAAATATGGCATCTGTATTTACTTCTATACCATTGTTCTCTTTAATATATTGAGCCAGCTTCTCTTTATTTTGATGCTTAATGTCTGCCAATTTAGATAAGACTGACTGATCATTTTGATAAGCGAGAAGAACTTTCATACTCGCAGGATTCGTCAACCAATCTTCCCCGATACACTCTGATATGAGCTCACGCAGTTCTGGATTAGCCACATGAAGGTAGCGTCTTTGAGAAATCCCATTTGTTTTATTATTAAATTTATGGGGAGTCATTTCAGAGAAATCACGCAGCACGTCTTCGGACAATATCTTTGAATGAAGTCCTGCCACCCCATTCACAGAATGAGAACCAATAATAGCTAAATGAGCCATATGGAGATAGTCATCTTGAATCGGACGAGTACTCTGCACCAGTTCATCTCCATAAATAGGTTTATTTTGTTCAACATAGCGCCGATCGATTTCTTCAATAATCATATAAATACGGGGGATGAGTTTTTTCACCATATCACACCGCCAGGTCTCCATAGCTTCTCGTAAGACCGTATGGTTGGTATAAGCACACGTATTAATTGTAATTTCCCAGGCCTGGTCCCAAGTTAATTTTTCTTCATCCAATAAAATTCTCATTAACTCAGGTATAGCGAGGGCTGGGTGGGTATCGTTTATATGAATAGCTATCTTCTCAGATAAATCTTTAGGTGATATTTGATATCTCTTGAATGATTTCATAATCGTTTGGATGCCGGCTGATACAAAGAAATACTCTTGTTTTAATCGTAAAAGCTTTCCTTCATATGAAGAATCATCTGGATAAAGAAATTCTGTAATTTCATCTACAGCCTCATACTTCTCCTTAGAAGCCAGACCTTCTTCTTCTTCTTCCGGCGGTACTTCTGCCGACCATAAGCGCATGGTGTTAACTGTTGATAAATGATAGCCAATCATTGGAATATCATAAGCTACAGCTACCACATCATCTGTATCTTCATAGACAGGATGAAAGCCATCCAGATAAACATTCCCGCCAAATCGGACGAGTACAGAAGATTTATGATCACGAACTTCCCAAGCATTCCTGTGACGCAACCAATTGTCAGGCAGCTCTGCTTGATAACCATCCACAATTTTCTGCCTGAATAAACCATGACGGTAACGAATCCCATTTCCATGAAGAGGATAGCCCAATGAAGCTCCGGCATCCATATAACACGAAGCCAGACGGCCCAATCCACCATTTCCGATAGCGGGCTCTGCTTCTGCAGCTGTTATTTCATCAAAATCCAACCCCAGTTCCTTGCAGCCTTCCTCGACAATATCCAATATATCCATGTTATTGGCATTATTTTCCAAAAACTTTCCTGGAAGAAATTCTATCGAAAAATAAAAAACTTGCTTTTGCCCTTCTTTAATATATCTTTCACGTTCATCTCGCCAATATTCTGCAACATAACTACGCAGAAGGGTTCCCAAGGCAGTATATTGCTGGGTCGAACTTCCTCCTTCTAAAGTCGAAGCATACATATTAGTAAATGCTTTTTGATAATCATCTTTAAATTGTTCTTTTGATATATTCATTTTTTTCTCCTTTTTTAGTCCACATCAATAAGGAAAGCCTATCAAAAAAACAAATAATTGTCTTTCTTAATAGGCTGTATTAATTAATATGAAAAATTTTTATACATATCAATATATTCACGAGCTGAGGATTTCCAGGAGAAATCTTGTGACATGGCTTGTTCCTGTATACTTGCCCAGTTTTCCGGGTAATCATAGTAGACACGCAATGCTTCATCAATGACGCTCATAAGAGCAGCCGGGTTGAATTTATCGAAAGTGAAACCAGTCCCTCTTACTTCAAATTGATTAAATGCCTCGACAGTATCCTTCAACCCGCCGACTTCATGCACCAGAGGCAAGGTTCCATAACGCATGGCAATCATCTGAGCTAAACCACAAGGTTCAAAGGCAGAGGGCATCAAGAACAGATCCACACCGGCATAAATTTCTTTAGCCAGTTGGCTATCAAATTCAATAACCGCTGCATGCTGGTCTGGATACCTCCAGTTAAAGTGTTTTAAGCTATTTTCAAATTTTGGCTCACCTGTGCCTAAAATCGCAAATTGAACAGGACGTTTCATTAATTCGCTCATGATCATTTCTATCAGTTGCATTCCTTTTTGTTCAGTAAGCCTTGTCACCATGCCAATCAGCATCAAATCTTTATCTTCAGCCAAGCCTAACGTATGTTGTAAAGCCAACTTGTTGTCTATCTTGCCATCTAAGTGATATTTATCAAAATTACTTTTTATCTGCTCATCTGTAGCGGGGTTGTATTCCACCCAATCAATACCGTTAATAATTCCGGTCGTTTTATAACTGATGTCACGCAAGACACCATCCAGGCCAAAGCCGAATTCGCGAGTTTGAATTTCATACATATAATTAGGACTGACGGTTGTGACCATGTCAGCATAATACATGCCGCCTTTTAAGAAATTGACATCTTCATACTGTTTAAGTCCCCGCTCATGGAAAGCTTCGTATCCGATCCCCAGCCAGTGGCCCAGGGCTTCTTGTCCAAAACGGCCCTGAAACTCCAAGTTATGAAGCGTCAATATAGTACGGATATCCCTATAAGGCTCAATCCAGCGGTACTTGTCTTTTAACAAGACTGGAATAACAGCAGTTTGCCAATCATGAACATGCAAGATATCAGGAATAAAGTCAACAATCTGTAATATTTCTAAAACTGCCAGTGAGAAGAATGAAAAACGTTTTCCATCATCCTCGTATCCATAAAGATTTTCACGATCAAAATATTCTAAGTTATCAATAAAGTAGTAGGTAACTCCTTCATATTTTAACTGTTTAATCCCGCAATATTTAGACTCCCATCCATTGACATTGAGATCAAAGTGAAACACATCTTCAAGTTGACTTTTATACTTTTCCGGCATCACTGTGTAATAAGGAAGCACGACTCGAACATCCATCTCCTGATTACGAGCCAGCTCCATCGGCAAAGCTCCAATAACATCGCCTAAGCCCCCACTCTTAAAAAAAGGAGCACTTTCTGGAGCTGCAAACAAAACTTTCATGAATAAACCCTCCTTCTTTTATGCCTTTAAATCTTCGGAAATAATCGCATCTTTTTTAATCACCAGAGGGCAGTTTGCATCACCTATAATAGAAACTCCTGCTTTAACAATCACATTTTTATCTAAAATAGCATTCTTCACTGTCGCCTTGTCTTCTACAGTAACATTAGACATGAGAATACTATCTTCCACGTGAGCCTTTTCACCAACAAATGTATTTCGGAATAAAATAGAAGAAAAAACTTTTCCATACACATCACAATTTGTTGCTAAGTGAGATTTACTCACTTCAGACTCTTTGGAGAAATAACTTGGCGCCCCATCATGCGGACGAGTAATAATCGGTCCCTGCTTGAAGAACAGCTCTCTAAATTTAGTCGCGTCCAGCATATCCATGTTTGCTTGATAATAACTCTCGATCGTTTCGATAGAAGCGTAATAGCCTTGATATTCAAAACTTGAGCAAGTTACTCCGGTTGACAAGGCGTAGTCAAGAATACTTTCTCCTGAGACAAGAATTGTATTTTCTTCAGCCCAATCTAAAAAGTCCATCATAAAATCTGTATCCACAATAATCATTTTTGTTCCTGCATTCACAGGCTCATTTTCTGTAAGCATCGCATCTGTAATCTCGTCCATCGATTGAAGAGTTTGATCTTCCTCAGATAAAACATAGGATTTTACATTGGTTCCCTGGACTAGATCTCCTGCATCTAATGATTTATAGACAGCAGTCACTTTATTATCATGAGAGCGATGAAAAGCCTTCAATTCATCTAAATCGAGGTTGAATAAAATCTGAGCGCCTGCTACTAAAACTTCTTTTGAATAGGTTCTTTCAATATACTTACGGTGATTATCAAAATAACGTTTTTTACCCTCT